>CAZRZB010000005.1:0-50140 GCA_964604435.1 uncultured Aestuariivirga sp. | reverse complement strand
CCATGTGGCGCGTGAGGTTATGCACATAGGCCTTGGCGCAGGCATAGTGGCCCGAGCCCGGACCGCCGCCATCGGCGCCGGCGATGGAGCCCAGGTTGATGATGGCCCCGCCGCCCTGCTTTTCCATGTGCGGCACGGCGGCTTGGCAAGCTTCGATCACCGGCCGCACATTGAGGTTGAGGGCCGCTTCATAGAGGCCTGAATCAAGCTCAAGGAAAGGCGCCCGCCGGATCATGGCGCCGGCATTGTTCACCAATATGTCGAGACGGCCCAGGTGTTTTGCGGCCTCTTCGACGACGCGCCGGGCGGTGCCGGCGACGGCAAGGTCGCCGCCGATGGCCACGGCCTTCACACCAAGTTTGCCGATGGCGGCGCAGACGTTCTCGGCGGCTTCCCTGTTCTTGTTGTAGTGGACCGCGACATTGGCGCCCTGCCCGGCAAAGCCGAGGGCGGCGGCGGCGCCAATGCCGATACTGGCCCCGGTGACGAGGACGGCTTTTCCACGAAGGTCTTCAAGCATTGGGTTTTCCTGTAAAATTTTTCGAACGATGCACTTCTTTCCCGCCCAGCAGGGTGAGCAGCACTTCCGTATCACCGATATCATAGACATCACAGGTGAAAATATCGCGGTCGAGCACAATCAGATCAGCATATTTGCCGAGGCTCAGCGAGCCGGTGTCGCGGGCCCGCCAGGCGGCCTCGGCGGCAAAGATGGTGTAGCCCTTGACGCATTCCTCGCGGCTCATGCGCTGCTCGGGCAGGAACACCGGATGGTCGCCATGCTTGCGCGGCGGCTGGCGGGTGACGGCGGTTTCGATGATCGGAAAGGGATTGAGGGTCGAGACGCTCCAGTCGCTGGACACCGCAAAGGGGGCGCCCGCATCGATGAGCGAGCGGAAGGCATACATCCACTTGCCCCGCGCCTCCCCCACCATGGGGAGCGCCACGTCGGTGACCGAAGGTTCATTGCGGGCCCACAGGGTTTGGATATTGGCCACCACGCCAAGCTGGCGGAAGCGCGGAATGTCGGTAGGGTCAATGCACTGGACATGGGCGAGCTGATGCAGGCTGGGCCACGGGCCATTGGCGGCGCGCGCCGCTTCAAGGGCATCGAGGGCGGCGCGCACCGCGCCATCGCCGATGACATGGACATGTATCTGGAAGCGTGCCGCATCGAAGGCGGTGAACAACTCCTTGATCTGGTTGTGGCCGAACATCAGCTGGCCATTGCCGCCAAGCGCATCGGCATAGGGCTCGAGCATCACGCCGGTGCGGTTTTCCAGAACGCCGTCGAGAAAGAATTTCGCCGAATGAACCTTGAACATGGCGGAGGAGTGATTGCGGCGCAGATCCTCAAGGCGGCGCAGCGCGTCCCCGGTCTTCTCGGCCGCGACCACCTTGGCGGTGGCCGCCACGCGCACGGTGAGAGCCCCCGCCTTTTCAAGGTTGCCATAGACGCGGGCGTGGCGCTCGTTCACCGAGGCATCGATCACCCCGGTAATGCCGTGACGGTTGCACAGGCTTTGCGAAAAGCGCACGCCGTTGGCGTAGTCCTCGTCGCTGGGCACGGGCATGAAGCTCTCGGCCCAGTCGGTGGCGCTTTCATGCAGCATGCCGGTTGGCTCGCCATTGGCATCGAGCACGAAGTGGCCATTGAGCGGATCGGGGGTGCCGCGCTTGAGGCCAACCGCCTCCAGGCCTTTTGAATTCAGGCAGGCGTTGTGGCCGTCGCTGGCGACGATATAGCAGGGCCGGTCGGGCACCGCCGCATCCAGCACGTAGCGGTTGAGAGTGTGGTCGGTGAAAATTCCAGTGTACCAGCCCGTCCCGTTCACCCAGGGACCCTTGCTGGTCCTGGCAAAGTTGCGCAGCGCCTCCTGCAACTCGGCGATGCTGCCGCAGGCGTCAAGCGCGGCGCTGCGGCTATGGGCGAAGCCGCCGTCCTGCAGGTGGATGTGGGTGTCCTGGAAGCCCGGCAGCACCAGGCGCCAACCCGCATCGATGAGGCGGGTGGAATTTCCGGCAAGGGCGGCAATCTCCGCCGTGCTGCCAAGAGCCGCGATGCGGCCATTGCTGACGGCAAGCGCCGCAACCCGTGGGCGCAGCGGATCCATGGTGCGGATATCGGCGTTGACGACAATCAGGTCCGGGGCAGTCAAGATGGGGTCTCCAGTTTTGGCCAGTCGGGCGAGGGAATGACTTTGGCGGGCAGGCTTGTATCCCTAGTCCAGCAGAAAAGCGCAAGGAACGGTGTCGGGCCGGTCATGGTGGCGTGGGGCTGCCAGGGTTCGTTCCACACCGGCACGTGGGCCTGTTTCCAGAGCAGCGGCGCGCCGGGACGGAAGCGCCAGCCGTGGGGTCCGGTCAGCGGCACATAGAGTTCGGGTGCGGCATGGTGGTGATCGCGGTAGAAAACCCGCGGTGCGATCAGGAAAATGCCCAGATCAAAATCCACCGCCTGGATCGGGCAGCCCGCCCCGATGATCGAGGCAAAGGCGTGGTGGTCGGCAAAGCCTTCGCCGATAGCGGCGCGGGGGTATAGGTCATAGGTGATCCAGTGCAGGAAGGGCCGCGCCTCGGCAATGGCCTTGGCGAGCGAGGGCCTGTCCACCGCCTGCAGCGCCGCATCCAGATCGGCGCAGGGCGGAATTTCGCGGCCCACGGCGCGGCCGACCGGGCCGGCCTGCCATGTCCTGAGGCCGGCCAGCACTTCGGCCACGCCCGGCCCCTGCAGGCCCGTCACGTAAGTTTCGATCTCGGCAACGAGATGGCGGAGGATGGGTTCGGCGGAGGCCATCTGCGGCCCTTCTTTCCGTGCTGGGAACTCCGGGGATTGATGCCCGATCGCGGCCGTCTTGTCACCGTGATTTGAAAGGCGCAGGGGCTGCTCGCATGAACATGGGCCTTCTCCCGTGCTCGGGCTTGGCCCGGGTATGGGAGAAGGTGCCCGAAGGGCGGATGAGGGCACCTTTGGTTCCATAATTTGAAATAGCGGAAGCTGCATCGAAGAGCCCTCACCCGCCCTGTCGGGCACCCTCTCCCATCCTGCTTCGCTTTCGCTGCGCAGGACAGGAGAGGGCGCATGCTGCATGTTTCCCGCCACACAGGAGAGGACCGGAGCCATGCGTTTTCATTCTCCGCCCCATTCGTGGACAGCGTCCTTAATCTTGGGCAAGCTCTGGAAAAACGGTGATGGATATTATGGACCAACAGGAAATTACACTGGCGAACTGGCGCTTGCCGCCGCAGAATGTTTGGGCTTTCAAGAATGTCGACAGGCTCATCCCGACGCGGCCCATCGCGGCTGGAACGCCGCGCCCCCTGCCCCGGGGACCGGCGCTTGATCTCGGTGCGCTGAGCTTTCCCTTCCAGAACAAAACTTCAACCGTGGCGCAGGCGCTCACCGACAGCCACACGGATGGCTTCCTGGTGCTGCACCAGGGCGCCATCGTCGCCGAGCACTACACGGATTGCGACGCGGCGACGCGGCATATCCTGTTCTCGGTCAGCAAGTCGGTGACCGGCACGCTGGCGGGAATTCTCGTGGGGCAAGGCAGCCTCGATCCCGCAGCACCCGTCACCACTTACGTGCCCGAGATTGCCGGCTCGGCTTACGGCGATTGCACGGTGCGCCATGTCCTCGACATGACGGTCTCGGTCAATTTCGTCGAGGACTATCTCGACACGGCGGGCGATTTCGCCCGCTACCGCTCGGCCACGGGCTGGAATCCGGCGCGGGCGGAATTCGGCGGCGAGGCGCTGCACGGCTTCATCACCAGCCTGAAGCGCGGCAGCGGCCCCCACGGCGAACGCTTCCATTATGTCTCGCCCAATTCCGACCTGCTCGGCTGGATCGTCGAGCGGGCCGGGGCCGCGCCCTTCAACGCACTGCTGTCGCGCCTGATCTGGCAGCCCATGGGGGCGGAGGCCGACGGGCTGATCACCATCGACGCGAAGGGCGCCGTGCGCAGCGCCGGCGGCATCTGCTCAACGCTGCGCGATCTCGCCCGCTTCGGCGAGCTGATGCGGCTTGGCGGTGCCGTGGGGGACAAGCAGATTGTCCCTGCGGCATGGATCGACGATATTCTCAGCAACGGCGACCGCGCCGCCTGGGCGAAAGGCAGCATGGCGCCGCTGTTTCCCAAGGGCAGCTACCGCACGCAGTGGTATATCACCAACGAACCCTCCGGCGCCTTCTGCGCCATCGGCATCCACGGCCAGTGGATTTATGTCGATCCGAGCGCCAATCTGGTGGCGGTGAAGCAGTCGTCGCAGCCCCTGCCGGAGGATGGCAACTTTGACCAGTTGACGCTGGCGCTGATGCGGCGGATTGCGGAGGAGGTGAATTGATCCATCACTTCACAGGCAGGCTGATCATTGTACGGGCCTTGCAGTGTCCGTTTTTCGCGCGTGAGCGGACTCAGAGTCTGAAGGATGACACTTGCGGAATGGACCGGCGGCAGAGCAATTGACAACTTGCCAAGCCATGCCCTTTGTATCATTCTTGACTGGCGCCGGGAGATTGCCTGACCTGCCCCGGCGGAGCGAGGTTGCGCATGCTGCTTCCATCCCGGTTGATCATGGCTCCTATTAAACTGGTCCTCTTGGCCGCTCTTGCGGTTTTCTTCTGTGCCTCACCAAGCTCTGCCGGAAACACGCCAGTCCAGTTGGCCCAACTCAGCATCGATATTGGCGGCGTGAAGCTCGGCAAGAAGAAGTGCCGCGAAAAGAACGAGGTGGAATGCCTGGAACAGCAGGAGCACAAGAAGAAGGATTCCAACAAGAATAACAAGCACAAGCTGCTGAACAAGGGCATCGGCATTGTGATTGAATCACCCCAGGCCGCCAAGAAAAAGAAGAAAAACGGCGCCACCGCCAGCAAGAAGAAAAAGAAGGGCGCGGCCCCCGCCGCAAATCCCGGCGATGATCCGAAAGACAAGCCGGTCTTTGTCCCACCCGAGTTCCCGGTGGTGGCCATGCGCGATTGCGAGGACTGCTACGAGTTGTGGGACAGCATACTCTGGTACGAGTGGATCATCGGAGCGGATGCAAAGAAGCTGTTTGACCGGAGGCAGGAACTTGAGGACCGCAAGGCGGAAATGGAAGACCTGCGCTCCAGGCTGCCGAAAGCTGGTTCAATCGACAGGGCCTACTACACTCAGGAGATTGCGCGCAATGCGGAATATATTGAAGCGGTCTCGAAGCTGAACGAAGAACTGGAAAATCTGATCGAAGAGGAATGGCTGATCCTGCGCGAGCGGATTGACCAATACGTCGAATGTGCGAATCGCCATTGCCCCAAGCTGGTCAAGACCGAACAGATTGAAGTGGCTCCCGTGGTTACGACGGCACCTCCCGGGGAACCGCCCGCAGCCCCCGCCGAACCACCCAAGCCGGCGGAAATCGGAAGCGGCTACGAGCCTGGCATCACACTCAAGCTGGATTATGGCTATGGCAGCAAGACCACCGATTATGGAACGACAACATACAGCGGGCCGCCCCCGCCCCATTCCCGCCCGCCGGAGGATCAAAACCGGAAAATCTGCGGCCCGGACATCACCCCCGCGGTGATCAAGACGCTCAAGAAGATCAGGGAGGACTTCAACAACAACCCGGACAAGCAAGCCGCCGCATGCCGGTCGCTGATCGATCCGCGCACCGGCGGCTCGGCTTGGGACATCGACAAGCTGAGCCCGGGCGTTGCCGTGCCCAAACCCGTTGGCGATGACATTCCCTATGCCTACGAGAAGGAATATGACGCCTGGGTGCAAAGGGATAGTGCAGGCGGCGTCATTGACTGGAGACAGCCATGGTTCACCGGCAATAGCGCCATGTGCGCCATTCCGCGCAATGATCCCGTTTGCGCGCCGACAGTGGAGTTCTTCGGAATCTGCGAACATGCGCAAGTCGTCAATTATGTGCAGTGGCGCTTCATGCTGGGGCTCTGCGGCGGGGGATATCCCTATGTGGGCCCGTTACTGCACAAGGCCTGGAATGCAGTCCAGTATGGCGGCAATGCCCCGCGACAGGCGCAAGACAACATGTCGGAAGTTGCCAGTAGAGTTCTGGACAAGCTCAATGAGAATGAGAACGAGACGGATTTCTCCGACATCAAGGACGCCCTCGTGGCGATTGATTCCGGTTTGAGCAAGGAGATCCGGCAATGTGAACTCAAGTGCCCGATAAAGATTGACACGGAGTTTGGCTATGTCTGGACCGGCCTGACCCGGCCCAGGCCGGTTGACACCGAGAGACTCGACAGGGACCTTAATGCAATAACGGATGCGGGCCTGGAAAAGCTGAAATTTGAAGCGGAAAAAGCAGGATATTCGACGTCGCTCAGGCCGAGTTCGATCCTTGGCAATATCCTGAAAGCCCTGGGCCTGAACTGAGACAGGCTGCTGTTCATGATAGGGTTGAACTGACTTTATTTACGGCGACAGCGAGAGGTGTTTCGTCCGGTCGCATCGCCGTCACACACCCCCTATTCACTCCCGGGAACACTATTTCACCGGGCCATGGGTGATGGCCGTGAGATTGGCGATCACATCAAAAGCCTTGATGCTCAAGGTGGGGTCGCCCTTCATCTCCGCAACGATCGGCCCGTCCATGAAGGCTTTCACTGCGGCGTCATCGTCGAACAGGTAGATTCCGCCGGCTTCGTTCTGGACCTCGTTGATGATCCAGACTTTCCAGTGCAGGCCAGGCATGTCCGCGATGGGTTGGGCATAAGGCAGATTTTCTTTCTCATACTCGTCCCTCGGCCCGTTGAGCCTATAGTTGATCTGCAGGATTTTGGCCGACATGTTTTTATCCCTCTGACTAGCCGTCTCCCAAGACTGGGATGCTCGAATGACGATTACCGTAACGGCAGAAGGGGGGGCAGGCGATAGGGCAGCTTCGGAAGCGTTCCGCTTCAGATTGTGAACTGGCCTTGGGGCTCTGCGAGTACTAACTTGCGGCAAAGGAGTGCTCGGCGATGACGCGACGTCCTTACGGCCTGATCTGCCCGATCTCGCGCGCCTGCGAGATCCTGGGACCGCGCTGGACGATCCAAATTCTGACCGAGCTGTGGAATGGCTCGACCCGTTTTAACGACATCCGCAAGGGGCTGGGCAACATCTCGTCCGCCCTCCTGTCGCGGCGGCTCAAGGAAATGGAGGCGTTGGGGCTGGTCGAACGCGTCGAGAACGTGGCGACGGGCGCCATCGATTATTTCCGCACCGAGAAATCGATCAAGCTGGAGCCGGCGATGAACGCGCTGGCGGAATGGGCGCAATGCAACATCGAGGCGGAGCTCGCGCTCAACGGCGCAAATGTATCCACAGTCATGTGGGGCGTGCGGCGAATGATCGTCCTCGCTGAACTGCCGCGGCGACGCGCCGTCATCCGCTTCCATTTCCGCGACGATCCTCCGCCGAAATATCCCCACTACTGGTTTGTGATTGAGCCAGGCGCGGACATGCCCGAGTTATGCTCACTCGACCCTGGCCGGGACGTCGATCTCTACGTCGAGACCGGCGCTGTTTCGCTGGGGGCCATCCTCGAGGGCCGCTCCAGCATCGAGCGCGAGAAGGAACGGGGCAGGCTTTTCCTGAGTGGCGACCCCGGCCTTGCCCGCAGCATGCACCGTTGGCTGCGAAGCTCGGTCTGGGCGGTCGAGGGAACTGTCCCGCTTTCTTGAAAACCATGGCGAGACTGCAACCTCATTCGAAACAGAAGTTTTGATGAAGTCAGTTCACAAGAAACCAGTCTAGACACCTGATGGCGCGCAAGCGACAACGAAGCAGTGTTGGCTTATTGTCAAAACCGGGCACCCCCGTGATAGTTGCAGAGGTCTGGTTTGAGCCATTTCTTTCCCGCCGAACCTTTGACCAGCTATGCGCCTGAGTCATTCATACTAACATGTTAGTATGGACAGCCGCCCCTGCCATATGGAGCATGTTTTGCGTCCCTAATGTCGTCTAAGGTCGCCTGTTTTCGCCCCCTGTTTCGCCCTCAGAGCAAGCCGCGCCCCGCCAGGTTCCGCATCAGCTCGCCCGCCCCGAAGCTCCAGGCCTCCGCCTTGTCGGTGGGCACCACGCGGTTGGTGAGCGCCCCCAGTTCGGCGGTGGCGATGGTCACCATGTCGCCGGTCTTGTGGGTGAAGCCGCGGCCCGGCACATCGCGGTCGTCGCTGGGCGCGAACATGGTGCCGAGGAACAGCACGAAGCCATCGGGATAGTGGTGGTGGGCGTTGATGGTCTGGGCCACCAGATCGGCGGGGTCGCGGCTGATTTCGGCGATGGAGGAGCGGCCTTTCATCTTGAATCCGTCGGTGCCTTCAACGGTGAGCGAAAGCTCCATTTTGCGAACATTATCAAGGCTGAAGCCCGCATCGAACAGGCGCACGAAGGGGCCGATCGCGGTGGCGGCGTTGTTGTCCTTGGCCTTGCCGAGAAGCAGGGCCGAGCGGCCTTCCACGTCGCGCAGGTTCACGTCATTGCCCAGGCTGGCGCCCACGATGGTGCCCTTGGAGGAGACCACCAGCACCACTTCCGGCTCCGGGTTGTTCCAGGTGGATTTGGGATGGACCCCCACATCCATCATGGAGCCCACCGCCGACAGGGGCTGGCCCTTGGTGAAAATCTCCGCGTCGGGGCCGATGCCCACTTCCAGGTATTGGCTCCAAGCGCCTGATTTTATGAGGGTTTCCTTCAGCGCCGCAGCCTCGGGCGAGCCGGGCTTGAGCTTCCGCAAATCATCGCCCACCAGGGCCTTGATATGGGCGCGGATGGCAATGGCCGCATTGGCGTCGCCGCGCGCCTTCTCCTCGATCACGCGCTCCAGCATGGAGACCACGAAGGTGACGCCCGCCGCCTTGATGGCCTGGAGGTCCACCGGGGCCAGCAGCCAAGGCTTTGATTTGTTTCGTGTATCAGGTGCGACATTGGCCAGGATGGCGGCGGCGCTGCCGAGGTCAGTGCCCTTGGCGGCCATCACGGCAGCAGCGGGATTGGCGTTTTCGCAGAGGTCGCGCATGGTGGGAAAGGCCGCCGTCACATCGATCAGCCGGTCGCCGTCGAGGCGGGCCACGCAGGGGCCGACAGTGGGAACAAAGACGCGGGCAACCAGGCAGGCATTCTTGGGGATCACGGACGTCTCCCTTCCAGGGGTTCAGGATTGCAGAGCAATAACATAGCCTTGATAGCAGATTTCAGCGCGGGCGTGGAGGTTTTTCGCTAAACCGCTCGAGAAACTGTGCCACTTTTCCGGCACTGAAAACGTCATCCAGGACCAGATGGGCGGCGCCGATCAGGGCCGAGTCCTTCATGGGATCGGCGAGCATGATCTTGAGTTCGCCGGTCGCCAGCGGCAGGCAGCGCTGATAGACGAGTTCGCGTATCCCGGAGAGGAGAAAATCGCCGCCGCGCGCCAGCATGCCGCCAACCACAATCAGGCTGGGATTGAGAATGCTGACAACATCGGAGGCAACCTCCCCAATGGCCTGAGCCGCACGGCGCAGCAGCATGATGGCCTCGGGTTGTTGCATTTCGACAAGGGCTATTACATCCCGGGCGGTTTCCGCGCGTATTCCTTTTTGGGTGAGATCGCGGGCAATGGCCCAACCTCCGGCGCGGGCCTCGACGCATCCCAGCTTGCCACAGCGACAGAGTGGAGCATCGGGTGAATTAAACTGGATATGTCCAATATCGCCGGCCGCACCCTGGGCTCCCCGGTAGATTTTTCCGTTGGCGATGATGCCACTGCCAATGCCGGTTCCGGCCTTGATAAAGACCATGTCCTTGGCATGGAAGTAATTGTGGCGGTGCTCATAAATGGTCATCAGGTTTACATCGTTTTCAACATAGATCGGCGCGTCAAAATGCTTGTCAAACATGGAAACGATATCAAAATTATCCCAGCCGTAAAGCACCGACGGGCCGACGACCCGGCCGCGCTTGAAATCAACAGGCGTCGGCATGCTAAGGCTCACGCCAACAAGGAATCCATGGCTGGTACGCACTTTTGCCGCAAGCAGATCAAATTCGTCCTTCATACGTCGCAAGGTGGCAGCCGGACCCTCTGAGATGCTGAACGCAATCGTACTTTGGGCAAGAATGACCGGTGCCATATCCATCGCAGCGAGATGGATATGGGTCTCGCCAATGTCGCCGACCAGGATGAATCCCGCTCTCCTGCTTATACCCAGAACACGGGTTGGCCTTCCGCCACTCGGCAAAGTATGAAGCGCTTCCTCAACGAGGCCTGCGCCAAGCAACGCGTTGAGGCGCTGGGTTACGGTCACTCTGGACAAGCCCGAAGCTTCAAGCAAAGCAGCTCGGGAGTTGGCGCTACCGCGAGCAATCAGCGAGAGAACTTCACTAGCGTTTGAAACGCTGACCCGCGCCCTTTCTGCCGATGATTTTGCCATGTGCTGTTACTCCCTGCCCCAAATATGGACTTAGCCACAAATCGTCCGGAGATAAAGATTTCGTTGAAGGCCGCAAGAAATCACAGATCTTGGAGACTGTACATAAAGGTGATTCAAGAGGCAGCGCCTGACAGAAGGGCATACCCCGAACAATCCAGTCCAGGCACAGTTCTAAGTATCCCTCTCGACCTGTGCGCCGAGATGCAATATCGTTCCGCCACACTTTGTTTCGTTTCGGGGAAAACCAAATGGCTTCGGTCGGCGTTGTCGATGTGCGCAAATCCTACGGCGCACAGGAAATAATCCACGGCGTTTCAATTGACATACAGGATGGCGAGTTCGTTATTCTTGTTGGCCCTTCCGGCTGCGGAAAATCAACCCTTCTGCGCATGATCGCGGGGCTTGAACCCATTACATCCGGCGATATCAGGATTGGCGATCGTATCGTCAATTCTCTCCCGCCGAAGGACCGCGACATCGCCATGGTGTTCCAGACCTATGCCCTCTATCCGCACAAGACCGTGGCGCAAAACATGGGATTTGCCTTGATGCTGCGGCGCGCACCCAAGGCCGAGATCGAGGCCCGCGTGAAACGTGCTGCAGAAATCCTTGACCTCGTGCCCTACCTCGACCGCTACCCCCGGCAGCTATCCGGCGGGCAACGGCAGCGCGTTGCCATGGGACGTGCAATCGTGCGTGATCCCAAGGTTTTCCTGTTTGATGAACCGCTCTCCAACCTTGACGCCAAACTCCGCGTTCAAATGCGTGCCGAGATCAAGGAGCTGCATCAAAGATTGAAGACGACAACCGTCTATGTCACGCACGACCAGGTGGAAGCCATGACCATGGCCGACCGTATCGTTGTGATGCATGACGGGATTGTCGAGCAGTCGGGAACCCCGCTCGAACTCTACGACAAGCCAGCCAACATGTTCGTGGCAAGTTTCATTGGCTCGCCGTCGATGAACCTGATCAAGGGCACGATCCGCGGCAAAGGCAAGCCGAATTTCGAAACCGAAGACGGCATAAGGCTGCCCCTCGCAAAGGCGCCTGCCGGGTCCGATGGCCGGCCCGCTATCTATGGCATCAGGCCAGAGCATTTCACGCTTGGTGGCGGAGTGAAGGCAAATGTCACGGTTACCGAGCCCACCGGATCGGAAACCCAGGTGTTTGCAAAGCTTGGCCGGAACAAGATCGTAAGCGTTTTCCGGGAGCGGATTTCCGTGCAACCGGGCGAGGAGCTGAGCATGGTGCCAAACCCCGGAGCCGCACACCTCTTCGATGCGGAGACCGGCGTCCGACTCTAGTCACTCCATATTCGTATGGCGGACGCGAATGGATCAGGGATCACGTCTGGCAACCCCGGTTCCAGATACCTTGACCATCCGCCACTTGCTCTTGCTGTGGATTTCTTTCATTCTTTACTGACCCATGACAGGAAACAGGAATGACAGCTAAATTCAAGAAGGTTTTTGGAAACCATAAACCGATCATTGCCATGGTACATTTGGGCGCCTTGCCAGGCTCACCTCTGCACGATGCGAAAACCGGGCTGAATGGGATCATTGAAGGTGCCCGCAAGGACCTGAATGCCTTACAGGCCGCTGGCGTTGATGCGGTCATGTTCGGCAATGAAAATGACAGGCCGTACGAATTCAAGGTCGATATGGCCTCAACCACTACCATGGCTTTCGTCATCGGCACACTGCGTTCTGAAATAAAGGTGCCGTTTGGGGTGAATGTGCTTTGGGACCCAATGAGTTCCATGGCTCTGGCAGCTGCAACGGGAGCCTCTTTCGTGCGCGAAATCATGACCGGAACCTATGCCTCCGACATGGGGCCGTGGAATCCCGATGCGGGAGCCGCCTTGCGCTACCGCGACCGGCTGGGGCGGAGTGACGTTGCAGTGCTCTACAATGTCAGCGCGGAATTTGCCTACTCGCTGGACCGGCGCAGCCTCGCGGACCGGGCGCGTAGCGCGGTCTTTTCAAGCATTCCGGACGCCATTCTGGTCTCCGGCGCAATTACTGGCGAGGCCGCCGCCATGTCTGACCTGGAAGAGGTGAAAAAGGTTCTTCCGGATACTCCGGTGCTCGCCAACACGGGGGTGAAGCACGCAACGGTAGCTGATGTTCTCAAGGTGGCGGACGGGGTGATTGTAGGTTCGTCACTGAAGCACGATGGCAATACCTGGAATGCGGTTGACCCGGAACGTGCGGCCGATTTCATGCGTATTGTAAGGCAGCTAAGAAAGGGATGAATGAGATGAAAGACCGTCTGCGCCGGTTGACAGCCGATCTTATGCTCATTCCGGGCCTCAGCGGCCATGAAGACCGGGTGCGCCGGGCCCTTGCCAAGGAACTTGCCGGGCTCGGACTTGCGACGAAGTCCGACCGTCTCGGCAATCTCTATGCGACGATTGAGGGTGATCCGAAGTTGCCGAGCGTCATGCTGTTTGCCCATATGGACCAGCTTGGATTTGTGGTCCGCAAGATTGAAGCCAATGGCCTGATCAGGGTTGAGCGGCTGGGCGGCGTGCCGGAGCGGGCCCTTGCCTCTCAGGCCGTGCTGCTGTGTGTAGGAGAAGGGCGCGACGTTGCGGGGGTCATCACCAACAAGAGCCATCATGCCACCACACCGGAAGAAAAATACAAAGTGTTGCCCTACGCCGAAATCTCTATTGACGCGGGATTTGCAAATGCTGATGCCGTAGCAGGGGCTGGCATCAACATCGGCACGCCGGTCGTTTACGAACCCAAGGTGCTTGCCCTCGCGGATGGCCGGATTGCTGGCACCTCGGTTGATGACCGCGCAGCTTGCGCTGTTGCCATTGAAGTGGCCCGAGCGCTGGTGCAGGCCAGGAAAAAGCCTACTACCCATATTCTCTTCTCGGTTCTTGAGGAGTTCAACCTGCAAGGTGCTGTCCCAGCAGCGCGCAAGCTTGCACCCGACATTGCAATCCAACTCGATCTCATTCTTGCGACGGATACGCCGGACATGGCGGCGCGGGGCGACGTGAGGCTTGGCGCTGGCCCTGCCATGAGCATGTACAGCTTCCATGGCCGCGGTACGCTGAATGGCACAATTCCCCACCCTGCCCTGGTCAGCCTCTTTTCCTCAACTGCCGCCGTGCAGAAGCTGAACCTGCAACGCAGCGCCCATGTGGGCGCACTTACGGATTCCTCTTATGTGCAATTGCTGCATGAAGGAATTGCCTCCATCGATCTTGGTTTTCCTTGCAGGTATACCCATTCCTCCCTGGAAGTCTGCGACCCAGCGGACCTTGTGGGCCTCACCCAGTTACTTGTCGCAGGGATCAGCCGCATCGATCACACATTTTCGCTCGACCGTGACCGCTACACATGATGAAGTATTTCCTCGGCATCGATATTGGGACGTTCGAGTCGAAGGGAATCCTGGCCGGCCAGCAGGGAAATATCGTTGCGAGCGCCGCGAAGCCCCACAAGATGCTCGTTCCGCAGGCGGGTTGGGCGGAACACCGGCCAATCGAAGACTGGTGGGATGATTTCACTTTCATTTGCCACAAGCTTCTGGCCGACAGCAAGGTGGATCCGCACGAGATCAGGGCCGTTGGAACCAGCGCCATCGGGCCCTGCATGTTACCGGTGAACAAGGCGGGCGAACCACTCATGGACGCGGTTCTCTATGGGGTGGATACGCGGGCGACAAAGGAAATCGATGAACTCACGGCGCGGATCGGGGCCGAGCGGATTCTCGAATACTGCGGAAATGCGCTGACTTCGCAGTCAGTTGGACCGAAGATTCTCTGGCTCAAGCGCGACCGGCCGGATGTTTTTGCCAACACCCACAAGATTCTCACGTCCACGTCCTATCTGGTCTTCCGGCTAACCGGAAAATTTGTGATCGATCACTACACCGCTGCCAATAACGCACCGCTTTATTCGGCCGAACGCCGCGCATGGAGTGATGAGCTGGCGCCAGACATCATTCCGCTTGAGCGGCTGCCGGAAATCGCATGGTCGACGGATATTGCCGGTGCCGTCTCAGCGAAGGCCGCGAAGGAAACCGGGTTGGCCGAGGGAACGCCGGTCATCTGCGGCACGGTGGATGCGGCGGCAGAAGCAATCAGCGTTGGGGTGCTGGAACCTCGCGACATGATGCTCATGTATGGCTCCACTATTTTCATCATCGCCGTTACCTCCAAGCGCGTGAAAGATGCCAGGCTGTGGTATGCGCCATGGCTCTTTCCTGGCCAACACGCGTCTATGGCGGGCCTCGCTACAAGTGGAACGCTTACACACTGGTTTCGGGAAACACTGGCGCGGGAGCTCGACCCCACGGCGGCCATGAAGGAACTCGCGGCGGAAGCGGCAACGTCTCCACCGGGTGCAAACGGTCTCATCGTGCTGCCCTATTTCTCCGGCGAACGCACTCCCATCCATGACACCCATGCCAAAGGTATGGTTTTTGGATTGAACCTCACGCACAGGCGCGGCGATCTATTTCGCGCCACACTTGAGGGCATTGCCTGCGGTACAAACCATATTTTTGAAACCTATGACGCCGTCGGTGAAACTCCACGAAATGTCTTTTCGGTTGGCGGCGGCACAAAAAACAAGGTCTGGGCGCAGGCGACTTCGGATGTTTCCGGCAGGACACAAATCTTGCGCGACAAATCCATGGGTGCTTCCTATGGGAATGCGTTTCTGGCCGCCCTTGCCGTGGGAGACGCGCAAGCACAGGACATCAAGACCTGGAATCCGGTGGCATCAGAAATCAGTGCCAATAAAGAGCATGGCGAAACCTATCGCAAACACTACGGCATATTTCGCGAACTCTATGAGCGGAACCGCGACCTCATGAAGGAATTGGGGAGCTAATCCCGCCTCAGGCACCCAAGAACCGGTTGATGTCCTGCCGTGTGATGAGCCCGGCTGAGGACCCGGCCCGTGATACGGCCAGGGCGCCCGCCGCCGCGGCACGCTGCAGCGATTGTTGCAACGGCAGGCCTTCAAGTCGGGCCGTAACAAATGCTGCCAGGTAAGCATCGCCTGCACCCACAGTGTCGACAACCTTGGCAAAGTAACTTGGCTGGAACACAGTTTCACCGCGCTGCACTGCGGCACTTCCGGCAGCGCCCGCCGTGACGATCACGAGTTCAATGCTGGTCCTTTTTGCCAGTTCTGCGGCAGCTACAGCACTTTCGGACTGCGAAAATGCCCGCCCGAGCAATCTTCCCGCCTCGAATGTGTTTACGATGAGAACGGAAACCGCCTGCAGCAGGTCCTGCGGGATTTCAGACAGGCTATCCGGCGCAGGCGAGGCATTCAGCACCACACAACGCCCTTTTGCCTTGGCGATGTGCGCCGCTGGAACGGAAATCGCGGCGGGCAGTTCCAGCTGCAGGACAAGCGCATCGGCCTGTTCAAGGGCAGCGCGCTGGGCCGCAATGTCCGCAGGGGTCAGCTTTCCGGCCGCCCCGCTTACGATGATTGAGGAATAGTCGCCTTCCGTGGCAAAAACCGTACTGGCACCAGTGGGTGCAGACGCATCAACCGTGATGAGCGAGGGATCGACTCCCCTTGAGGTGAGGTGTTCAAAAAGCTGGCGGCCAAACATGTCATCGCCAAGGCGGGTGAAGATCGAGGTGCTGGTGCCGCAGTTGACCAGTTGACAGGCCTGGTTTCCTGCCTTGCCGCCGGGCGATATGGTGAAACCCTGCCCGAGAACGGATTCGCCACGCCCGGGCAATCGCCGGGCCGTTGCGATAAGGTCCATATGGACACTGCCAAGCACGATGGCGGAAGGTTCCTCGCTTTCACTCATTGAACAATAGCTCCTGCATAAGCCGGGTTGCCGTCACGGCGTCCTGTGCCGCCTGGGCCTGGCGCAGTTCTTCCAGCGGGAGCCGTTCAAGCAGACGCAACATGCGTTGCACGGTTTTCACGTTGGCGGCGCATTCCCGGGCCGGATCGACACGGTCCGGGAAAGTATCGAAATAGAATGTGCCGGCAAAACCGTCGCTGCGGAGCTCAGCCAGCAGTTCGAGGGTCTGCCACGGGTGGATTGAACCCACCATCAACCCATCATCGGCCGGACCGTGGCCGTCATTGAGATGAACACCGAAGAGCTTGCCCGACCGCAGGGCGAGCGCTGCCGCCGCCGCTGGCTGTTCGCCGGCCATCAAGGCGTGGCAGAAATCAAGTGTCACGCCAAAATTTGCAAGGCCGACATCATGGACCGCCAGCAATGAATCTGACATCGAGCGAATAAGCGAGGTTCTTCGCGGATCGTTTGGCTTATACTCGACGCTCACGCGCAACTCCTTGTTGTGCGCTGCAACCTGTCGAAAGCCATCAATTTCCATGTCCCACATGGCACGATAGTTGGCCTGGAACGGGTAGTCATACCCATCCGGGCCCATCCACAAAATCACATGGCCGATATTGTTTTGTGCCGCCATGTCGACGGCTTCGCAGGCCTGGCGGATCGCCCGCCGGCGATTCTCTGACTTGGGATGGGTGAAGGCGCCGTGAACAAAATCGGGTCCATCCCAGCGCAGATTCAGCGCGGTGACCGCGAGGCCCACCTCTCCTGCCGCTGCAAGAACCGACCTGTTACCATCACCGGTGAAGTGCTGCGGATAGTTCAGTTCGACGGCCGAGATGCCTGGAACCTCAGCCACGGCGCGCACGGCTTGCTCAGCGGAAAGAGTGGAGCCATTCCTCGACCGGAATGAATTCAATCTCGTTGCAAATCGCTGTTCTGATTCAGTCATGCTTCCTCTCGCCGATTGTGCGCTGCAGCAGCGTTGGGCCCAATGCGCGCTTAAATATATGCAACCTGCAGCCTCCACATGAATTGACAGCGCACAAATCAGACGCATAGTATCAACAGTATTGCCACCTGTCGAAACTATTGCGCTCTCGGCGCACCAACAACCCAAAAATCCAACGTCGGCAGCGCAAAAGAGAAAAGACAAGATTCAATACTGGGAGGATCCAACATGAAAGTCGAACTTTATGATCGGATGACAATGAGCCGCCGGACCTGGCTCAAAGGCACGGCTGCTGTCTCAGCGGCAAGCATTGCGGGCTCGCTTGGGGCAATGACAACATCGGCGCGTGCCGAGGACAATCTGCGGGCGCAGATCTTGCAGATTCCTGGCGTTGGCAAGGGTTCGCCAACCGATGCGGATTGGCAAAAAGTCGGAGAAATGTGCCTGGCCGCCACCAAGACCAACGTGAAGGAAGGCGAGTTCAAGGGCGTTGAGCTGACCTTCATGGGCCTCAACAACCAGAATCTCCATAACCTGCTGTTCCGCGGCTTCCTGAAGCCTTGGGAAGCCTACACGGGTGCCAAGATCAACTGGATCGATTTGGCCCAGGCTGACTACAACGCACGCCTGCAGCAATCCATTGCAACAGGGACCGTCGACTTCGACATCATCGAAATGGGCGCACCTTTTGAAGGCGACGTGTGCGGCAAGGGCCTTGCCTCCGAAATGCCGGACTGGGTGAAGGCGCAAATCGAAATGGACGACTATGTGGGCTATCTCAAAGCTCCGGTTGGAACCTGGGGCGGCAAGACCTACCGCATTTCCATCGATGGCGACTGCCATACCTTCAACTATCGTACCGATTATTTTGCCGACGCTGACCTTGCCGCGGCCTGGAAGGCTGAAGGCCATGAGGGCGATTGGGCCGTTCCAAAGACCTGGCAGAAGGTTCAGGAAGTCACCAAGTTCCTCAAGGGCAAGAAGGTTGGCGGCCAGGATGCCTATGGCTATCTCGATCCGATCAAGGGTTGGGGCGGCTTCGGCTTCTATTTCCTTGGTTCGCGGGCCACGGCATATGCCAAGCATCCGGACGACAAGGCCTGGCTGTTTGATGTCGACACGATGAAGCCACGCATCAACAATCCAGCCTGGGTGCGCGCCATCCAGGACGTGATTGATGCGCTGCCATCGGAACCCGCTGACCAGCTCAATGCCGATCCCGGCACCACGGGCTTCCAGCAATTCCTGGCGGGCACGGGTTCCATGCTCTCCTGGTGGGGCGATATTGGTTCCAACGCCAAGACCAGTGACAGTTCAGTTGTCGGCGACGTCGTTGGCTTTGATATCCTTCCCGGTTCGGATGACGTTTACAACGCCGGAACCGGTGCCTGGGACAAGCTCGCCAGCGGCCCGAACTACGCCCCCAACATGGCCTACATCGGCTGGGGCGTTTACGTCATGGCCAGGGTTGATGCCGACCCCGTCAAGCAGAAGGCGGCCTGGAGTGCGGCGGCCCACCTCGGCGGCAAGGACATCTCGCTCTGGTGTGCGGCTTATCCTTCCGGCTTCCAGCCCTATCGGCAGAGCCATTTCAACATCGCCGAGTGGGTCACTGCCGGTTACGACGAGGCGTTCATCACCTCCTATCTCAACTCGGAGGCCAATTCCTACAACCATCCGAATGCGGCCATTGAACCGCGTATCCCCGGCATTTTCCAGTATTACAGCGCCGCCGAGGATGAGCTCTCCAAGATCTGGGCCGGCGGGTCTTCCGCCCAGGAGGGAGCCGACAAGATTGCGGCGGCCTGGGAGAAGATCACGGATGGCATTGGCCGCGACAAGCAGATTGAGCTCTATAAGGCCTCGCTCGGTTAGCCGCGGCGGCTTACAAACTTGGTTACAAAACTGCAACTGGTGGCTATCATGCCACCAGTTGTATTTTTAATTAGACCAACAGACACCCGAATACGATGCAGAACTCGCACACGGTTGCTCATGCGCAGCAAATTGAAGTTGGCGCATCGCACATTTCCGAAGCGCGCCGGGGAGCAGGACGCGGCCTGATCATAGTGGCCACTCTTGGCCTTGCCGCTATCATCCTTTTGCAGAGCCTCTATTCGGCTGGTACAATCACAGTCGGCTTCGAAAACTGGCGGCCGATCCTTTATGCCTATGTGCTTTGGGCCATTGCCCTTGGCGTGGGGCAAGTCATGGTTCGCGGCGAGGCCGGCCACCGCGCGCTTTTCCTTTTGCCGGCCCTGTTGTTCACTATTGCCATGGTGATCTTTCCCACCTTTTTCGGCCTTTACATTGCTTTCACCGACTGGAACCTCAGTGCCTTCGATCCACCGAAGCTCAATGGCCTGGATAACCTGCGTACCCTGATCCATGACGCTTACTTCTGGAATGCGCTGCTCAATATGGTCTATTATATCCTTGGCGTGTTAGTTCAATACACTATCGCCTTTGGACTCGCCCTGTTGCTGAACGCCGAGATCCGAGCGCGGAAATTCTTCCGGGTTGCCTTCCTTTTGCCTTTCATGTTGAGCCCCGTGGCGGTGAGCTGGATGATCGGCAAGTCGCTCATGGAGTTCCGCTTCGGCCCGCTTGCCGCGCTGATGCGCCATATCGGCTGGGACAGCCCCGCCTTTTTTACCACGCCGTGGATTGCCCGTCTCAGCATCATCGCGCTGGATGCCTGGGTGTGGATCCCTTTCATCATGATCCTCCTGCTCGCCGGCCTGCAAGCACTGCCAAAAGAAGTGCAGGAAGCGGCCAGGGTTGACGGCGCCACGCCATGGCAATCATTCTGGCAGATCACCTTTCCGCTGATGCTGCCGGTGAGCGTGACGGCGATCGTCTTGCGCATCATCTTCCAGCTTAAGCTCGCCGATATCGTGATCAACACCACCTCGGGGGGGCCCGGCGGGGCGACCGACACGGTTTCGAGTTTCGTCTACCGTGAGTATCGCGAACGCTCCAATGTCGGCTATGGCACCATGATTGCCGAAGTCTATCTCCTCATCATCATTGTGTTCATATCCCTGCTGCTGAAATCCGTCAGCCGCTGGATGCAGCGGGAGAATAGCACATGACTCACGCTCCCGAGAGCTCACAGCAATTCAAATACGCGGGAAGCCGTCTATTGATCTATGGGGCATTGCTGCTTTGGGCTTTCGTCTGCCTTTTCCCGATCTACTGGACGATCAGCACATCGTTCAAAACGGCCGTGAATGTGACACAGGGCGACATCATTCCCTGGGTCGGGCGCTTTCAGCCGGACTGGAAAGGCTGGCGGTCGCTTGGCCTTTCGCCCGATACGATCGGTCAAATTTCTACAGTGCGCGATGAATTCCTGCTCCGATTCAGGAACAGCGTATTGGTGTCGCTGGGCGCCGCCTTCCTTGCCGTCATCATCGGCTCGCTTGCCGCCTACGGACTAAGCCGCTTTCAGTACCGGCTCGGCCCGTGGCGGAACAAGGACATTTCCTTCTTCTTCCTCTCACAGCTCATTCTGCCGCCGGTCGTGCTGGCCATGCCATTCCTCGTGCTCTACAAGGAACTTGCCCTGCTCGATAGCATCATTGGGCTCATTCTTGTCTATACGTTGACGGTGCTGCCGATCGTGATCTGGATCATGCGTGACCAGTTCGATACGATCCCGACGGAACTTGAACAGGCTGCCCTGGTTGACGGATGCACCGTATGGGGTGCCTTCTTCCGCATCATCCTGCCGATCGCCCTTCCCGGAGCGGTGGCGGCGTTCATTCTTGCCGTGGTTTTGTGCTGGAACGAGTATTTCTTTGCGGCATTGCTGACCAGCACCAATGCCAAAACCCTTCCCGTCATGGTGGCCAGCCAAACCGGTTCGCAGGGTATCAGTTGGTGGTCCATGGCCGCACTTTCCACCGGGGCGGTCATGCCTCTTGTGCTGATCGGCATTTTTCTTGAGCGTTTCATCGTGAAAGGGCTGACGGCGGGCGCGGTGAAGTGACTGTTCCTATTGAACGGCAGTCGCCGAAAGAAATAAATAAGTAAAAATATTTACATATCTTTTGAATGATTTGTTTGACTTTATGCAAAATAGACGCATAGTCTATAAAAAGCGTTCGCATTGTGAGCGAGCACCAAACTACAACCAATCTGCAGGCAAAGATGTATAGACTTGATCAGAAACTTTCCCGAATCCAAGCCGGAACCTACAAGCGCAGCGACTTTATCATTGCTGATGCCAAGGACGGCGACATGGGGCCAAGCATTCCCGGTTGCGGGCCGAAGCGGAACAAGGACGGCAGTTCCACGCGCTTTGTAACCAGACCGGAATTCCAGGACAATGTCAGCGCCATAGTCGCCCAAGATATCGTTGATATCATGCTGCTTTCAGCCTCGAACTTGGAAGCTCTGGTTGAAAAAGGGGTTTTCAAGAACAGCGCCGTTAAGCCTGCCATCCGTGCCAATGATACGACGGATATCTGGGTCGTGCGCGGTGCCGACTATTCGAAGCAACCGAGCCGGCCGTTCCGCACCGCATCGCTGCCGCGGGTGATGACGGGGTCCCTGGACCCTAGCCCCGGAACAGCAGTGACGGGAACGGACCTCGGGCTCTACTCGATCACTTTCAACAATGACCTTGCCCATGATTACACCTCGCTGGAGCACTTCAGTGCCTTCCGCGAAGACGCGGCGCGCAATAATTTCAAATACTTCCTGGAAGTGTTTAATCCGAATGTTGAATGCCGCATCGATCCGGCAATGGTGCCGCATTACATCAATGACTGCATCGTGCGCTGCCTTGCTGGTGTCACCAAGGCGGACCGGCCGCAATTCCTCAAGATCGCCTACAATGGCCCCAAGGCACTGGAAGAACTGGCTTCCTTTGATCCGAGCATTGTTGTTGGCGTTCTGGGCGGCGGTGCCGGCACGACGCGCGATTGCTTCGAACTTTTGAACCAGGCCGAAAGGTATGGCGCACGGGTCGCGCTGTTCGGACGCAAAATCAATCTGGCGGAAGATCCCTTGGCCATGGTTGCCTTCATGCGGGAAGTGGCGAGCGGGAACATTCCGCCCCTGGAGGCGGTCAAGGCTTACCACGGAAGCCTGCAAAAGAGTGGTCTGACGGCCATTCGCAGCCTTGCAGCCGATAGCGAAATTACCGAAAAGGTCTTGAAGGCAGGCTGACCATGGCGAATATCCAGCGCCGGGGTTTTATCACTGGTGGCACATGGTGCGTCGACAACAACCGGATGGTGAGCCACTGGCCCGAGGAAGACGGTCATGCACAGTTCATCGAGGAAGAACGCCATGGCGGCGGATCCGGATGCAATTTCGCACTCGACATAAAACGGCTTGATCCCGACATGCCGGTGGAAACGATCACCATCGTGGGCGACGACGAGGGTGGACGATTCCTGCGCTCACTCGCGGCAGAAGCCGGCATCGGCCATGCACAGATGCATGTCATCGCGGAGCGTGGCACGCAGTGGACAGATGCCTTCATCTCGAAAGCAACCGGCCGCCGCACCCACATCTTCAACTCCGGGGCTTCGGATGTGCTGACCCCGGATCATTTTGATTTCAGTTCGACCAGCGCGCGCTACCTGCACCTCGGCCTGCCCGGTGTTCACAAGCGTCTTGATGGACCGTGGCAAGGCGGTGCAAATGGTTGGGTAACCATTCTCAAACGCGCACGGGCGGCAGGCCTCATGACAAATCTTGAACTTGCCAGCATCGATCCGGAGCGGCTTGCAGAATTGGTCCGCCCTTGCCTGGCACAGCTTGATCTCATCATTGTGAACGACGGCGAGATTGGAGCTCTGTCGGGCCTGCAGACCGTTCCCGGCGGCGTGACGGACCTTGCGGCCTGTCAACGCGCGGCACGCCATGTGCTAGAAAACGGGGCGATGGACATTGTCGTTGTGCATTGCCCGGTAATGGCCATCGCCGCCACCCGGGATGGCATGGTTTTTACCAAGCCCTCCGTGCAGGTCCCACGTTCACATAACATAGGTGCTAATGGTGCTGGTGACGCCTTTGCGGCGGGCATGCTCTATGGCCTGCATGAAGGCTGGAGCGTCGAGGGAGCCCTGACGTTGGCCCACGCCTCGGCAGCCGCCTCGCTGCGCAGCCTATCGACAACAGGCGCGGTCGAATCCTGGCGCAACTGCCTCGACCTTGCCAACCGGTGGGGCTGGCGCAAAGCTGGTTAGTATTGTTTGTGCAATCTACCGCCTTTTCACACCCGGCAGGACGCAAAGCATTTCAAACAGCAGATTGGCTGCGGTAAGCGCCGTGTTTCCTGAAGGATCATAGGGCGGCGATACTTCCACCAGATCGCAGCCCACCAAGTTCATCCCCCAGCAGCCGCGAATGATCTCCAGTGCCTGCACCGTGGTAAGGCCACCTATTTCCGGCGTGCCCGTACCGGGCGCGAAGGCAGGGTCAAGACTATCTATATCGAAGCTCAAGTAGACCGGGCCTGATCCCATCTGTTTTTTCACTTCTTCCATCAGGGGGGTCAACGATTTGTGCCAGCATTCCTCAGCCTGGACCACGCGGAAGCCCTGTCGGCGTGGCCAGTCAAAGTCATCAGCCGCATAGCCGGTGCCGCGAAGACCAATCTGGATACAGCGCTTCGTATCAAGCAGGCCATCCTCGACGGCCCGCCGGAACGGTGTGCCATGGGCGATGGGCTCGCCGAACATGGCCTCATTGATATCCGCATGGGCATCCACATGGATCAGGCCCACCGGGCCATGTTTCCTGGCGATCGCACGGAGAATTGGATAGGCGATGGTGTGGTCGCCGCCCAGCGTCAGCGGCTTGCAGCCTTCTGCCAAGATGGCGTTATGGGCGTTTGTGATGATGTCCATACATTTTGGGAGGTTGAACGTATCAATCGCCACATCGCCGATATCGGCCACCATGAGGCTGTCGAAGGGCGCGGCCCGGGTTGCCATGTTATAGGGACGAATCAGGCAGGACTCGGCCCTGATCTGGCGCGGACCATGGCGCGTTCCGGCGCGGTTGGAGGCGCCAATATCGAGGGGTATTCCCACGAAGCAAGCATCCAATCCCCTGGCGGTGGGCTGAGACGGCAGGCGCATCATGGTTGCCGGACCGCCAAAGCGCGGCATTTCATTTCCACCCAGGGGTTGATTGAATTTGGCGATTGTCACGAGTTTCTATCCTTGAATCAGGTATTGCGAACTCCCACCTTATCCCAAGAAACTTGAGCCTGTCATTGGTTTATAAATTCAGACCACTATTGCTGCGCTAGGCATGTACTGCAATTTTTCCGAGGCCTTCTGCATCGTTTTCCCGTCCACCTCCGCAAGGCCTTTCAAAAAGCCATGCTGCGCCCGACGCGCGGAAGGCTTTGCCCGGCAGGCGCACTTGAACTGAGTTTTCATAACTTAAGCGCCACGGAACTCACTGAAACGCGCCGTGCTTTCGGCTACTTCCTCAAACGACGTCGACTTCGCTTGGGTGTCGCTGCCGAACATGTCGCCCGCCTATCTCCCCAGTCGCTCACTGCATGAACCTGGATCAACATGAGAAAGAATAGCCCGGCAAACGGTTTTATGCGTTACAGCTGATGTGATAAACCATGGTTGATCTGGGTCAAAAATAATCTAGCCTTGATACTCTAAATTGGAACTTTGCCGCACTGGGAGTGTTATGATGCTGTATCCAATTTTCTTTGGCCTCATTGCCCCTGATTTGGGGCTCCAAAAATCTCATGCTGCTTTGGAAACAGTGACGGCGCTTGCCCTCCGGCTTAATGCGCAGATTTCCGTGGCTGTCGGCGCCCTGCAGATAACGGTGCCCAATCTCTTGAGTTCGGAAATGGTCGAAGGTCTTATTGGCAACGAGAACAAGCGTCGCAAGATTTCAGCCAATGCCCTATGTGAACACGTCATAGATGTTTCACGCCGTTCCGGCGTGGCCATTCATACGGATGTCGTGGACGGCGATCTTGATTATATCAGACAGCAGTATGCAATTCGTGCGCGGGTCCATGGCTTGGTGTTTGCCGAAGCCGGAATTCCAGGTGAACTTCTTGGTGGAGCCCTTATTGAACCTCTTATATTCGAAAGTGGCAGACCAGTTCTTGTGGTGCCAAATCGATATCCCATGACGATTTGCATGGATCACGTCGTAATCGGATGGGATGGCAGCATCAGTGCAGCCCGGGCAGTTTGGGATTCCATTCCACTGCTTCGACTGGCGAAGAGCGTTGAAATTGTAACTGTGACCGGCGAAAAGGATTTGAACCAAGCGCCTGCTGCCAGCACGCTTGCACCCATGCTCTCGTTTCTCAACAAGAATTTGACTGTCTCTGTCATTGCACTTGATGATGACACGGTAGCTGGCACAATCAAGGCTCATGCAGCCAAGACCGGAGCAGGATTGATTGTCCAAGGAGCCTACGGTCGTTCGCGGTGGCGTGAGTTTGTCCTTGGTGGTGTTACGCGCGAGATGCTTGGCGACATCCCGATGCCCATATTAATGTCACACTAACCTGCTTTCCCGTCGTGGCTGTGAGATATGACTTCTCCACATCAGTGTGACGCCAACACTGGAACCTTGGCATTGGCCAGTATGTATTGCGTGGTGCCGCCAAAGATATACTCACGCATACGGGAATGGGCGTACGCGCCGACAATAAGAAGGCCAGCACCCAGATCATTGACGTGCTGCAACAGCACCTCTCCAGCATTCGTGCCACCGGCGGATAGCCCCTCGGCTGTAGCCTTTACGCCATGGCGGGCGAGTGCCGCTGCAGCTTCGGCACCCGGCACTTCACCTGCGACACTTCTTTCCTTATAGGGATCGACCCATACAACCCGTACATTCTTAGCGCGTCGCAACAGTGGCAAGCCATCGAACAGAGCGCGCGCTGCTTCTCGAGTCGCATTGAAGCCAATGACAGCGATTTCTAATTCCGTTAGGCTGCCCTTCTGGGGAATTATCAAGACTGGCCTTCCGCTTTCCATGACCGCATTGTCGACAAGCCCAGGCTCTATATAGGCAACTTGATTTTCGGCAATCTGGCTTACCATGATTAGATCGGCGGTTCGGCCATGCTCCATGAGACTTGGCCCTATTTCAGCATACAATGAATTTACAGTACGCCACTCGCCCCTCAATCCATCCTGCCGCAACATCGTCTCAAAACGAGCTTTTACTGCGGCAAGATTTTCCTTGAAATAGTGTTGCCTTGTATCATCAACAGAAGGCGGAGAGGCAAAGCCGACCTCGGGATAAATCGTAACGGCTGGAACGACGTAGCAGCCAATGAGATGTGCGTCATGGTTCTTGGCGATTAGCGCAGCGGCATTCACCATTGCTTGCGCTCGCGGCACATCATTGAGTGAAACCAAGATCGTTTTATATGCCATTTGCGCATCTCCATAGAAGGCAATACCCGCCTCTTTTCACATGCTTACCGGCGCGGGAAAGGCGCGCATTGATTCTGATCAATGGGAACTGGAACACACACAGGAATGACTGTGCGGAGTTAGCCTCGATGGCTGGCGCTCCGGGAACCTCAGATCGACGCGGTCCTCTTGGCGAGCAGCTGAACAAGGGTGGAAAACAGGGCTGATGGATCGATTGGCTTGTCAAATAGGGCTGCCGCTCCAGCACGTTCAGCCCGCAACCGCAATTCTGGATCGCCAAGACCGGTGATCAATATGGCAGGAGCATCATGCCCACGATCGCGCAATGTCTCAAGCAGCATAAAACCATCGATCTCTGGCATGTTGACATCCAGAATAAAGAGGCTCGGCAACCCATTTTGATGGTCCAACAGTTCCTGCGCCGAACTAAATGCGATTACGCTCATTCCCTTGACCGTCAGGTATACGTCCAGAGAATCCCTTACGGCATCATCGTCATCAACGATGTGTATCAAAGGCTTTGCAAGAAATGCTGCCATAAATCGGCCAAACCCCAGCTCTCTTCAGACAGCTACTCCGAAGGACCTTACTGCCAGGTGGCAATATCCGCCTCTGCCGTTGCCGATTCCAGTCCGTGAAAACACCTATTGTGACGCCGGGTTTGGTTAATCTCCTGGCTTGACGGATATCCCGGCAGCAAGAGCCATCCGTACCAACTCGGCCACACTATCCACTTGCATCTTAACCATCAGCCGCGCACGATGATTTTCGACAGTGCGAGGGCTGATACTGAGCTGATGCGCAATGATCTTGTTCGGGCTGCCCTCAACCAGGTGTTGCAGCACATCTCGCTCACGGGGCGTGAGCGTTGCTATCCTCTCGTTCGCCAAACTGGCTTCCTCCGACTGCGCCTTTAGCGAAATCCGGGCCGCGACCGCCCTTTCAACGGCAGCAATAAACAGCTTTCCATCAATCGGTTTCTCAATGAAATCCGCCGCGCCTGATTTCAGGGCCCTAACAGCACTTGGAACGTCACCATGACCGGTGATCACAATAAAAGGCAGTTCGATCGCCCTTTTATGCAAATGGGCCTGGAGATCAAGCCCTCCCATGCCTGGCATCCGCAGATCGGTAACGATACAGAGAGTAGTACTGACCGAAAAGATATCAAGGAATTCTTCGCATGAGGCATGAGGTTGCGCCAAGAAACCCTTGGCCTCCAAGAGCGCACAAAGTCCTTCCCGTACACCCTCATCGTCGTCAATAACATGAATTATCTCAAGGGTTTGCATGATCTTTCTTATCACTTTGAGCGCCCGCCGGCAAAGTAAACTTGAATGCGGCCCCACCCAAGAGGCTTTTTTCATACCAAAGCCTTCCACCGTGGGATTCCACGATTGTACGGCAGATTGCCAGGCCAAGGCCGGTTCCATCCTCCTTAGTGGTCATGAATGGCGTGAACAAGCGCTTTGCATCAGCCTCCGAAACACCGAGCCCGGAATCCATCACGCAGATTTCAATCTCGGCGGCTTCATTGAGCCGCGACTGAAGCACGAGCTCTCGCCTGCCATGATTTGACATTGCGTCTATCGCATTGCGAACAAGATTCATGATCACCTGCTGTATCTGGATACGGTCCACCTTCGTTTGCGGACGCAAGGGCGAAAGATCAAATGTGGTGCGAATCTGCTTGGCCTTGGATCCCAGAGCAGCAATCGCATTCGCTTCCTCGATGACGCGGTTGATATCTTCCATCGCCAGTTCCGGTGTCTTCTTGCGGGCAAATTCCCGGATGCGTCTGACGGTTTCTCCTACCCGCTTGATTTGCGTGGCCGCCTGTTCCATTGCTTTCAGGCCCCGGTTCCGGTCTTCTTCCCGTTCCGAGGCCAGCAGTTCACGCGCAACTTCAAGATAGGTGCCGGAGGCAGAAAGCGGCTGATTAACCTCGTGAGCAATCATGGACGTTATCTCACCAAGGCTGGCAAGACGTGAGGCGTGAACCAGTTCATCCTGAAGCTCATGTACACGCTGTTCAACCTTTTGGCGCTCCGTCAGATCCCGGATAAAGCCGGTGAATAACTTCCGCTCGCCAATTCTTGTCTCGCCAATTGCAAGTTCCAGAGGGAAAGTCGTCCCATCTTTTTTCTGTCCGGTTACGATTCGGCCGACGCCAATGACGCGCTTTTCTCCGGTCCGCAGATATCGCTCAATATAACCATCGTGATGATCGGAAAAATAAGAGGGCATGAGCATCTTGACATTCCGGCCAAGCACCTCATCGCTGGAGTAACTAAAGAGCTTTTCAGCCAATCTATTGAAAGATCGCATCAAGCCTTTCTCATCGATGACAATGATCGCATCGAGCGATGTATCGTAGACGGTCTGCAGAATTTGTTCTTCTATGAGCATTTTTGGCCCTGCGCAGCTAAGTTCCCGAGATCGGCTAGCATCAGCCCTATTGATAGAGGCCAATTGGCGTGTAAGCAATTGGCCACGTTCACCACCCCTGGCCATGACGTTTTGGAGGCAAAAGCTGCCCGTTTTGCTTCTCTCGATTGATCTTTGTCAATGCATTCGCCAACAATAAATTGAATAGCTTTGGCCCTGCGTCAGGAAGGATATTATGTCCCGCGGAGTTCTGTTGACGCTAAGCAATGCTTGAGTGCCGCCCTCCTGAGCATGGAAGCTTACATTCACCCTCGGGCGGGTGTATTTGTATTTAGAGGTGCCATGCGCTACGGTTTGGCGCAGGTGCAAACCCCCGGATTGATGCCACATTGAAGGAACTCTACATATGGCACTGAGCAAGATCAGACTTGAAATGGCGCGCGGACACGAGTTTCCGCAAGGCAGTCCAGAACACGGCTATGAATTTGTGGCGCCCTTGGACAACCGCGGTCATATCGACGCCGAATCCTGGCGAAACAACCGGGCCAAATGCCGCGTCAGGCGATTCTGGAAAGGCAAGGATGACGAGATTGGCCATGTAGTCCACAAGCCCGGTGGTTCGTGGGCATTTCATTATGACGTCCATGGCGATGTGAATGACGATGAGGCTGGCTACCGTTTTGGCGACCACGCATTCAGAACTGGCGAATACGTCTCGATCCGCGAACATGATGAGGATTTGAATACGTTTCGTGTCATTTCTGTTGTTCCTCTGGCCTGATTTGCTTGGGCCGATCCTCGTCAATAAGAATGCGATTGGCGGCTCCGTCAAGATCATCAAACTGACCGTGGCGGATGCTCCATAGGAAGGCCACAAGACCAACAGCGCCCAATCCCAGTGCTACCGGTATCAGAACCAGGAGGACAGTCATGCTGCCCGCTGCTCAAAATGCGGAAGGTTAATGGGAGGCGTGACCTTGTTGCTGACAGGCAGGGTCTTAGCTCGGAAACCGAGGCCAAGGCGCAGGGAATTCGCAATGACGATGATGGATGATGTGGACATGGCTATGGCGGCCAAAAGGGGAGAGGCGAACCCCAGCATTGCCAGCGGCACAGCAAGTAAATTGTAGCCAACCGCCAAGACAAAATTCTGTATGGTGGTTTTTTGTGCGGCAACAGCGACGTCCCTGGCGATAACTACTGGCATCAGACTTTGACCCATGAAAACACTGTCTGCCGCCGTTCGGCCAATGTCAGTCGCCGATGATGGTGCCATTGACGTGTATCCGGCCGCCAAGGCCGGTGCGTCATTCAACCCGTCGCCAACCATCAGCACCTTCCGTCCGTCTGCACGAAGGGACAAAACGTGGGCCAGTTTCTCCTGAGGGATGACACCTGTTCGCCAGCGCTCAATGCCCAGCCGTGCCGCCACGCGGCGCACAGCGATTTCACGGTCGCCGGACAGAATTTCAATATACAGACCCCGTGATCTCAATCTCCCAATAGCCTCCACGGCATCGGGGCGCAATTCATCTTCAAATGCAAAAAGCACTGGCGCCTGCGAGCCTTTGATCAGCACTGATTCCGGCAGACCCTGTTGCCCGTTGTCTGGCACTTTACACCAAATTCTTGAACCCATTTGCACAGGCTCGCCCACAAGTTTTCCCCGCAGTCCGCAACCGGGCACTTCCTCAACATCCGTCACTGTGGCTGGCATGATGCCGCGTTGGCGCGCTGCCTCGCATATGGCCCGTGACAGGGGGTGGCGGCTGGACTGTGCAAGGCCTGCTGCAATTGCCAGGTCTTGAGCCGTGAAGCTATTGGTGGTGATGAGCTGCAGGTTGCCTAAAGTCAGAGTCCCGGTCTTGTCAAAGACGACAGTGTCAATCCCGCTCAATTTCTCCAATGCGGCGCCGTCCTTGATCATCACCCCGTTGCGGAAAAGAATGCCGCTTGCCACGGTCTGCACCGCCGGCACCGCCAGCCCCAGCGCACAAGGGCAGGTTATGATGAGAACCGCGATCGCGGTCATGAGTGAAGTGTGCCAGTCGCCGCCGGTCCACAGCAGCCAGCCTGCCAACGTGAGGCCCGCCAAGACATGAACGGCCGGAGAATAGATGCGCGCCAGGCGGTCAGCGATCTGCACAAAGCGCGAGCGGCCCTGCTCCGCGGATGCCATGAGGCGGGTGATTTCGGCCAGGAAGGTATCCGGACCGGCTGCCGTCACGTCAACTACGAGAGGACCGGAAAGATTCAACATGCCGGCATGGACAACCGCATTGCAGGATACATATTCCGGCGTACTTTCGCCGGTCACCAAGGAGCGGTCAACCTCGCTCACTCCTGAAACGATAACTCCGTCAGCAGCCAAGCGCTCACCGGCAGCAACCAGCATTCGCATTTGCGGTTGAAGCGCTGAAGCAGCGATTAGGCGCGCGGTTCCATCCTTATCCAGAATCATGGCGCTTGAGGCCGCCAACGACAGGAGCTGCGAAACTGCCGAGCGGGCCCGCGCGCGCATCAAGTGGTCAAGATAACGCCCGGTTAGCAGAAAGAAAAGGAGCGTTACAGAAGCGTCGAAGTACGCCACTTCACCATGATTGAATGTCTCGAAGAGGCTCATCAATGCCGCCAGGCATACGGCTAGCGAAATCGGAACATCCATGTTGAACTGGCCGGAAGACAACGCCCGCACCGCACTTCTGAAAAATGGCCGCCCGGCATAAGCGACTGTTGGCAAGGCTATCCCCGCGGAAATCCAATGAAACAGGTCACGGGTACTTCCGTCAGCGCCCGACCATACCGAAACAGATAGCAACATGATATTGGCGGCAGCAAAACCAGAAACGGCGACCGCGCGCAGCAGTGTCCGGCCGAGCGCGTCGTCAGCGTTCAAGCCTGAATAGCTCGGATCGAAAGGCCTGGAAGCGAAGCCGAGTTCACGCAATTTTGCCGCTATCTGGTTTGGATCGAAGGCCTCGTCACGCCATCTGGCAAACAGCCTCTTGGCTGTGAAGTTAACACGCACCTCGTTCAGGCCGGCGATGGCCTCAAGAGCGTTTTCAATCACGGCAATGCTCCCGGGAACTGACAGGCCGGGTATCATGAGGTCAATCTCATGGCTGCCGTCATCGCGAGTGGTAACCCAGGCTTTCAAATCTCCTGCAAAAAGTTCAGGACCGTCAAGCGCCAGATCGGGTGAACAACAGGTCATCGACGGCTCCAACTCACTTCACGAGAATACGGCGGACAAAACGTACTGGCCTGTGGTCCGGTGCCTCCGCCGTTACATCGGCAATCCACACGCCACTGCCCACCGGCATCTGTGTAGTATAGACCGAGTCCCCGGATTCAATAAGTACAAGGTTCATGTCGCCTGATTCATTGGTAGGCCGTTGCAGAACGGCTCGCACCCGCAGATTGGAAAGCTGGCGGCCGGAGTGATCCAGCACGGAAAGCTCTGTGGACGTGCGGCCGACTTTCAACTCAAGTTTCCACCCTGCGGCCTGTTGCTCGCGGGCTATCTCCGCATCGTGATTGAAGTTCTGGCTGGTAACATAACTGTTGGCAACCACGAGGCCAGTCCAACTGGTGTTTGCCAGTACAGCCATGGTGACGTTCACGGCAATGATGACGGCAAAGAACGACCCCGTTATTGCCGCCATATGCCACCCCTTAAAAGTGCGCGTCATGGACTTGGCTCCTTTGGAGGTGCATGAAAAATGGCTGATTGGCTGCGGTTTTCAGCTGCCGCCCCTGCGGCTTCCTCAACCACAGTGAAGGCAAATGCCGTTTGAGTATCACTCAGGGATTGAGGGGGGGCGGTGACGTAGATCTTTATGGCGCGCAGCTTGTCGGCCTCCACATCGACGGCGATCTCCTGGCTGGCATTTTCGTCGGTGCCGACCATTGTCATGGAGGCGCCTGGAAATCCATCAAGTCCAAGCATAAATTTCCTGGGGCGTTGTTCCATATTCAAAATCTTGATGGTAAATCCATTGCGGATGCTTCCATCTGACAAGGTGATGAATTGCGGGTTGCGGTCATTCTGAACCGTAATGTCAAGCCGGTCACGGTGTAAAAGAGCATAGAGCATTACAAACCCAACTGCAGCGAATACCGCAGTATAGACAAATGTGCGCGGACGCAAGAAGGAGCGCCAACCCATCACGGCTGGAAGGCCGGCTTTTTGGGCATCGTAGGTCCGCAAGGTAGAATAGGAAATGAGGCCTGTTGGCAGGCCGACTTTTTCCATGACATAGTTGCAGGCATCAATGCAAAGCGCGCAGGTAATACATTCAAGCTGTTGCCCGTCGCGGATATCAATCCCTGCCGGGCATACGGCGACACAGGCATTGCAGTCAACGCAATCCCCGACTTTTTCCCGGACCGCTTCCATCTTCTTTCGATGCCGTGACCTGGGCTCGCCCCGCCAGTCATTGTAGGTCACTACCAGGGAGTCTTCGTCAAGCATGGCTGCCTGAATGCGCGGCCAGGGGCACATGTAAGTGCACACTTGCTCGCGCATGTAACCGGCGAGCACAAAGGTTGTCGCCGTCAGGACTGCCACGGTGGTGTAAGCAACGGCGGGAGCCTGAAAGGTGAAAAACTGCGCGGCCAGGGTTGGCGCATCGGCAAAGTAGAATATCCATGCACCGCCGGTTGCCACGGCAATCAACAGCCACAGGATGTTCTTAGAGACGCGTTTCCAGAGTTTGCCCAAACTCCAGGGCGCGGCATCAAGCTTGATGCGGGCGTTGCGATCCCCTTCGATCCAGCGCTCCACCACGAGAAAGAGGTCGGTCCAGACGGTCTGTGGGCAGGAATATCCGCACCAGGCGCGGCCGACCGTCGAGGTGATCAGGAACAGGCCAATTCCGGCCAAAATCAGGAGACCAGCCACATAATAGAATTCCTGTGGCCATATCTCGATAAAGAAAAAATAGAACCGCCGGTGGGCCAAATCCACCAGAACAGCCTGGTCAGGCGCATAGCCGCCGCGATCCCAGCGCAACCAGGGGGTGACATAGTAGATGCCGAGGGTGACTGCCATCACCAGCCATTTGAGATTGCGGAAGTAGCCGACGCCGCGCTTGGGATGGATTTTTACACGCGCGGCATAAAGGGAACGCCGTGCCGCACTGTTGTGCGGTACGGCGTCGATCTGCTCAACGGTATTGATGATCTCTGTCATGTCAAGGGGCCGGCATTTCACCGCCGCCCAAGGAGTGAACGTAGATAGCCAGCTGCTTGATTGTCGCCTCGGGCAGACGCGCACTCCAGGCTGGCATCACGCCGTGCTTCGGCCGATTGAGTTGGGCAACGATACTTGCCTTGTCACTCACGTAAAGTGCTACGGCGTCATTGAGGCGCGCACCCCCAAACTCTTTCACTCCCTGACCGGTATCACCATGGCAGGCCACACAATTTTCGGCATAGACGGCCGCACCCCTGGCCGCTGCGGCGGCGTCGTTTTCCTGGCCGGATATCTTCAGGACGAACTCTGCCACATCGTTGATCTGCTCCGCAGTCAAGATGCCGTCAGCACCGAAGGAAGGCATGGCTGACTGCCGCGTATCCGCATCACTCATGAACCGGATACCGTGTTGCAGCGTCGTGTGGATTTGATCAAGTGTTCCGCCCCACAACCAATCGTCGTCGTTCAGATTTGGAAAGCCCTTGCCACCCGCTGCCCCCGAACCGTGACATTGCAGGCAGTTGATGCGGAAGGCGGCACTGCCACCGGCCGTCGCAAACTGAAGTAGTTCCGGATCCTTTCTGATTTCCTCAAGGGGCAGTGCCTGGATTTTTTCGAGTTGTTGGGCTTGCGCCGCGCGCGCGGCACTCACATCCGCCACCAGATCAGCACGGCTGGAGTAGCCAAACAGTCCCGGAGTCGCCCCACGCACGAGGGGCAAGGCGGGATAAACAACCATGTATCCGACCGCGAAGGCAATGCAGGCATAGAATGTCCAAAGCCACCATCGTGGCAACGGCGTGTTCAGCTCCTTGATTCCGTCCCATTCGTGGCCCGTTGTTTCCATGCCGGAAATTTCGTCTTTTTCGCGCAGTGTCATTTCCAACTAATCCTCGATGTCATCGTCAAGTGGAATGCGTGCCGCATGTTTGTATTGCTCGGAAGACCCCGTCCGAAATACGAACGCCACAACCAAAATGAATATCAGAAATAAGGCCAGCAACGCCCAGCTGTCGGCAAAATGGCGCATGGTATCGTAAGTGCTCATGGGGTCACCGTGACTCCGATTCGGCCTTGAAAGTCGAAAAGTCAACAAGCGTTCCCAACATTTGGAGGTAGGCCACCAGGGCATCCATCTCCGTCAGTTTGTCAGGTTGCCCATCGAAGTCACGCGCTTGCGATTTAGGATAGCGTTTCATCAGGTCTTCCACACCATCACCGGAATCACTGGCCTGTGCCACGAGGTCAGCCTGTGCGGCTGCAACCATTTCTTCCGAATAGGGAACGCCGACAATCTGGTTTGCTCTCAGATGGTCAGCGACATACGCCGCGCCGATTTCCGCCTGCATCAAAGCGGGATAACCCGGCATGACCGATTCCGGCACAACTGAACGCGGGTTGACAAGGTGCTCCCGGTGCCATTCATCGGAATAGCGGTTGCCTACGCGCGCCAGGTCAGGGCCCGTACGCTTTGATCCCCACTGGAAAGGATGGTCATACATCGATTCCGCGGCAAGGCTGTAATGGCCATACCGTTCGGTCTCGTCGCGGAAAGGACGGATCATCTGGCTATGGCAGACATAGCAGCCTTCACGAATGTAGATATTCCGGCCCATCAGTTCGAGAGGCGTATAGGGCCGCATGCCCTCGACCTTCTCGATTGTATTCTGCAGGTAAAACAGAGGCGCGATTTCGATGATGCCGCCAATCGCCACAGTAATGAAGCTGAGAACCAGCATAATGGTGGCGTTGCGCTCGATTTTCGAATGGTTGAACATGGAGGTCTTTTCCATCATCACACCGCCAAAGCCGGAGTTGCCGAGGCCGCTTTCGAGCCCTCGATGCTAGTTATCGTGCGTATCAGGTTATACGCCATAACCAGCGCACCCACGAGGAAGAGCAGACCACCCAGCATGCGGATTATGTAGTAGGGGTACATCGCGGCAACGCTTTCGGCGAAGGAGTAAACCAAAAAGCCCTGAGTGTCGTACTCGCGCCACATCAATCCCTGCATGATGCCGGAAACCCACATGGAGGACGCGTAGAGGACGATGCCCAGTGTTGCGAGCCAGAAGTGCCAGCTGACAAGCCGGTCGCTATAGAGACCGGTCTTCTTCCAAAGCTTCGGAACAAGATCATAGACGGCAGCGAAACTGACCATGCCCACCCAGCCCAGCGCCCCGGAATGCACATGGCCGATTGTCCAATCCGTGTAATGGCTTAGAGAATTGACTGACTTGATCGACATCATCGGCCCTTCGAACGTCGACATGCCGTAGAACGCAACGGACATCACCATCATGCGCAGGACCGGATCGGTACGCAACTTGTCCCAGGCGCCGGACAAGGTCATCAGCCCGTTGATCATTCCGCCCCAGGACGGCATCCACAACATGACCGAGAACACCATCCCAAGCGTCTGAGCCCAGTCAGGAAGTGCGGTGTAGTGCAAGTGATGCGGGCCTGCCCAGATATAAAGGAAAATCAGCGACCAGAAGTGCACGATTGACAGCCGGTAGGAATAAACCGGGCGGCCGGCGCGCTTGGGCACGAAGTAGTACATCATTCCCAGAAAGCCTGCGGTCAGGAAAAAGCCGACGGCATTGTGCCCATACCACCACTGCACCAAGGCATCCTGGACGCCGGAGAAAAGCGAGTAGCTCTTCGAGCCGAGGAATGATACGGGAATGGAAAGATTGTTCACGATGTGCAGCATCGCGATGGTTATGATGAAAGAGAGGTAAAACCAGTTGGCGACGTAAATATGCGGTTCCCGGCGTTTGAGAAGCGTGCCGAAAAACACCAGGAAATATGCGACCCAGACGATGGTTATCCACAAATCAACGTACCATTCGGGTTCAGCATATTCGCGCCCTTCGGTAATGCCCAGCAGATAGCCGGTTGCCGCCAGAACGATGAATATCTGGTATCCCCAGAACACAAACCAAGCGAGATTTCCGAGGGCAAGACGAGCCCGGCAGGTGCGCTGCACGACATAGAAACTGGTGGCGATCAAGGCGTTTCCGCCGAACGCAAATATGACCGCAGAAGTGTGCAACGGGCGCAAACGGCCAAATGTCGTCCACGGCAAGTCAAGATTCAGCACAGGCCAAGCGAGCTGGGAGGCAACGACAACGCCGAGCAGAAAACCCGCCACGCCCCAAAAAACCGTGGCAATCACGCCAGCCATGACGACTGTATCAAGATATTGGCTTTCCAAGTCGGCAGGCGGGCCTGCTACGGCATAAGAGAAGTTCTTGGCCTGATAAATGAAAAATCCTGTTGCTAACGCTGCAACCAGATAAGCATGAATCACATATCCCGAATCATGCCCCTTGGCTGCGAGCATCAGCGCCCCAAAAGCGATTACTCCCAGCAAAATCAGCCTTGCCAATACCCCATAGCCACTCATGTTTTCCCCGCCCCTACGTTTAGACCAATACTTGTTGAATGATCGGCCGAAAACCGACATTGATCTGAATCAATGCCCGTCCATATGACAGCCCTATCTTAAAAGCTCTAGACATGGATACAAGGGGTTCAGATCATGACAAAGAAAATACTATGCGCAATTGATGACACGGACCATGCCAAGGCCGCGGTCATCCAGGCGGCGGAACTGGCGGCAAAGACAGGCGCTTCCCTTACCCTTTGCACGGTCAATGTCCTGATGGGCGGCCTTCGCGGTCCGGCAATTTACTCACATGACGAAGCCAGCATCAAGAAAACACTGGATAGCGCGGCTGACTTGGCGCGTCAGCATGGCGCAAAAAGCACCTCCGAAACCGAGCTCAAGGGCCGCGAAATTTCGACTGCGGTGGTCCAATATGCTGAACAAAATGGGTTCGACCACATTGTTACCGGCACTGGCGACAAGCGCGGCCTATCGCGCCTTGCGCTCGGTTCCGTTGCGGCGGACATTGCAGGCAAGGCGCATTGCCCGGTGACGGTCGCCAGATAGTGGAATGCCGGCGGGAACTTCACCTTATCAGTTGATCGGTGGCGAAGCGGGCGTCGAACAACTCGTCCGGACTTTCTACGATATTGTTGAAAACGATCCTGCGGGCGCGCCCCTGATGGCCATGCATAATCGCGGACATGGTTTGGCGCATGCCCGTGAAGCGCAATTTGAATTTCTTTCGGGATTTCTGGGTGGCCCACAGCTCTATTTGGAGCGGCACCGCCATTCGAATGTCCGGCTGATGCATGCTCATCTCGAGATCGGAACGGTTGAACGTGACTCGTGGCTCATATGCATGGACCGCGCCCTGACTGCCATCAATGCAGACACTGAAACGCACCGCCTGCTCATGGCACATTTCAGTCGCGTAGCGGAGGCGTTGCGCACCCATGCCTGATGCGAGGGTGAGCAAGGCGACTCAACCCAGCGAGTAAGAACTTGGGCCCATCCGGGTTCCTGCCTCAATCATGTCCATGGTGAATTCGTCGGCATATTTCTCTGCATGACGCCGCGTTGTTGATAAGGAGGCAATTGCCGAAGCAACAAAAAATCTGTAATATCCCCATTGGGTAGAAATACCTAGGTACAATTCCTATCTATAATCTGGTACCGAATTGCCGTCTTCTCCTTCTACTGGTCAACCGACCCTACCTTCGGGCGAAGCACAAAGGAAATCAGGCGATGATGAACCTTGCAGACTGCAACTCCAGGCCCTCCAATCATAAGAGTTCCGCCTTGCTGGCTTTGAGGCACTTAATAGGAATGCCCGCTTTTGCGCAGCTTGGGACCGCCGAGAGGGAACGGCTCGAGAGTGTCCGCTGGATGGCCCGGGAAGTCGGCAAGAGCTGTTCCCTGATCAACCAGGGTCAAGACCGCGAGACAGTCTCCGTGCTTCTGTCTGGGTGGGCTTTCCGTTACCAAACACTTCCCGATGGAAAACGGCAGATACTCGATTTCATCTTTTCCGGGGCACTTATTGGATTTGGCTCCGGAAGTACCTATTCCTACGGGGTGGAAACGGTGACCGAGTGCGCCGTCGCCACATTGCCGCACGGACAATTCCGCCGTCTGCTCACAACCTGCCCGACCCTGGCCATGCAAGTTGTCGAACGCGTATCGGACAGTGAAATGCGCGCCCATGAACACATGACCAGCCTCGGCCGCCAAAGCGCCCGCGAACGCATCGCAACACTCATCATGGAGCTAACCTCGCGCGCCCAATGCAAGGATTTCACCGCAAGCCAATATACCATTGACCTGCCAGTAACTCAAATCATGATCGGCGATGCGCTTGGTCTTTCAAACGAGCATGTCTGCCGCATACTGGGCAAGCTTGCCAATGACGGTATCATTGAAGTCGTGCACCATACGCTGAAAGTTCTGGACCGGAAAGCCCTCGCCAGAGAAGCAGGGATAGATCCGAGGCTCCAGGTATTTGCTGGAACGCCGCATCCAATCGCTGCATGACAACAATCTGCCTCGATCCGGCAACTTGCTAATAAGACCCGCGTAATTATACTTAAATGAGCCATGTGAAATCATTTTGACTTGGCGCAAGGCACCGTATCTGCAACTGGTCCAAGTTATGCTTGAAAGGATGCGAGGCTTGGCCCATGAACGAGCGTGCTGGACGCTGGAAGGCAAATAACGCGATAGTCGCCGAGGCCTTGCGTGACGCGGCAACGCTTCTTGCCCATCAGGATGCCAACCAATTCCGGGTCTTGGCCTACCGCAACGCCGCAAAAACTATCGAGGAGCTGCCCGAAGACATTGCAGATGTCGCGTCACGGGGCTTTGAGGCGCTTGTAGCCCTGCCCGACATTGGCAAGTCCATCGCCTCGGCCATAATGCAAATCGTGACAACGGGCCGCTGGGCGCAACTCGAACGGATGCGCGGGAGGCTTGATCCGGAACTTGCATTTCGGAACATTCCCGGTGTCGGGCCGACCTTCGCAAGACTTATTCACGAACATCTGCACGTCGACACACTGGAGGCGCTTGAAACTGCCGCCCATGATGGAAGACTCAATACTGTGCCGGGCATTGGCGAGCGCCGCAGCAAGCTCATCCGCCAGTCGCTGGCCAGCATTCTGGCGCGCAAGAGGCCATTGCCTCCGAGTCGACACGAGACAGTGCAACCAGCCGTCGATACCATACTGGACGTTGACCGTGAGTACCGGGAGAAAGCCAAAGCTGGAACCCTCAAGCTGATCTCTCCCAAACGGTTCAATCCCGACGGCAAAACCTGGCTGCCGATCCTGCATACCGAACGTGACGGCTGGACCTTTACCGCCTTGTTCTCAAATACGGCGCGGGCCCATGAATTGGGAAAAACCGCGGACTGGGTGGTCGTATTCTACTCATCAGATCATCAGGTTGAGGACCAGTGTACGGTTGTCACGGAGACGAGCGGCCCTCTTAAAGGCCAGCGGGTCGTGCGCGGACGGGAACGGGAACACTCAATTTTTAACAGTAGCCGCAAAACCAATCCCAGCAAATGATTTTCGCCGCCCTGTATTTCCTTTGATCAGAATCAAGGAAAATGGGAGTCTTCCATCATATTCTTGCAACTTGAAAGCGACGGAACTGACTATGGCAGAAGCAGTATTTGAAGGTCGCGGACTGACGAAAACCTATCGCAGTGGCGAGATCGAGGTTCAGGCGCTGCGTGGAGCAGATATCGATCTTTATGAAGGGGAAATTGCCGTGCTGCTAGGGCCTTCCGGCTCTGGAAAGTCGACCCTGCTGAATATTCTTGGCGGCCTCGACCGGCCGACGGAAGGCACGGTCAGGTTTCGTGATCACAATTTGGCGGGAGCCAGCGAACGGGAACTCACCCACTACCGGCGTGACCATGTTGGATTCGTTTTTCAATTTTACAATCTGATGCCCAGCCTTACCGCGCGCGAGAATGTTGCCCTGGTCACCGAAATTTCGACCAACCCGATGGACCCCGAAGAGGCACTGACTTTGGTTGGCCTCAAGCATCGACTCGACCATTTTCCATCCCAACTGTCGGGTGGCGAGCAGCAGCGCGTTGCGATAGCCCGGGCAATTTCCAAGCGCCCAGACGTGCTGCTTTGCGACGAACCTACAGGCGCGCTTGACAGCAAGATCGGTGTACTGGTCCTCGAAGCCCTTGACCTCGTGAACCGGACTCTTGGCACGACCACCGCTATAATCACTCACAATGCCGCAATTCAATCAATGGCGCACAGGGTATTCAACTTCGGTGACGGCCGGATCATATCAACGCACACGAACGAGACTCGTCAGAATCCATCAGAAATCAGCTGGTAACTGTCATGCGTGCGCTTGACCGCAAGCTCATTCGCGACATCAGGCGCCTTTGGGCTCAATCCCTGGCAGTTGCCCTCGTCATGGCCGCTGGGATCGCGACGATGCTCATCGGGATGGGAGCGTACAACTCCCTGTCGGAAACCCGAAATGCCTATTACGACCGCGCCCAGTTTGCCGATGTCTTCGCGTTTGCCGTACGCGCACCGAAGTCCCTGTCCACTGAGATACGCAAGCTCAATGGCGTGGCCCAAGTGGAGACACGGATTGTCAAAACCGCATTGCTCGACATCAAAGGGTTCGCGCTGCCAGCCACCGGCTATCTGGTCTCTCTGCCTGCCTCAGGCGAGAATACCCTGAACAAGCTCCATTTGCGTTCGGGACGGCTTCCTAGTCCCGGCAGTCTTCAGGAAGCCGCCATAAGCGAGAGCTTTGCCAAGGCTCACGGATTCGAAATCGGATCCCGGTTTGAAGCAAACCTCAATGGCATTAAGCGCCGCCTCACGGTAACGGCTGTTGTTCTCTCGGCGGAGTTCATTTACGCACTGGGGCCCGGCGACATGATGCCCGATGACAGCCGCTTCGGCATCATCTGGATGCGCGAGCCGGCGCTGGCGGGTCCCTACAGGCTAGAGGGCGCCTTCAACAATGTGACACTCCGTCTACTCAAGAATGCCGTCGTTGAGGACGTCATGCAAACGCTTGATCGCCTACTCAGGGACTATGGCGGCGAGGGCGCATACGGGCGCGAAGATCAGTTGTCGCATGCTTTTCTCGACGCCGAACTCCTGCAACTCAGCGCAATGAGCCGCATTTTGCCGCCGGTCTTTCTGGTGGTAACGGCATTTCTGATAAACATGGTCCTTTCGCGTTTGATTTCCCTTGAGCGAGAACAAGTTGGCCTCCTCAAGGCCATTGGCTACTGGCCGTATGATATAGCAATTCACTATGCAAAGCTGGTTCTCTTGATTTCCGCCATGGGAGTTGCCATCGGCTTCGCGGCGGGCACCTGGCTCAGTCATGGCCTGACCGTTCTATACTCGCAATTCTTCCACTTTCCTTATCAGATCTTCGTGGCTTCGCCGAGGCTTTATGCAGTGGCGGCCGTGGTTTCATCCGCAGCTGCCCTTATCGGTTCCATGCGCGCCGTTGCCAGTGCCGCGTCACTTTCACCGGCCGTTGCCATGCAGCCACCGGCACCGCCCAGCTACAGACGGTTTTGGTCGGGCCGCTTGCAGCCGTTAAGGTATCTGTCGCAGCTCACCATCATGGTTTTACGCCATATTTTTCGTTGGCCAATCCGCTCTCTGCTTACAACTCTCGGCATTTCCCTAGCAGTGGCATTGCTCATAAGTTCCCTATTCTCATTTGGAGCGGTCAATCACATGATTGACGTCACCTTTGATCGGATCGACCGGCAGGATGCAACATTTGCATTCGGTGAGGCAAGGCCTGCCCGGGCGCTGCAAGAGGTTGCGAGGCTGCCCGGAGTACTCAAGGCGGAGCCCTATTATGCTGCAGTGGCAAGACTGATAAACGAGCACTACACCAAGCGTGTGGTGATTTTCGGAAAACCCGAGGCCATGGACCTCAGCCGGGTGCTTGACCTCGCCTTGGAACCAGTAGAACTTCCAACATCGGGATTGGTGTTAAGTGAGGCTCTGGCAAACCGACTCCATCTCAGGCGCGGCGATATGGTCCGGGCGGAATTTCTAGGCAGAAATCGGCTTGAGATCGATATTCCCGTCGCTGATGTCATTCAGAGTTATATCGGCCTGATGGCCTTCATGGATATTGCGGCGTTCAACCGCCTCTTTGGCGAAAGTCCAAGCATCAGCGGCGTCAATGTGCTTCTCGATCCGGCCCAGAATTCCGCCTTCTTTGAACGGGCCAGAAGGCAACCGGCGCTCTCGGCCTTGGCGCTGCAGCGGGTTTCCCTTGCCAAGTTCCAGGAAACAATTGCGGAGAATATTCACATTCAAATTCTGGTCTACTGCGGCCTGGCATCAATCATTGCCTTTGGCGTGGTTTACAACAGCGCCCGCATCCAGTTTTCCGAACGCGCCAGGGAACTTGCAAGCTTGCGTGTCTTGGGTTTTACCGAGTACGAGGTCTCTCGCGTTCTGCTTCTGGAATTTGCCTTGCTTACTCTGGCCGCTATTCCCATCGGGTGGGCGGCGGGATATGGTCTCGCCTTACTGCTGGTTGCCGGATTCCAAAGCGATCTCTATCGATTGCCGTTCGTCATGCTGCGCTCAACATATGCCTACAGCGCGCTGATCGTCTTGGTGGCGGTCACAATTTCGGCGCTCACAGTCAGCCGGAGAATAAGCAATTTGGATCTCGTAAGTGTGCTCAAGACGAGGGATTAGCAGGATGACCGCGAAATGGATAAAACGACTTCTCGTATTTGTGGTTCTCGCCGCCATAGCCGGTGGCTTCGTCTGGCTACTGTGGCCCCAGCCAATTCAGGTCGATGTAGCAAAAGCGGTTCTGGGCCACATGGAACTGACAGTGGATGAGGAAGGGGTGAGCCGGATTCGAAAGGTCTATACGGTCTCCGCGCCCGTTGCGGGGAAGCTCGAACGTTCGTCTCGCGAAGTCGGAGATCATGTGGAGGCGGGAGTAACCACGGTGGCAGTGCTTCGCCCCGCTGATCCGGCAATGCTTGACGCGCGAACGCGGCAGGAACTGGTTGCGGCAGTCGAGGCCGCAAAAGCCGATAGTGACGCTGCCCGCGCATCAGTGCTGCGGGCCGAAAAGGAGTTGCGGTTTTCCGAAACAGAACTCGAACGGACACGCTATCTTGTTGGCAAAAAGGTCATGGCATTGAAAGCTCTGGAAAAACAGCAGCTTGATCATGACAATGCGCGGCAGCAGCTTGAATCTTTTAAGGCCCAACTCGATGCCAGGCTTCATAATCTGGAAATAGCGATGGCCAGACTGCGGGGACCCACAGCCCTAGAGGAAGCATACGCGCCCGAAGAGTGTTGCATAAAACTGACGTCGCCGGTCAACGGCATAATTCTGCATATTCCTGTCGATAACGAGCAAGTTGTGCAAGTCGGAACACCGCTGGTTGAAATTGGCAATCCGTTGGACGTTGACATAGCCGTTGACCTGCTTTCGACCGATGCGGTCCACATAAAGGTAGGGGACATGGCTCTAGTGGACGGCTGGGGCGGATCAAATGATCTGGAAGCCCGGGTCACGCGGATTGAGCCTGCGGCATTCACCAAAATTTCCGCGCTTGGAATTGAAGAACAGCGTGTAAAGACCATTCTTGAAATCACTGCCCCCCCCTCGCAGTGGGTGGGTTTGGGGCATCAGTACCGGGTGTTCGTGCGCATAACGATCTGGCAATCCGATAACGCGCTTCATGTCCCCCTGAGCGCGCTGTTCAGGAGTGGCGGAAAGTGGGCAGTATTCAAGGTCGATGGCGGAGTTGCGAAGGTTAAGGAAGTTGCAATTGGCCGCATTACCTCCGACGATGTGCAGATCCTGGACGGGTTGAGTGAGGGCGAGACAGTGATCGTTCACCCAAGTGAGCTTGTCACAGATGGTGTTCGTGTTGAAAATCGCGAAAATGCCAAGGGCTGAAGGCCATAGCCCCACTCATCCGCGTCGGGAGGGGGCGGCGCCCAAAACGCCTTGATCTTGATCAATGAAGCACAATAACGCTTTGGCCATAAGAAATTCATGGATAAGTTGCTTTTGCCTTTCGCACTGCAGGACGTGCCGCGTTATACGAGCTATCCGACGGCCGTGCAGTTTCAGGACGGCTTTTCGGGGGATCTGGCTGACAGGTGGCTGAACGAATTGCAGCCAAACGATGCACTATCCATCTATCTCCATGTCCCCTTCTGCCAGCAACTGTGCTGGTATTGCGGCTGTCACACATCGGTGCCCAATTCTTACGAGCGGGCCAGCAGCTACGTTGGTAGCTTGATCCGGGATATTGGTCGCAGTGGCGAGCTGAGTGGTGCCCGGAAGGGCAATGTCCGGCATCTTCATTTCGGTGGCGGAACACCCACTTTCTTGAGCAATGATGATCTGGAACGGATACTGGCGTGTATCAATGGCAGCTTCGGCTTGGTGCCTGGTGCCGAGATTGCGCTGGAATCCGACCCCCGCAGCATCACGCGCGATCGGGCCATCGGCCTTGCGGCGCTGGGCTTCAACCGCATCAGTTTTGGCGTGCAGGATTTCGCCCTTCCGGTGCAGATGAAGATCAACCGGTTGCAGACATACGGCCTTGTCGCCAGTGTCACGGAGCTGCTGCGCGAAGCCGGATTCACGTCTATCAATTTCGACCTGATGTACGGCCTCCCCGCACAGACAACAGAGAGTGTCCGTCAGACGGCCCGACAGGCCGCAACACTTCGACCCAACCGGATCTCGGTTTTTGGATATGCCCATGTCCCCTGGTTCAAGAAACACCAGCGGATGATCTCTGACGCGGATTTGCCGGGTGTTTCAGAGCGCTATGAACAAGCCACGGCCATTGAGGAAGAGTTGGTAACGGCTGGCTACACGGCCATTGGCCTTGACCACTTCGCCCTGCCCGACGACCCCTTGGCCCACGCAGCCGCCAATGGAACGCTGCGCCGCAACTTCCAGGGCTACACCACGGACACGGCTGACGCGCTGATCGCCTTCGGTGCAAGCGCCATATCTGAATTTCCGCAAGGGTTTGCCCAGGCTGCCCGGGATACGCTGACGTGGTCCCAGGCTATTGACCAAGGTGCCTCGCCCATCACACGGGGACTGGCCACGACAGCTGACGACCGGATGCGGGCCGCCATCATTGAACAGGTCATGTGCAATTTCGAAGTTGATTTTCGTCAGATCGCGCGGCTTCATGGCTTCGATGAGACCATGTTGGAGGACAGCCTGTTGCGCCTTCAACCCTTGGTTGCTGCCGGCTTGACAAACATCAACGGATCAATGGTGCGCGTGCCGCGCGCGCAACGCCTGTTTCTGCGCAGCGTTGCAGCGGCCTTCGACAGTCATTACTCGGGTGCAAAGAACCGCCACGCCAAGGCCATATGATGGCAAATTCATGCGGTTGGGTTTGCTTGAGGTTGCAGCTGAAAATGTTGGCTGGGGCGGGAGGGATCGAACCTCCGAATGGCGGAATCAAAATCCGCTGCCTTACCGCTTGGCGACGCCCCAAACACGGCCCCCTATAGCTGAGCCATCTACCCCCCGCAACAACTTGCGCAAGGCGTGTTCGGTGACTATAAGCTCCGCCGATATGTCGGAGTGTAGCGCAGTCTGGTAGCGCACCTGCTTCGGGAGCAGGGGGTCGGAGGTTCGAATCCTCTCACTCCGACCATCTTCCCATGATTAACTGCGGCCCAACAAGTGCCAAGCTGCCGGGAAGCCCAAAGCGGCAAGGGCCGCCTTGATCAGGTCGCCGACGATGAATGGTCCAAGGCCCCATTCAAAGGTCTGGGCGATGCCGCTGGTGAACTGGTGAAGCCACAGGAGTCCGGGGATGTAAAGCACCGCGGCGCCTGCCAGCATGGCAGCGAACATCTTGAAAACATTGCGATCCCAGCCACGCTCGGCGAGATAGCCGACGAGGCCGGCGGCAAGGATAAAGCCAATGATATAGCCGCCCGTGGGGCCTGCGACGGTGGCGAGGCCCGACTTCATCTGGGCAAAGACAGGAAGGCCCACGGCGCCCTCAATTGCATAGAGGGCAAGCGTGGCGGCCCCGAGCCTGGCGCCGAAGGCGCAGCCAATGGCGAGCACCGCCAAGGTCTGCAAGGTCAGCGGCACGGGCTGCATGGGAATGCTGACCTGCGCGGCAACGGCGACGATGGCGCTGCCGAGAACCGCGAGCAGGATCGAGCGGGTCCAGTTCAGCGTTGCGGAAGGCCAGAGCTGGCCGACAAGTGTAAGATTTTGCGTGTTCATTTGGGCCATTCCCCCTAATCTGTTGGCGACTGCCATCCCATTTAAAGGGCTTGGCCAGCGGGTGCAACCATGACTTTTACGGCATGACAAATCTGGCGTTTGATACTGATTTTGCACCGGAATTGGGCGTGAGCGCGGAGCTTTCGCCGCTGCTGCGCAGAATCACCTGCGGCAACCCGGGGCCGTTCACGTTCAGGGGCACCAACACCTTCATCATTGGCCATGGCAGTGTTGCCGTGGTCGATCCGGGGCCGGAGGATGAGGCGCATTTCGCGTCTCTTCTCAAGGCCTTACGGGGCGAGACGGTGAGCCATATCCTGGTCACGCATACGCACATGGACCATTCGCCGCTGGCGGCGAAGCTGGCGGCGGCGACGGGGGCCAAGACCTGCAGCGCGATTTTCCCTGCAAATTCAATGTCTAGCCCGGAGATTCGGCTTGACGCCAGCATCGACCGGGAGTTCACACCGGATATTGCCCTGTCCGACGGCGATGTCATTGAAGGCCGGGGCTGGAGCCTGGAAGCGGTGTTCACGCCGGGGCATCTGGCCAACCACATGAGCTTCAGCCTGCGCGAGGAAAAGGCCCTGCTGTCGGGCGATCATGTCATGGCCTGGGCCACGACGGTGGTCGCGCCGCCCGAAGGAAAGATGAATGATTACATGGGGTCGCTGCGAAAACTTCTGAACCGGGATGAGGCGGTCTACCACCCGGCCCATGGCCCGGCGCGGCGCGATCCCCTGCCCCTGGTGCACGGCATCCTGGCGCATCGCGAGGCCCGCGAGGAGGCGATTTACAGCCGGGTGAAGGCGGGCAGCCGCAGCCTGGAGGAGATCGTGGCGGAGGTCTATGCCGGCATCGACCCGCGGCTCCAGGGGGCGGCGGCGCTGTCGGCGCTGGCGCATCTCGAACACCTCACCGAGAAGGGGCGAATCGCGGGGCGGAACGGGGTCTATTCGACGCGAAACGGGGGCGAAAATGCGCGGTCCTAGACGACATTTTGGCGCCAACGATGGTCAAAACCGAGGGGGCGATTATTCATGCTAACATGTTAGTATGAATAATCGAGCCATCATCTCAAAAGATGCCTGACCCCGCCCCCCAGCAACAATATGCGGCCCTGCCCTGGCGGCGGGCGGCGGGTTTGGAAATCCTGCTGATCACCTCGCGCGAGACCGGGCGATGGGTGATCCCCAAGGGCTGGCCGATGGCGGGGCACAGCGGGGCGGAAAGTGCTGCGCAGGAAGCCTATGAGGAGGCAGGGGTGCGCGGGCGCCTGGCGGCGGAGCCGCTCGGCCATTACGATTACCGCAAGCGCCTGCGGGGCGGCGGCAGGAAGCCCTTCCGGGTCGAGGTGTTTGCCCTGGAGGTGAGCGAGATTCTGGATTTGTGGCCGGAAGCGCATCAGCGCCGGCGGCAATGGGTTTCGCCCGAGAAGGCGGCGGAGCTGGTGCATGAGCCGCAGCTTGCGGCGCTGATCACGGCATTTGCCGGGGAGCAAACGGGACAGGCGCTGCCGGGCCCGACATGGACGCAAGCGCTGCGACGGAGGCTGAAAGCCGGGCTTCGGTTTTTGGGATTGCGATGATCCGTGTGCTGACGGGAAGGTTCTCGCGGATGAAGCCCGTGCGAATTCACTGGGGAGAGTATTCATAGTTATATGTCAGTGTGAGTAAATCGCGGACAGTTTTTCCACTCCTTGTGACATTTGGCCAAGAGTCTTTTGAGGCTGCGAAAACGACTCCGAGTTAGAGCCAAAGACTGATATATTCTGGGATCAATTGCGGAGAAGTGCCCTTACGCTTCTCCGCTAGTAATCAACCTCTACGAAAGGCGATTACCATGAGCACTCCCTATGAACAGATGGCTCTCGGCGCAACCGGCAGCAGGCCAATCGCTTTATCATGAATTTGGAAGCGCATTAACGAACACTCATGGATTGCAAAACTACGATGTTTGAATTGGTTGCCAATGGAATAATAACGTTGGCAGCAGCCTTTGCTGGTGCATGGGCTGCATTCAAGTTCGAGAGGACAAATCGAAAAAAGCAAATAGAGGATGATGAAGTCGCGGCAGGCAATCGCGCCTTGTTCACGCTTGTTCAAATTTGGAGCAAGCTGAAACAATACCAAGGAGAGATCGTTGAAGGTTATCGCGCAAGACCGGATGCTTGGTTAAATTTGCCAGTTGGGCCACCCGTTCAAGATAGCACTCTGACTTTCGACATGAAGGACTTGTCTTTTGTTTTGGAAGCCAGCCCCTCTACTTTTCAGATGATATTTTTAGAGCAAGACCGCTTTCGCCTGGCAGCGCATATTATCCAACAACGCAGTGAACTTGTTCTTTCCGAAGTGTTTCCGAGAATGTCAGCAGCGGGGTTGAGTTTGGGAGAACCAATAACTGCGGGAGAAATGGAAAAATTTTTGACCGTCGGCATTACTCAACAGCTTAAGGTGTTCACTGAAGGAATAATCAAAAACGTCGATGAAGATGTAATCTCTTCACATGAGACATTTGAAAGGCTTCGTAGCGCTCTGAAAGATATATACCCAAAGCGAAAATTCATTAATTTCCCAAAAGAACAAACAGCAGTCGAAGCAAACGTTACGTCGAAAAAATATTAGGGTTTACTGTCGATATGCTGTGTTTGTGTCTTCTTGCGCGTGGACGACGATGACCGGATCAAATCCGGTCATGATGAGAGTTGAGTACGTCTTCTCCTGCGCAGCGGGAGAAGAAAGGGTGTACAAGAACAGTAATCACCTGACAGTTGCCGCTCATTGAAGGGGCTCAGGCG
>CAZRZB010000004.1:0-52020 GCA_964604435.1 uncultured Aestuariivirga sp. | reverse complement strand
TGTCTTCGGCGCATCCGCCGATGGTTTATGATTATTCCGGCTTTCCGCCGGAGACTTACAAGATCGTCTATCCCGCACCGGGGGCGCCGGAACTGGCGGCGCGCGCGGCGGCGCTCATCCGCGGCGCCGGGCTGCCCACGCGGCTCGATGCCGAGCAGGGGTTTGACCACGGCACCTTCGCGCCGCTGGCCATCGTCTACCCCAAGGCCGATGTGCCGGTTTTCCAGGTCTCGCTGCAGAAGGGCTATGACCCCGCGGCGCACCTGGCGTTAGGCCGGGCGCTTGCGCCATTGCGCGAGGAAGGCGTGCTGATCGTGGGCAGCGGCTTGAGCTATCACAATCTGCGGCGCTTCGGGCCAGCGGCGAAGGAGCCCTCGACGGCCTTCGACAGCTGGCTCGGCCAGGCGATGGCAAGCGCTCCGGCAGTACGGACCGCTGAACTGATCAATTGGGAGAAGGCGCCTTCGGCGCGCATCTGCCATCCGCAGGAAGATCATTTCGTGCCCCTGATGGCGGCGCTGGGCGCGGCTGAAAACGAAAAGGCCACACGCGTCTATCATGATGTGGACCTTTTCGGCGGGGTTACCGCCTCAAGCTACCGCTTCGGCTAGCAGGCTCGGCACCGGCATGGGGATGTAGGCGCCATCCTTTCGCTTTTCGCCTAATGGCTGAGGTGTTAGATTGGATGCCTATGCTGGCCTGAAAGGATTTCACCATGTCGTTTTTCAAGAAACTGTTCGGCGGGGGCGGCGAAGCGGCTGCAGCGAAACCGGCGAAATCGGCCGAGCACAAGGGCTTCACTATCGAAGCCCGGCCCTACAAGGAGGGCGGGCAGTTTCAACTGGCGGGCGTCATCTCGAAAGAAATCGGCGGGGTGCGCAAGGAACACAAATACGTCCGTGCCGACCGCTTCACCTCGCTGGATGATGCGGCCGACATTGCCCTGGCCAAGGGACGGCAAATCATCGACGAGCAGGGCGAACGCCTGTTTGGCTGAGCGGCCTATCCGGCAAGGGCCTTCATGACGATCTTCTCGATCTCGTCAATGGGGTGCTTGGTGAGATCCTTGTCGATCTCCAGGATGGTGGCCTGCTTCAGCGCGGCGCTTGCCGCCTTGCGGAATTCGCCCAGGGCTATGGGCGGGGCGACGAGGACGAATTTCTCGAACTCGCCGCGGGCCAGGTCCTGCGCCATGTCGCCGGCAATGCGCTGGACGAACTGGTCTTCGGCGATGCGGTGCCAATCGGCGGTATCAATGGAGGAGCGGCGGCCAAAGCTGTCCTGGGTCCGGGTGGGCTTGTCCACTCCCTGCTCGCGGGTGGGGGGATTGTCCTGTTCATAGGCGCGCACCAGCTTGAGATTTGGGAATTCGGCATCTCCCGTGTTGCTCCACACCAGCGCATGGGCGCCGTCAGCGACAAGGACGCGGAACTTGTTCGACAGTTTCTTCATGAATACCTCCAATGGCCTGACAGCATTTCAGCATGCCGTTTAGAGGCATGTCTTGCGCCAGATCAAGAGGCTTGATCCGGGGCCGAAGCGGGGCCAAGCTTGACGCCGGGGAATCATGATGATGAAGCATCTTTTCCATTTTGAACGGCGCCACCAGCCCTTGGCATCGCCGCAGCGGTTTTCATCGCGTATCCTGCATAATTCCGCCTGGGCCCTGGGCACCATCGCCGCGGCGCTGGCCATCGGGATTGGCGGCTACATGGGCCTTGAAGGCATGGGGTTCATCGATGCCTTTGTAAATTCCGCCATGATCCTTTCCGGCATGGGGCCCATGGGCCCGCTGCAACACGACGGGGCAAAAATTTTTGCGGGCTTCTACGCGATCGCCTGCGGACTGCTGATCTTTGTGGTGGCGGGCCTTATCATGGCCCCGGTGTTTCACCGCATCCTGCACCGCTTCCATGTGGAAGATGATGATTCGAAAAGCTGAAAGCGGCACCGCAAGCTGGCGGAAGATTACAAAGAATTAATCCAAATTCTTGTTTTGATCAGACATCTGTCAGGATTGCCGGCCTAATTCTTTGCCGCAATGAGGCGTTTTGACGGTGAAATTTCCGCGATGAATGTCGTTGGGCGGCACACCACATTTGCTGGCGCGCAAGCGCACTCCATCGGGGTATGGGATCTGCCGGTCAGGCTGTTCCATTGGCTGCTGGCCGTCTGTGTCGGCGCTGCCGCGGTGACGGGCTGGCTGCTGCCGGTGACCTGGCTGCAGATTCATCTCATCGCCGGAACAGTGATCGGCGGCCTGGTGCTGGGGCGGATCGTGTGGGGGTTTACGGGCACGACCCACAGCCGGTTCCGCAATTTCATATTTTCACCGGCAGCGACATTTGCCCATGTCAAGGATCTGGTGGAGGGGCGGGTGCGGCGCGAAGCAGGGCACAATCCGCTCGGCGCCCTCATGGTCTTTGCGCTTCTCGGCAGCATCAGCCTTCTGGTCCTGACCGGGGTGGTGGTGCTCGGCGGCGAACTGAAACAGGGACCGCTGAAAGCCTTCATCAGTTTTGCAACGGCGGCAAGCGCGCGCGACATTCACAGCGTGGCGGCCTGGATTCTCCTGGCGCTCATCGGCGCGCATGTGGCCGGGGTGATCTTCGAGTCATGGCGGACGCGCGAGAACCTGGCCGCCGCGATGGTCACCGGCACGAAGCGCGCCGGATTTGCCCACCAAGCGCCAATGGCACGGCCGCGGAAGGGCGTCGCTCTCCTGGCATCGGCTGTGCTTGCGGTGGTGCTGGTTCCCGGCGCCTATGCCTTGACCGGGCTGGCGGCCTCCGGTGTTGCGCCATTGCCCAGGAACGCCATGTGGGAAAAGGAATGCGGCGACTGCCACATGGCTTTTCATCCCAGCCTGCTGCCGGCGCAGAGCTGGGTGGCAATCATGTCCGGCCTTTCGCAGCACTTCGGCGAGGACGCGAGCCTTGACGCGGCGGTGGAGAAAGAGATCGCCGATTACCTGGCGAGCCACAGCGCCGAGACCTGGGACAGCCTGGCGGCCAACCGCCTGCGCAGTGTTGATCCGGCACACCCCCTTGAGATCACCGCAACGCGCTTCTGGCAACGCATGCATCGCACCATCGCGCCGGCAGTTTTTTCCGGCAAGGCGGTTGGGGCAAAACAGAATTGCAGCGCCTGCCACAAGGACGCTGCAGGCGGCATGTTCGCGCCGCAAGACATTTCAATTCCACAGGAGAAGACACAATGAGTTTGAAGGTTTGGGTCATTACCGGCGTATTGACAGGCGCCCTGGCGGCACCGGTTCTTGCCGCGGCTGGACAGGATGCGCTGCTGGCCCAGTACAAGGCGCAAGCGGCGGCGGCTGATCCGGCCTTTGCCGGTTTTTCGGCCGAGCGCGGCGCGGCGTTTTACGGGGCCTCACACACGGGCGGCAGCGCCGATACGCCGTCGTGCACCTCGTGCCATACGGCTTCACCGCTGAAGGCAGGATTGACCCGGGCGGGAAAGGTGATCGAGCCCATGGCCGTTTCCGTATCACCTGCGCGTTTTACCGACATGGCCAAGACCGAGAAATGGTTCGGGCGAAATTGCAAGTCGGTTTTTGGCCGTGAATGCAGCCCGCAGGAAAAGGGCGACTTCATCACTTATCTTTCCGGACTCTGAGGAGACTTCCCATGCGCAAACTGACCACGTTACTGCTGATCGCCCTGACTGCTGCTCCTGCTCTTGCAGCAAGGATTGGCCCTGTCAAAGATGAAGCGACCAAAACCGAGTGCGGGGCCTGCCACATGGCTTATCCCGCGGGGCTTTTGCCCGCACGGTCATGGGATGCGCTGACCAATGATCTTGCTCATCACTTTGGCGAGGATGCCTCGCTGGCGCCTGAGGTGATGCTCGCCATCAAGACCTATCTTATGGAGAATGCGGCCGATGCGGGCCCCAAGCCCAACCGCATGGTGCGGAATCTGCCGCCTGAAGTGACACCTTTGCGCATCTCGGAGCTGCCAAGCTTCACGCGCGAACACCGGAAGTTTTCAGACAAGACCATGAAGAGAATCGGTGTTGTCGGAAATTGCGCGGCATGCCACCAGGGTGCTGCCAACGGCGTATTTGAGGATGACTGAACGCCTCTGAGCCTGTTTACGGCAGCAGGAGAGTTTGGGCGGGAAAGGCCTTTGCCAGTTCGGCGACGGCGGCAAGGCCTGCCTGCAGGTCCCAGGCGTTGACGATGCCCAAGCGAAAGCCGCCCGGCGGCATGGGGTGGGTGCTTGAGGCCCTGTCTTCATAAAAGGTGATCTGCAGGCTGGAGACCTGGGGCAGCGCCCGGATGCGGGATTGAACGTCTCGCGGCGGATGGACAAAATTGCCATCATTGTCATGGCTGGCAAAGAGCGGAATGGAATAGCCCATCCGTCGCCGGGTATCGTCATAACGCCAGAGGCCCTCGACGTAGAGGCGAATCAGGGCCTCGATCCAGCCCTTGCCGTTGAGATCGCACCACTGGTCGGCAAAGCGCAGATGGGCCTCGATGATCCTGCCGCCGATGGTTTCGAAATTCATCATGCCCGTGTAGGCGGCCAGGTGCCGGCCGATCCAGTGACGGAGATAGGCCGCAAGCTCCGGCATCTCGTCCACATGGAGGGTCCAGAATTTGAACGTGCCTTCGGGGCCGGGAACGCCCGTGGCATGGCGCAGCCACTTCACTTCGCCCCTGACGATGGCGCAATCGGTGGAGACATGGGGGCCTTCGAGCAGGGGCATCCAGAAATGGCCGGGGGTCGAGCAGGAAGCCATCTGCTCAGACGACGTTATCAGGCGGCTGCCGATCCCCATGCCTTTCAGATTGGTGATGGGCTTGGAAAAAATGGGATAACCCGGCGGCGCCACCCCATGGGGAGCGCAGGCGAGCCCCTGGCTTTGGGCCACGCGAAGCTTGTCATAAACCCAGTTGTGTTCCGGATACCAGGGCCAGGCATCAAAATCATCGGTCGGAATCAGCACGCCTTCGGGGCAGGGGATGTTCTCGAAATACTGGTCGCGCCAGGGATCGCGTTCGCATATGGGCATCGAGGAAACCTAGCAGAGCCGGGCTGGCAAGCAATGGCAGCAGGCTTCACTTGAAGTTGATGGTTATTTGATTTCCCAGGTGAAGTTCACGTCCACGGCGATGGTCTGCTCACCCGGGGCAACAGGCACGTCGGCGGAGACGGCTTCGGCGCGCATGGACTTGAACATGGGAACGGGCGGCTGGTAGCCGCCGCCTTCCGAGAGCGAAACGACGTCTCCCAGGCTCACGCCGCTGGCTTCGGCATAGACCTTGGCCTTGTGCTGGGCGTCGGCAACGGCGAGCTTGCGGGCCTCGTCGGTGGCGGCTTCAGGCTTCGAGACCTGGAACAGCACGCCATTAATCTGGTTGGAGCCGGCCGAGACGACGGCATCGAGCACCGCGCCGAGGCTTTCCAGCTTGCGCAGGGTGACGGCCACAGTGTTGGAGACATCATAGCCCACGACCTTCGGCGGCTGGGCATTGTTCTGGCCGTAGTCATAGCGCGGGTTCACCAGGAAATTCGAGGTCTGGATGTCGCGGGCTTCGATGGCGGCGCCGGCGAGGACGGCCATCACGGCCTGCATCGCCTTGGTGTTGGCATCAAGGGCCTCGCGGGCGGTGGCGGCGGAACTCATTACCCCCATGGTGACAACGGCGAGGTCCGGGGCCAGATGCACTTCACCATGGCCGGTGAGTGACATGGTGCGCGGCGGCGTGCTGTCGCCGGCCAGGGCGGGGGCGAGGCTTGCGGCGGCAAGGGTCAAGGCACTGGCGGCGATGAGGGCTTTGAACATTTGAGACGGGCTCCCGAATTATTGCTGGGCGCTGCTGTGGCGAAGAATTGCGGCGCCACAAGGGCCAAAGGGCGAAGAATTGCGTAACCGGATACACCTGCTACAAGCTCCTTTATGGGAAGTCCACGGGGAACAGGCAAGCATGTTTGACGACAGCCGCTCATTTGTCAGCCGGGCGTTTCTCCAATCCATCTACGATATTGAATTCAAAGCCTATCTGGCCGAGGGCCGCGACGGGATTGTCCACGCCAAGCTGAAGGCCTGGGATGGGCGGGCCAAGCAAACCGAAACACAGGATGAAGGCGCCTTCATCCAGGTGTTTTTCGTGGAGCTTTGGGGGTTCGGGGCGACGGGCCTTGCGGCGCCAGAGGAACATACGATCATTCCGAAGTTCGGCGTTCCGGGTGCTGGCGCGAGAGGAGGTGCCGGGGAAGCCGATTTGGCATTGGGCTGGTTCAAAGGCCGCAATGATGCGGTTCCGCAGGCGTTGTGCGAATTCAAGGATATTCGCTCCGATCTTGACACGAAGCAGAACCGCAAGGGCTCAAATCTTACTCCGGTCGAGCAATGCCTGAATTATGTGAGAGGGGCGCGCCGCAACCTGTTTGGCAATGAATCGGTGCAGCCCTGGTGGGGCCTTGCCACCGACATGAACGAGTTCCGCCTGTACTGGTGGGACCGCGCCCCTCAGCAATTCCTGCGGTTTTCGATAGCAAAGGAAAAAGACCTCTTTGTGCGCCATGATCTTCTTTCGGATGGTGAAGCCGCGCAGTTCGACAGGTTCCTTTTTACGAAGCTCTTTCACCGCGACATGCTGATCGCCCAATCGGGCAAACCGGCCCTGTGGCGGCTGGTGGAGCGGCAATGGTTGCGTGAAGCCAAGATCGAGGAAGAATTTTACGACCACTACAAGGCAGTGCGCGAGCGGCTTTTCAATGTGCTGCGCACTTCCAACACGAGTTTTGGTGGCACGCCGACGGACCTGTTGCGGATATCGCAAAAACTGCTGGACCGGTTCATCTTCGCCTTCTATTGCGAGGACATGGGCGAGCGGATGCTGTTTCCGCCGCAGTTCATCCGCGACTATCTCAAGAACCGCAGCACGGAACCCTATTACGAAACCGAGGGCAGCGAGATATGGGATTTCTTCCGCCGCCTGTTCACCCTGATGAATACGGGCGGCAGGCTGGGGGCCACGAATGTCCCCCACATCAATGGCGGGCTTTTCGAAACGGACGAATTGATTGACGGCTTGCGAATTCCAAACCACGTGTTCGCGGCTCTCGGCCAGGGCCAGAATGACGCCAATTTGGAAGCCGACAAGACGACACTTTTCTATCTGTCGGCGAGATACAACTATGCCTCCAAGGGCGATGCCAAGGAAAGCCTGAGCCTTTACACGCTGGGCCGCATCTTCGAGCAGTCCATCACTGAACTGGAATTCCGGGTCGGTGAACTTGAGGGCCGTGAGACTGTCGCAAAACTCTCGAAGCGGAAGCGTGACGGCGTTTATTATACGCCCGAATGGGTGGTGAACTACCTTGTCGAGGAAACGCTCGCACCGTGGTTCAAGCGCCTGAAGGCGGAATGCGGCTACCCCGCCGATGGCGGACAGCCACAAGCGGCGGCGGCAAGGGCCTATCTGGAGCGGTTGCGGGCCATTCGCATTGTTGATCCGGCCTGCGGGTCCGGCGCATTTCTGATTTCCGCCTTCCGCCGCCTTCTGGATGAACGAAAGTCGGTTGCACGAGACATTTCGGGTGACCAGATGGCCCTCGACGAGACGGAGCTGATTGCCGATATTTTGCAGAACAACATCTACGGTGTGGACATCAATCCATCATCGGTGGAAATTGCCAAGCTGGCGCTGTGGCTGCATTCGGCGCGGGCCAAGGCGCCCCTGTCTTCGCTTGATCATACGGTCCGCTGCGGCAACAGCCTGGTTGGCCCCGATTACTGGACCATTCACGGCGATACGCCGGAAGCCCGGGCCCGCGTCAATCCCTTTGACTGGGAAGAGGCATTCCCGGAGGTTTACGCAAACGGCGGCTTTGATATCGTGCTGGGCAATCCGCCTTACGTGAAGCTGCAAAACCTGATGAAGGTGGACCCGGATGTCGCGGTTTATTTGCAAACCCAGCGCGCCAGCGGAACCTATGAGAGCGCCCAGACGGGCAACTTCGATCTCTACCTGCCGTTCATTGAAAAGGGCTTGCGGCTGCTCAACGGCAATGGCCGCATGGCCTATATCGCGCCAAACCTCTGGGCGGTGAATGAATATGGCCGGGGCCTGAGGGCTCTCCTGCACCGCACCCGGCAGCTGGAACGCTGGATCGACTTCAAGTCCTTTCAGGTGTTCGAGGAAGCCATCACCTATACGGCCCTGCAATTCTTCACCCATGAGCCGAATGACACGGTGAAGGTCGCCATTTCGCCGGACGGCGAAGTGGGCGACATCGACTGGAGCGATGCGGCGCTGGCAATCCCCGCCGCCTCGCTCAGGGATGACACGGAATGGCTGATGGCGACGGGCGAAGACCGCGCGTTGATCGAACGCCTGTCGCGGGATTGCCTGCGGCTGGATGATCCGGCGGTCACAAGTGGAATTACGGTCGGCATTCAGACAAGCGCGGACTCGATCTATCATTTGAGAAAACTTGGTCATAACAATTACGAATGCTCCCCGCCAAAGCGGGAAAGCTATGTTGTTGAACTTGAAGATTCAATAATGCGGCCGTTGATCTCTGGGGCTGAAGCAAAGAGGTATGAAGCCCCGGAAACGGAAACTTATCTCCTATTTCCATATGAGCGTGATGGGCGTGGAAACGTGGAATTGATCCAGCCCGATGTGTTCCATAGGCGATTTCCTCAGGCCTGGGCGTATTTGCTGACATATCAATCTGAGCTGCGTCAGCGTGAAGGCGGCAAAATGGACGGTCCGAATTGGTATGCTTACAACTATCCCAAGAATCTTGATAAGCAAGAATTGCAAAAACTCGCTGTTGCGCAAACAGTCCCTGAAATGCGAGTCTGCGCAGATTATAATGCAAACAAGTATCTGAACAATGTCCGGGTGAATGGAATTCTTCCGGCCACCAATTGCGACTTGTCATTCCTTATGGCAGCGCTGAATGGACAGGTGGCGGATTTTGTTTTCCGCCGCATTGGCAAGCCCAAGCAGGGCGGCTGGTTTGAAGCCAACAAGCAATTCATCGCGCCGCTACCCATTCCCCGTGCCGATGCAAAGGCGCAAAAGGCAATTGGTGCCCGGGCCCGTGATCTGCAAGAGCGCTGGACCAGCCGGCGTGACCTGCTGGCCGAGGCGGAAGCACGGCTTTCGGTTCTGGGCCGGACGCGCCATAGCACCAGGTGGCTTTGGCCGGATCTGCCCGACATGGCACAGCTCAAAGAGCAAGCGCCGCGGGGCCTGCGGGCCAACGAAAAGACCGATTGGGCCCACGCGCAACTGGAAGATCTGGAAGACCGGCGGGTTGAGGCGCTGCAGGGCATTCTCGACAGCGGCGGCCAGCTTGACGCGGGCTTTGCCAACGGCGAACTCAAGCTGTTTTCACGCGGCGCCACGGTGCTCGGAAAAATCTATCTTGATGAGGCGGAAGGCAGGCTTGCGGAGGCCTATTGGCGCTATCTCATCCTCAGCAAGCAGCAGCGCGACGCCAGCGCATTTGCCTCGCATTTGCGCCGTCCGCCAGCGGCGCCTGATGCTCCGGCAGCCCGGCAGTTCATCGAAAAAGTCGATAGGCTCGTTGCCGAAACGGAAGCCATCCGCCTCAAAGAGCATGAAATGAACGAACTGCTCTTCGATCTCTACAAGTTATCCCATGATGAACGGCTTTTGATCGAAAGGGATTGCGCCAGAAGGCCTTTGCTCTAATATTTGCGATCATGAACCAGCCTTCGCTTTTCGATTCTCCCGCAGAACCGGCCAAGCCGGCTTCGCCCAACATTCCCGCCATCCGCAAACATCTGCTTGCCGTCATGCGCACCTTGCGGAATGCCGAAATCATGCCATGGCACAAGGCGGAAGCGGCGGGCTGGGAGAAGAACTTCCCCGTGCTGGCGCGCCTGTTGCCGCCGGAAGAGGCGGAACCAATGACTGCCGAGTTTGAGCAGGAGTTGGCAAGGTTAAGAAAATCCGCGCTCTGAGTGGCTTCACGCCGCCGCAAGAGGCCCTGCGCTTCAGTAAGAGGGTTCTATGTTGAAACCGCGGGAACCCCTCCTGCAACCTGCCCGGGTGCAATTTCATGAAAGATGTGGCAATATGTCCATGTGATTCGCAATCCGCGAATGGAGGGGTAATATGGACATGTTCGGACAGATCAAAAACGTCGTGCGTGAATTGATTGACATCGGCCTGGTACTTATTGCGCTAGCTATCGTCCTGTCGATCCTGGTTGGCGGCACACTGCCGTTCTTCGGCTCGGTGGTTGGAAACCTCACCGGCCTGGTCAAGGACCTTGGTTCGAATGGCCTGGTGGGCCTTATCGTCTTGGGCGTCATCCTGTGGCTGTTCTCGAACCGCGGCTCCGCAGCCGCGCGTAAATAGTTCAAGGAGCGAAGGCGGCGCACCTGCCGCCTTCGCGCACCTGCTGCCATGCTCAAGCAATTGACAGACATGCTCTCGACCGTGGTCGGGCTGCTGTTTCAGGTCGTTCTCGGAGTTGTGCTGGTCGCCCTGATCATGGGGGACCAGGCCGGAAGCTTCGTGATGTCCATCTATGGCAATGTCCGGGAGCTTCTGGTGACGCTCAATCCGGCCACGGTGGCGGTGGCCGCCGTGCTTTATCTTTTCTGGCGGCTGCACAGGAACCGCCTCGCCTGATTTCCGAAAAGAAATAAGGATTCCTCACCCTGAGGGTCATTTGGGTTCACCTGAACGGCGGCTCGTCGAAGCTGCGCAGTTTTCTTGAGTGGAGCTGCGAAAGCTCGCCGCGCATGCGGTCGAGGGCGGCAAGTCCGATCATCAGGTGCTCATTCACGGCGCGGTCATAGAACGCATTGGCGGCGCCGGGCAGTTTGATTTCGCCGTGGAGCGGCTTGTCGGAGACGCAGAGCAGGGTGCCGTAGGGCACACGGAAGCGGTAGCCCTGGGCGGCGATGGTGCCGGATTCCATGTCGACGGCGATGGCGCGCGACAGGTTGATGCGTTTGCGCTCCTGGCTCCAGCGCAGTTCCCAGTTGCGGTCATCGTTGGTGACAACGGTTCCGGTGCGCAGGCGCGCCTTCAAAGCATCGCCGCGCTCGCCGGTGACTTCGGCCGCGGCCTGTTGCAGGGCGACCTGGACCTCCGCCAGGGCGGGAATGGGAATTTCCGGCGGCACGGCGGCATCCAGGATGCGGTCCTGGCGGAGATAGGCGTGGGCCAGCACATAGTCGCCGATGCGCTGGGACTGGCGCAGCCCGCCGCAATGGCCGATCATCAGCCAGCAGTGGGGGCGGAGCACGGCGAGGTGATCGGTCATGTTCTTGGCGTTCGAGGGGCCGACGCCGATGTTGACGAGGGTGACGCCGCCGCCCTGGCCATCCTTCTTCTTGAGGTGGTAGCCCGGCATCTGGTAGCGGTGCCAGATCGAACTCTCGATGATCTTGTCCATTGCCGCGGCAGCCATGCCGCGGAGCAGGGTGCCGCCGCCGGGCAGATGCAGGGACTCGTAGGGGCTCTCCGTCCGCAATTGTTCCACCCCCCAGGAGATGAACTGGTCGACATAGCGGTGGTAGTTGGTGAGCAGGATCCAGGGCTGGGTATCGCGCCAATGGGTGCCGGTGTAGTGCTGCAGGCGTTTGAGGGAATAATCCGCCCGCACCGCGTCGAACATGGCCAGCGGCTGGGCGTGGTCGGGCATATGGTTCCAGGTGCCGTCGGCAATTTCATCGCCCACCAGATCGAGGCGGGGGACGGGGAAATGGACGGCGAGCTCGGCCGCCGTGGCGCCGTCGCCGCCGAGGTCGTCGCCCTTGTCGAGCACATAGGGGTAGGGGATTTCCTGGGACGAGTGGCCCACCTCGATGGTGGCGGCATAGTCCTTCACCAGATAGGAGAGCTGGTCCACCAGATAGCGGCGGAAATGGGCGGGCTGGGTTATGGTCGTGGCATAGGTGCCGGGGCCCTGGAACTTGGCGAAGGCGCGGGCGATGGAGGGCTGCACCCCCTGGGCCTCGTAGGTGACGCGCAACTGCGGATAGCAGAAACTGTGGCGCTCGGCCGCCGTCGGCGGCTGCCGGGTGGCAAAATAGCGGTCAAGGCAGGTTTTCAGGCTGGCCGTCGCCCTGGCGTGCAGGTCGATGAGCTGGTCCACGGCGGCCTGGGGGGTGAGAATCTGTGTCAACATCAACTGGCCTATAGCATGGATGGGCAAATTGATGTAGCCACTGCTTCGGCGTGGGGGCCTGTAGCTCAATGGTTAGAGCTGACGGCTCATAACCGTCTGGTTCCGGGTTCAAATCCTGGCGGGCCCACCACGCCGAAATTTCTCATTTATTTCAAACAAGTTGCGGTCTGGTTTCACCCTGTTTCTCAGGCGCGCTGAATGCATAGCGCGAGCAGGCCGGCAGAACGGGCGCTGGAACAAGAGATTGGCGTTTCCTGCGCACGGCCTGGCCTGCCGCAAACACCGGGTTTCAGGCCGGGCCGGCGGCACCCCCGAGCGACAGGCTGAGGAAGTCGTGAAAGGACTTGGCCGCCGGGGTCTGCGGCCGCGCGCGGTTCCAGGCCAGGCCGATATCCATGGTCGGAATGTCGGCAACGACATTGCGAAGCTCAATGCGCTGGCCCTCCAGCGACCAGGAGCGGTAGACCATGTCGGAAAGAATGGTGATGCCGATGCCGTCAGCCACCATGCTGCGCACGGCCTCGACTGACGAAGTCTTGAAAACGACATTGGGCCTGAGGCCGGTCGGCTTCCAGTAGCGGGTGGCCGTCTGGCCGGCCTCGTCTACGGTCAACATCACGTAGGGTTCTTGTGCCACGTCCTCCAGGGTTATGGTTTCGGCGGCAAGCAGGCGATGCTCCACCGGCAGCCAAAGCCTGCGGCGCGACCGCATCAGGACTTCATGGGCAAGTCGCTTCCTGTCCTGCAGATTGGAAACGAGCATTACCGCAAGGTCAAGCGACCCGTCTCTGAGGCCGCCTTCAATGGCATCGCGGGGCAGTTCATAGAGCTCCGCCTTCATCCGCGGATAGCTCCGGACAAAGCGGGCATAATGGCGCGGCATGAAATATCCGGCCACGGTATAGCTGACGCCGATCCGCACGGTTCCGGTAAGGGCGGTGTCTTCAGTCAGGGGCGCGCGCGCCGCGGCGTTGACCGCCGCCATGATGTTCCTCGCATGCTGCAGAAAGCGCGCCCCTTCCATCGTCAAAGATACGCCGGACGGCAGCCGCTTGAACAGGACCGCATTCAGGTCTTCCTCAAGCTGCTTGACCGCGGCGGTGACGGCCGATTGCGAGACGTTCAGGGCGATGGCCGCGAGGCTGACCTGGCCGGTATCGGCGGCCGTAATAAAGTAACGTATCTGCTTGAGGGATAGAGGCATTATCAATTTTTCCGATATGGGTACGAAATTTTTCCGATTTTACAATACTTTCCATCTGTCGCAATATCCCCTCCATCAAAAGATCAGGCGGCTGGGTCCGGCTGCCCGCGGGAGGCAAAGGTGACAGTCATCAACTGCGACATGGGCGAGGCTTTCGGCCTCTACAGGATGGGCGATGACGCGGGGCTGATGCCGCTCATCGATGTGGCCAACATCGCCTGCGGCTTTCACGCCTCGGATTTCAACCACATGCGGGCGACCGTAAAACTTGCCAAGCAGCATGGCGTGAAAACGGGCGCACACCCGTCGCTGCCCGACCTGCAGGGGTTCGGCCGGCGGGAAATGAAGATCAGCCGCGAAGAGCTGGCCAACTGCATCATCTACCAGGTGGGGGCGCTTGAAGGATTCCTGAAGGCCGAAGGCCTGCGGCTGAGCCATATCAAGCCCCACGGCTCGCTCTACGGAATGGCGGCGCGGATGGAGGAGATGGCCCATGCGGTGTGTGACGCCGCGGACGTGTTCAAGGTTCCGCTGATGGGGATGATCAACACCCATCATGAGAAGGTCTACAAGGCGCGCGGCCACCGGTTCATCGCGGAATTCTATTCCGACCTCGACTACAATGACGAGGGCGGGCTGATCATCACCCGCGAGCATGAGGCGAAGGACCCGGCGGGCGCTGCGGCGCGTTGCCTGCGCGCGGTGCGCGAGGGCCTGGTCAAGAGCGTCGGCGGCAAGGACATCGCCGTGGGCGCGGATTCCATCTGCGTCCATTCGGACACACCAAATGCGGTTGCCATCGCCTCGGCGGTGCGCGAAGCTGTGAAGCCATTCATTGAGTCCCGGGAAACGACATGACCAAACACCTCAACTCGCCCCTGCCTGGAACCTTCTACCGCCGCCCCGCGCCGGACAAGCCGCTTTACAAGAGCGAGGGCGACAAGGTGGCGGTCGGCGACGTCATCGGACTGATCGAAGTGATGAAATCGTTCCACGAGGTGAAGGCGGAATTTGCCGGAACGATCGTCAAGTTCACCGCCGACAATGAGGAACCCGTCATGGCGGGCCAGCCGCTGGCGGAGATCGCGTGATCAAGAAGCTTCTCATCGCCAATCGTGGCGAGATCGCGGTACGCATCATCCGGGCAGCAAAGGAACTGGGGATCAGGACTGTGCAAATACACAGTTCGGCGGATACCGAATCCCTTGCCGTGAAGATGGCCGACGAGGCGGTCAACGTCGGTCCGCCCCATGCGGCAAAATCCTATCTGAACATCGAAGCCATTCTCGGCGCGGCGCGGCAAACCGGAGCCGATGCCATTCATCCCGGCTACGGGTTCCTGGCGGAGAACGCGGGTTTTGCCGACGCGGTGGAAGGGGCCGGCCTCATTTTCGTCGGTCCTGGAGGCGATGCGATCCGTACCATGGGGGACAAGGTCGCGGCGCGTGTTGCGGCACAGAAGGCCGGCGTGCCGGTGGTTCCCGGAACGAACGGCCGCGTCGACGATCCGGCCGAGGCGAGGGAAGTCGCCACGCGTATCGGCTTTCCGGTGATGATCAAGGCTGCGGCGGGCGGCGGCGGGCGGGGTATCCGCATCGCCGAGAACCTGAGCGAATTTGAAACCCTGATGCCGCAGGCGAGCGCCGAGGCAAAGGCGGCGTTTGGCGATGGCGGTTTGTATATCGAGAAGGTCATCGCGCGGGCCCGCCACATCGAGGTGCAGGTGCTGGGTGACGGCAAGCGCGCCGTGCATTGTTTCGAGCGGGAATGCTCGTTGCAGCGGCGCCGGCAGAAAGTCTGGGAAGAGGCGCCGTCCAAGGCGCTGCCGCAGGACATACGCGAGAAGCTCTGCTCCTCGGCGGTGGCGCTTACCGAAGCGGTGAACTACCGCGGCGCGGGAACAATCGAATACCTTTATGACGATGCAACCCGGAATTTCTATTTCATCGAGATGAATACGCGCATCCAGGTCGAGCATCCGGTTACCGAGATGGTCACCGGCATCGACCTGGTGGGGGAAATGATCCGCATCGCCGGCGGCGAGCCTTTGCGCTTCAGGCAGGACGACATCAAGCTGGCCGGCCATGCCATTGAAGTCAGAATCAACGCCGAGGATCCGGCGAAGAACTTTGCGCCGTTTCCGGGAACGGTGTCCGCCATGCGCATTCCCGGCGGGACCGGGGTGCGCTTCGATACGATGCTCTACGAAGGCTACCAGGTGCCGCCATTCTATGATTCACTTCTGGGCAAGCTCATTGTCTGGGACGAAACCCGCGGCGCCGCGATCGCACGCATGCAGGGCGCGCTGGAAGAGCTTCACATCGGGGGCCTCAAGACCACGAAGCCCTTGCACAAATTACTGTGCGGTGATGAAAATGTCCGTGAAGGCAATTTCCATACGCGCTGGCTCGAGCCCTGGCTTGAGGCAAATCAACATAGTCTGGAGGCATCAAAGCAATGAAAACCCGGTACTCCTACGGAGGCGATGAGCACATTTTCGTCGAATGCGATGAAGAAATGTCGCTCGAGGCGTTCTTCAAATCGCTTTCCATCACCAACGCGGTGAAGCGCGCCAGGATCAAGGGCGTCACGGAAATCTGCCCGGCCAATGCCTCCTTCCAGATCAAGTTCAATCCGGACGTCATCAAGCCGGCCGCCATGATGAAGGAGCTGAAAGCGATCGAGAAGGCCGCGGCCAAGACCAAATCCACGCTGAAGACGCGAATTATCGAAATCCCGGTTTTCTACAATGACCCGTGGACCCACGAAACGCTGATGCGCTTTCGCGAACGCCACCAGGATCCCACCTCGACCGACATCGAATATACGGCGCGCGTCAACCATCTCGACGGGGTGGATGGCTTCATCAAGGCCCATTCGGGCGCGCCATGGTTTGTTTCGATGGTGGGGTTTGTGGCCGGGCTGCCCTTCCTCTACCAGATGGTGGAGCGGCAGCGGCAAATCCAGTCGCCGAAGTACCTGCGGCCGCGCACCGACACGCCAAAGCTGACGGTCGGCCATGGCGGCTGTTTCGGCTGCATCTATTCGGTGCGGGGCGCCGGTGGCTACCAGATGTTCGGCATCACTCCCATGCCGATCTACGACCCCAACCAGAAGATCAAATACCTGCGGGACTTCATGTGCCTGTTCAAGCCGGGGGATATCGTGAAATGGAAACCCATTGACCGCGCCGAATACGACGAGACGGTGGCCCAGGTGGAAAAGGGCAAGTTCAGCCCGCGCATCAAGGATGTGACTTTCTCCCTTGCCGAATTCCAAAAAGACATCGACGGCACCAACAAGAAACTGATGGGGGCGCTCTATGGCCGCTAAAGTCATCAAGCCGGGCCTTTCAACAACAGTGCAAGACCTGGGACGCCCCGGCTATTACAACATCGGCATTCCAATCTCCGGCGGCATGGACCGCTTCGCACTCCGCGCCGCCAACCTGCTGGTCGGCAACAAGGAAGGCCTGGCGGTCCTGGAAGCTGTGTTCATGGGGCCGGAGCTCGAGTTCAGCGAGGACGTCACGGTTGCCGTCACCGGCGCCGAGCTTCCCCCCAAGGTGAACGGCGAGGTGAAGCCGACATGGACGAGCTTCAAGGTGAAGAAGGGGCAGGTTCTCAGCTTTGACTACCTGAAGAAGGGGGCACGCGCCTATATCGCCGTCTCCGGCGGCTTTGATGTTCCCGTGGTCCTTGGCTCACGCTCGACCTATACGCTGGGTGCGCTCGGTGGCCTCGAGGGGCGCAAGCTCATGGAGGGCGACAAACTCAAGATCGGCAAGGGCCGCGGGGCGAAGGAGGGGCGCAGCATTCCGGAGAAGCTCCGCCGCATGCCCGGCACGCCCGCACAACTGCGCATGATTCCCGGCCTCTACTGGCATCGCATCACCGCCGAGGCGGGCCGGCATTTTCTCGCCGACACCTGGAAAGTGGCGCCCGAAGCCGACCGCATCGGCTATCGTTTCAAGGGCGGACGCGTGCTGGAGTTCGTGCCGCGCACCCCGCCGTTCGGCGCCGGTTCCGACCCGTCGAATATCGTTGATGCGTGCTACCCCTACGGTTCCATCCAGATTCCAAGCGGCACCGAACCCATCGTTCTGCATCGTGATGCCGTTTCAGGGGGTGGTTACTTCATGGTGGGCGCGGTGATTTCGGCTGACATGGATTTGATCGGCCAGTTGCAGCCGCACACGCCGTCGCAGTTCGTCGACGTCACCATGGCCCAGGCGCTGAAGGCCCGGAAGGACCGGCAGAAACTGCTCGACAAGATCCGCGATTCGCTCTGAACAGTGGATAGGGTGTGAAGGGGTTAGCCGTGGGCTTGCCTGCCCAGGCGGGCCTGCTCACGGAATTCCTTGGGTGGAATGCCGTACTGCGCCTTGAAGGCCCGCGAGAACTGGGCCTGGTCGCCGAAGCCCCAGCGGTAGGCGATCTCGGCAACGCTTTGCCGGTTGGCCTGGTCTCTGAGTGATTCACGGCAGGCCTCAAGCCGCTGGTCCCTGATCCAGCTGCCAAGCGTCTGATTGGTGTCGCGGAACAACTCGTGCAGGTAGCGGGTGGAAATCCCGCAGCCGCGCGCTATGCTTTCGGGATCAAGTTCGCAATCGCCCAGATTCTTCCGGATGAAACTCTCAATGCGCGTCAGGTGGGCCTCGCGCACGGTGGAATTGCCCGTGGTCAGGGTGCGTTCGTCGGCCTTGAGCGCCAGCACGAGCAGATCGATGAGTTGCTGGCCGATGGTTGCGTGAACTTCCTCCGACATGGCGTCGAAACGGGCGGGAATCAGGTGCAGCATGTCGGTGAACAGGCCGCCAGCCCCTTCAGCCGCGTTGAACTGCAGGGAACAGAAGCGGTCGGGCTGGCGGATGCGGCCGCCCAGCATCTTGGCTTCAACCTTCATAACCCAGAGGTCGGCGGCTTCGTCGTGGCTGAATTCATAGGGCTCGTGGCTGCGCTCGAGGATGAAACCGCCGGGGTTGCAGCGCACATCCTTGCCGCATTGGGAAAAATACACTTCGGAGCGGGCCGGGACGGTGACCAGGAAATGCTCCTCGCGCTCGGCCTTGAAGTGCTGGGGCAGGCGGCGGTACTGTAACGCCCCGGAGGTGAGGCGCGAGAGCGAGACGCTCCCCAGCTGCCAGATCGACAGGTCGCCGGAGAAGCTGGCGGGGTTGCGGAAGCGCAAATCGAGGGGGAAATAGGCGCTGGCGATAGCATCATGCCAGTAGCCGCTGCGGTCCTGCGGCGAAGTCATGGCTGTCGTTATCGTCGTCTTCATGGCACACCTCGACGGGATGTCCCGAGCCTAGGACAGTCCGGGGCCCGGCGCAATGCAGTCCCGGAGCCACTGCACGGGAAGTCAAGGGTGCGTACGCAGGCTGCAAAGACGGCGGGCGGGCGATGAGCCTAGCCTCGAAGTCTGACAGGGTGCGAAGGATGGGGACTGACGTTCCATGTCCGCCGCACCGCTAGTTGCCGCATGAGGTTGCCATGAAAGCCAAGACCAAATCCAAAGTTGATCCCATCACGCTTTCCGTCGTGCGTGGTGTGCTGGAAACAACGCAACGCGAGATGACACTGGCGCTTGAAAAGACGGCTCGGTCCTCGGTGTTCAACCTCGCCCATGACTATTCCACGGCGCTGTTCAACGCCAAGCCGGAGATGATCCTGCAGGGCCAGGACATCCCGATCCACCTGGGATCGCTCATTCCGGCCATGAAGGCGGTCGCCAAGTTCTTCGAGGGCGACATCCATGAGGGCGACCTGATCCTGCACAATGATCCGGCCTTCGGCGGCAGCCATGCCATCGACACCTGCATGTACAAGCCGGTCTTCTACAAGGGAAAGCTCCGCTACTGGACGGTCTGCAAGGGGCACCTGACCGACATCGGGGGGCCGGTGCCGGCCGGTTACAATCCGAATGCCAAGGACATCTACGCCGAATGCCTGCGGATTCCGCCGGTGAAAATCTGGGACAAGGGCAAGCCGCGCAACGACGTGCTCAACATGATCTTCACCAACATGCGGGCCAGGCGCGACCAGGAGGGCGATTTCAATGCGCTGATCGGCGCCTGCCAGGTCGGCGAAAGAAATCTCATTGCCATGGTCGACAAGTATGGCGAGAAAACCGTCGACGCCTGCATCAACGAACTTCTCGACATGGCCGACCGGCACATGCGCGCGCTCATCACCACAGTTCCAGATGGCACCTATGAGGGGACCGCCATACTGGAAGACGCCGGCCACGGCTTCGGCGATTTCGAGATCACGGCGAAAGTGACCATCAAGAAGGATGCCTGCCATATCGCGCTGACGAGCCCGCCGCAGGTTCCCTATTTCATCAATTCCTATGAGGGCAACTCCCATTCCGGGGTCTATCTCGGCCTGATGATGTTTGCGGCGCTGCCGCCGCCCTACAATGAGGGCCTGTACCGCTGCGTCAGCATCGATTTCGGGCCAAAAGGCACCATCTGCAACGCGGCGGAACCGGCGCCGCACATGAACTGCACAACCACGCCGATGGAAACCCTGACCGACGCCGTGCGCCTGGCCTTCGAAAAGGCCATGCCGTCAAGGGTTGCGGCCTCCTGGGGCCACGCCAACGGCCTCAATATCGCCGGATGGGACGCCCGCACCAACGAAGAATTTGTCACAATGGTCCTCGCCACCATCATTTCAGGCGGCGGGGCAACACCGCAACAGGACGGCTGGCATGCTGTCGGCCCGGAATGCTGCTTCGGCGCCCTGACGTCGGGCGACGTCGAACTGCTTGAATACTCCTACCCGATCATCATTCACCGCTATTCGCTGATGACGGACTCGGGCGGGGCCGGAAAATTCCGTGGCGGTTCCGGCACGGCCTGGGAGGTCGAGCCGCTCAGCAAGGAAATGACCTGCATCGGTTTCGGTGAGGGGCGGCGCATTCCGGCGGTGGGAGCGGCGGGCGCCTTCTCGCACATGGTTGATTCCAAGGTGGGCAGGCTGGAACTCAAGAAGCGCGGCCAGGTCGAGGTGTTCCGCAAGAACGTGATGGAAACAATCAACCCCGGCGAGACCATCGCCAACATGAACCCGGGCGGGGGCGGTTATGGAAATCCTTTCCAGAGGCCCGTTGAAAAAGTCGTCTGGGACGTGAAGAACGGCCTCGTCTCGATCAAGGGCGCCGAACTGGACTACGGGGTTGTCATCACCGATCCGGAAACCCTCAATGTCGATCTCAGCGCCACGCAAGCGCTGCGCGCGGCGGTTTAGGGGAGGGCGCGGCAATGCAGAACAAATACCGTTTGGGAATCGATGCCGGCGGCACGTTCACCGACTTTGTCATCGCAAACCGCGACAGTGGCGAAGTCAAGCTTTTCAAGGCCCTCTCGACGCACGGCGACCCGACCAAGGCCATCGAAAACGGCCTGAAGCTGATCTCGGAGGATTTCGGCATTCCGGTTCCGGAGATCGTGTCCAACTGCGATCTCTGCATCAATGGCACAACCGTTGGCCTCAATGCGCTCATCACCCACCGTGGCGGCAAGACCGGGCTCATCTGCACGGCCGGCCATGAGGACTCGATCGAGATCCGCAATGGCCACAAGGAAGACGGCTTCCGCTACGATCCGGAATATCCCGCCGCAGTCATGCTGGTGCCGCGCCACTTGCGCAAAGGGATCCGCGAGCGGGTGATTTCCGACGGGTCAATCCGCACCCCCATGCATGAGGAGGACGTGCGCGCGGCTTGCGCTTATTTCAAGAAGGAAGGCGTCGATACCATTGCCATTTCCTTCGTGTGGTCGGTGCTCAACATGAAACACGAACGCCGCGCGGCGGAAATCGTGCGGGAGATTCTTCCGGACGCCATTCTCACCGTGGGCGGCGAGCTCTATCCGCAGATCCGCGAATACACCCGGACTTCGACTGCCGTCACCAACGCCTACCTGGCGCCGGTGCTGCGCAAGTATGTGAATGCGGTGGACAGCTACTTCCGTGGCCTGGGTGCGAAGAATCCGGTCCGCTATTTCCAGTCGAATGGCGGACTTGCCATCGGCGAGGTGATGAGCGACCGTTCGGTCTATGCCATCAACTCCGGCCCGGCGTCGGCTCCCCAGGCGGGGCTTTATGTCTCGGCACCATTCAAGAAGAAGAACGTGATCACCGTGGACATGGGCGGCACGTCCTTCGACATCACCTTGACCAAGGACGGCCACACCAATCTCAACAAGAACATTGATTTCCTGCGCTACCGCATCGGCGTGCCGATGATCCAGGTGGAGACGCTGGGGGCCGGCGGCGGTTCAATCGGCTGGATCAACTCGCTCGGCATTCTGCAAGTGGGGCCGCAATCGGCGGGATCCGAGCCCGGCCCGGCCTGCTACAACCAGGGCGGCCTGGAGCCGACAACTTCCGACGCCAACCTCGTCCTGGGCTATCTCAATCCCGATGGCCTGCTCGGCGGGCGCCTGCCACTCGATCTCGAGAAAGCACGCAAGGCGCTGAAGCGGGTCGCCGATCCCCTGGGCATGTCAATCGAACGCGCTGCTTACGGCATGTTCACCATCGTCAACAACAACATGGTGAACGGCATCCGCCGCGTATCGGTTGAGCGGGGCTATGACCCGCGCGATTTCGTGCTGGTAGGCGCGGGCGGTGCAACGGCTGCGCATATCACCTCGCTGGCGCGGGAAATGGGGATCGATACGATCATCCTGCCAAAGCTTGCCTCGGGCCTGTGCGCCTTCGGCCAGATCATATCGGACGTCAAATACAACTATATGGCCACCGTGCCGGTGCGCCTCGACAGCGAGGCCAGCTACCGGCGCATTGACGCGCTCTACGGCGAAATCGAAGCGCGGGGCGTGAAGCATCTGGAAAGCGATGGCTTCACCAAGGGCAAGATCGAGATCAAGCGCAGCCTCGACATGCGCTATGTGGGCCAGGTCCATGAATGCACCGTCGACATCGGCACGTTCCCGATCAACGCCAAGAGCATCGACAAGGTGAAGGATGCCTTCCACCGGCGGCACGAGGAACTCTACACTTATTCCGAGCGGCACAATGCCGTTGAGGTGGTCAACATCGAGTCCACCCTGTTCGGCAGGATCGACAAGCCCAAGGCGCCAAAGCTCGGCAAGGGCCTCGGCGTTACAAAGGCGCTGAAAGGCCATCGCAAGGCGATCTTCGCGGCTTCCGGAAAGGCCACCCGGACGCCAATTTACGATGGCGAAAAGCTGGGTGCCGGAGCCAGGATCGCAGGGCCCGCCATCATCGAAGAGGTGACGACGACAATCGTCATCGAGCCGGGCTGGAAGGCCGAACTGCATGTCAGCGGCTCCTATGTCATCACGCGGACGAAGTGAGCGCAGTTGCGCGGGGCGGCGGGAGCAGTCTAGACTTGCCTGATGAAACACGCCGACATCCGCGCATCGGTGCGCAAGCTTTGTGAAAAATTTTCCGGAGAGTACTGGCGCAAGCTGGACCGTGAAATGGCCTATCCGCAGGAATTCGTCGACGAGTTGACCGGTTCCGGATTTCTCGCGGTGCTCATTCCGGAGGAATACGGCGGCGCCGGGCTGCCGCTCTCGGCGGCCGCCGCCATCCTGGAGGAAATCCAGGCCAGCGGCGGCAATGGCGCAAGTTGCCATGCGCAAATGTATGTGATGGCAACCGTGCTGCGGCATGGCTCGGAGGCGCAGAAGCGGAAATTCCTCCCGGAAGTGGCAAGCGGAAAACTTCGCCTGCAAGCCTTCGGCGTGACCGAGCCGGCGAGCGGCAGCGACACGACGTCAATCCGGACTTTTGCCAGGCGCGATGGCGATCACTATGTCATCAACGGCCAGAAGGTGTGGACCAGCCGGGCCGAGCATTCCGATCTGATGATCCTGCTGGCGCGGACCACGCCCCGGGATGAAGCGGCCAAGCGCACCGACGGAATGTCGGTGTTCATCGTTGACATGCGCGAGGCCAAGGGCAATGGCCTAACCATCCAGCCGATCCGCACGATGATGAACCATGCCACCACGGCGGTGTTCTTTGACAACGTGCGAGTGCCTGCTGAAAATCTTGTGGGCGAGGAGGGCAAGGGCTTCCGCCATGTGCTTTCGGGCATGAACGCCGAACGGATCCTGATTGGGGCGGAGTGCGTGGGCGACGCGAAATGGTTTCTGGAAAAATCGACCGCCTACGCCAGGGAGCGCCAGGTCTTCGGCCGGGCCATCGGGCAGAACCAGGGGGTTCAGTTTCCCATCGCCAGGTGTTACGCCAACATGCGTGCCGCCGAACTTATGGTGCAGGAGGCCTTGCGCCGGTTCGAGGCGGGCGAAGATTGCGGGGCGGAAGCCAACATGGCAAAAATGCTGGCGGCGGACGCCTCGTTCGAGTCGGCTAATGTGGCACTCCAGACTTTCGGCGGATTTGGCTTTGCGGCGGAATTCGACGTCGAACGGAAATTCCGTGAAACGCGCCTCTACCAGGTGGCGCCGGTTTCCACCAATCTGATCCTGTCGTATCTGGCCGAGCACCACTTGGGCCTGCCGAGGTCCTACTGATGGCTGGAGCTCTCGACGGCCTGCTCGTTGTCTCGATTGAACAGGCGGTTGCGGCCCCCATGTGCACGGTCAGGCTGGCCGATGCGGGGGCCCGGGTGATCAAGATCGAACGGGTGGAAGGCGACACGGCGCGCCAATATGACAAGACGGTGCATGGCATTTCGGCTTACTTTGCCTGGCTCAACCGCGGCAAGGAAAGCGCGGTGTTCGACCTCAAGAACAGGAACGACCTTGACGTGGTCCTTGCCATGCTGGCGCGGGCCGATGTCTTTGTGCAGAATCTCGTGCCGGGAGCAACGCGGCGGCTTGGACTTGGCGCACAGGAGCTTGTCGAACGCTTTCCCCGCCTTATCGCGGTGGACATTGTCGGCTATGGCCAGTCGACCGCCTATCGCGACATGCGCGCCTACGACATGCTGGTGCAGGCGGAAAGCGGCATCTGTTCGGTGACGGGAAGCCCCGGCGCACCGGCCAAGGTAGGCGTCTCGATTGCCGATATCGGAACCGGCATGAACGCCCATGCGCTGATCCTGGAAGGGCTCATTGCACGCGGCACCACCGGCAGGGGACGGGCCATCGAAGTTGCAATGTTTGATTCCATGGCGGACTGGATGAGCGTTCCGCTGCTGCACCTGAACTATGGTAAGCGCGACACGCCGCGGCACGGCATGGAGCATGCCGTCATATTCCCCTATGCGCCGTTCACCTGCCGGGACGGCGAGGTCATCGTCGCCATCCAGCACCAGGCCGAATGGGCCAGATTTTGTGCCGGTGTCCTGAAGAAACCGGGGCTTGCCAATGATCCCCGATTTTCCGACAATCCCCAGCGCATCAGGAACCGGGATGCCCTGGTCGAGATCATCAATGCGAGGTTTGCGGTGTGGAGTTGCGCCGAGGCGATTGAATGTCTTCAGGCAAATGATATTGCCTGGGGCCGCGTTTCGAACGTGCCTCAACTTGCGGTTCATCCTGCCTTGCGGAGCATGCCAGTGACGCTTTCCGACGGTGCGGCCTTCCTGCTGCCGCGTCCGGCAGGGCGGGACAATCTTGAAGCAGGCCGCGTGCCGGCCCTTGGTGAACATACGGCAGCGATCCGGCGGGAGTTTTTCAGGTGACCCAGGCGATGGAAGACTGGATCGGCAAGACGGTGGTCCGCGAGGACGTGGTGACGCCTCGCCTCGATGCGGAATTCCGGGCGACCCTCGCACCATACCTGTTCATCCCTGAAACCGAGGGCCACGCTTCTCCGGGCCTGCATTGGTGCCTGGCCTTGCCGGCCCATGAGACGGACAAGCTCGGGCCCGACGGGGCCGAGGCCAAAGGCCTGTTTCTTCCACCCACCGAACTGCCGCGGCGCATGTGGGCCGGCGGACAAATCGAGAGTTTCAGGCCTTTGGCGGTCAACGACAGGGTGGTGCGGACCTCCACGGTTTCCGACGTCAAGTTGCGCCAGGGAAAATCCGGGGCGCTGTGCCTCGTGTCGGTCACCCATGAGATCACGACGGCTGGCGCGCTTGCAGTGCGCGAGCGGCATGACATTGTCTTCCGCGAGGCATCGACGGTGGGCAGCGGAATGGCCGGGCCACAGGAGGCGCCGCGCGGCGACATCGTCTGGCAGGTTCGCGGCTCGCCTTTGCTGCTGTTCCGGTTTTCAGCGGTCACCTTCAATGGCCACCGCATCCATTATGATCTGAGCTATGCAAAGGAAACCGAGGGATATGGCGGATTGCTGGTGCATGGGCCCTTGCAGGCGGCCTTGCTCCTGAACCAGCTTTCGGTTCTCAATGGAGCGGTTCCCCCGGTGTTTTCCTATCGCTGCACGGCGCCCCTGGTTGCGGGGCCCGTTTTCCATGTTGCAAGCAAGCGCGACAATACGGGGGTCATTGCCGATACCAATGGCGTGATCACCATGGAGGTAAAGACACATGGCTGAGGTGCCTGCCGCTCCCGCCATTGTCCAAAGGAGGCAGTTGCGTGTCCTGGGGACGGCCGTTTCGCTGCTTGACCAGGTCAGGGAACGGGCCGAATCCGACCTCGGCTTCGATCTCAAATTTGAGGTCCTGGATTTCATTTCCTGCCAGGGCAAGGCGGCGCTCAACCCGCAAGCCTATGACATCTATGACCACTGCTTCCACAATCTCGACATCGTGTGGTTTTGGGGCTCGTTGCAGCCGATCGATACGCAACGTATTGCGCTATGGGACAAAGTGAGCGACCTTACCAAGCGCGGCGGCATCAACCGCTATGCCTGGCGCGGCCATGGCGACGCACCGGTGCGGAAGCTCTATGTCCAGCCCGGCGATTCCCTCGGGTCGGAGCCGGCGCGCTACATCAGCATGCTGCCTACGGTGCACAATCTTGATTCATTCGGCTATGATGCAAACATATTCAGCGGTTCGGACCGCCACAGGGAAAGCTGGGCCTGGCTGATTGACCCGCGGGCCAAGGGGCGCATTGCGCTTGTCGATGAACCGGCCATCGGATTGTTTGACGCGGCGCTGGCTGCCGAGGCAAGCGGCGAACTGAGTTTTGCCGACGTCGGCAATATGACGGTTGCCGAAATCGACGCGCTCATGAATCTGCTCGAGGACAGGCGGCAGAAGGGCTACTTCCATTCGATGTGGAGCACCGCCCAAGACGCCAGCCAATTGGTGCGAAATGGCCTTGTGGACGTGCAGAGCATGTGGTCGCCCGCCTATGGCGACATCGGCGACGAGGCGCCGCACTTCCTCGAAGCGGTTCCGGTTGAAGGCTACCGGGCCTGGCATGGCGGCATGAGCCTCCGCCACGGGGTCGCGGGAGCAACCCTCGACATGGCATACGAATATATGAACTGGTGGCTCTCCGGCTGGCCCGGCGCCGTGATGGCCCGCCAGGGATACTACATGTCGGTCCTTGAGCCGGTAAAGGAATCGCTCAGCCCCGACGAGTGGAACTACTGGTACAATGGCGAGGAGGCGCGCGCCGACCTGCCGGGACCTTCCGGCCAGCGTGTCGTGCGGGCCGGGGCAAGGCGGTCGGGCGGGGCCTATTGGGAACGCGCCAGCCGCATCGCGGTGTGGAACACGGTCATGGACGAGCATAATTATGCGGCGCGCGCCTGGGGCAGGTTTACGGCACGGGTGAGGGGCGCGACGCCATGACTCCCGCCACCAGCAAGCCAGCAATGCAGCGGCGCTATGAGCTCATCAGCCGCGTGCTGCGCCTGAACATACTGGCCGGGAACCTGCCGAAAGGTTTTGTCCTCCTGGAAGGGCCGATCGCGGAGCTCATGCAATCAAGCCGCGCGCCGGTTCAGATGGCGCTCAAGATCCTTGAAAACGAAAACCTGATTCAGCGTTTCCAGGGCCGCGGCTTTGTGGTGGGCCGGCGCGGCGAAACACTCGAACCCCTGCGCAAGGACATTGGCGAGCTCGAGCTGCAGATTTCCGGCGAGATCGACGAGGCGCTGCAAAGCCGCGGCATGTGGGAAATGGTCTATGACCAAGTCGAGGAGGCCGTGGCTTCAAACCTGATATTCGGCGAATTCCGCATCGTTGAGACTGAGCTGGGGGTTCACCTCGGCGTGAGCCGCACGGTGGTGCGCGATGTCATGAGCCGCCTCAACGAACGGGGACTCATCCGCAAGAACCAGAGCTCGCACTGGATTGCCGGGCCTTTGACCGCGCAATCGGTGCGCGAGCGGTTTGCCATCCGCAGCATCCTGGAACCGGCAGCCCTCAAGCTCGCGGCCCCCCATATCGACTACAGCGAGGTTGAAAGACTCCGGCAGCGCGCCAACGAGCACGCAACCGAGCCAGGCGAATGGGCGGACTTCGAGCAGGCCCTGATGGATACTTGCATAGCCCTTGCGCCAAACAAGGAACTGGTTGCCACGATCCGGCACAACCAGATGCCGCTCAATGCCGCCAATCGCGCGCTGACAAGGATGGGCCTGCCAAGGGACCGGTTTGCCACTGATGAATACCGCTCGCTTTTTAGCTTGATCGCCCAGCGGTTGATCGAGCCCGCAGCCGATTATCTGGAAAACCACCTGAAAATCATGGCGGAAAAATCACTGGCCCGGCTGAAAATCGTGGCCGTGGTGAGCGAGTCGCGGATTATCGTTCCCTATCTCACGCCGGTGAATTAAAATGCATATTGCATTCACTAATCATTTTATTGGCGAAGGTCGGCGGCTTTTCAGTCGCATTATCGAGAAAAGTGCTTTTGACAAAAACATGTTGCATACATTAGTCATTCTTGTTTATTCTGATTAGCAAGATTTCTTACGCTGGGTGTCAAAGCCCCCGCACAGGAAAGATGCTAGTTTCAAGTCGGGAGGTTTTCCGTTTTCCACCAGGCAAAAAAGCCCGGGGAAAGCGGCGCGGATAATGACAGCAACAGCTTCCATATTCCATGTCGAGGGCGTGAGCAAAAGTTACGGCGCGCTCACGGCGCTGCAAGATGTGGATTTGGCCGTCGACACCAATGAATACGTGTCATTGCTGGGACCCAGCGGCTCGGGGAAGACCGTGCTGTTGCGAACCATTGCCGGATTTGAAGCGCCAGACGCCGGGCGCATCATACTCAACGGACGGGACGTGACGCGACTTCCCGCCCACGAACGCGGCATTGGATTCGTGTTCCAGAATTTCGCGCTGTTTCCGCATCTCTCGGTCTTCCACAACATCGCCTTTGGCCTTGCCAATGCGGCGAATCCTCCGGCAACGGAAGTTATCGACAGGCGGGTGAGGGATGCCATCAAGCTTGTCGGCCTTGCCGGCCTGGAAGACCGCGGCATAGGGCAGATATCAGGCGGGCAGAAGCAGCGCGTGGCACTGGCGCGAACGCTTGTAACCGAACCGAAACTCGTCCTTCTCGACGAGCCGCTGGGTGCCCTTGATGCCAATCTGCGCGGCCGCATGCGCAATGAATTGCGCCATATCCGCGAAATGCTCGGGGTAACTTTCCTGCACGTCACCGGCAGTGAAACCGAAGCTCTCGCCATGGGCGACCGGGTCATTGTCCTCGACCGCGGGGCAATCGCACAATTCGACAAGCCCGATACCGTCTATAATGCGCCGGCCACTCCCAATGTGGCCAAATTCCTCAACCGCTACAACATGTTCGACGGAAAAATCAGCGGCGGGAAATTCGCCAGCAGCTACGGCGCTTTCGCCTTCGGCAAGAAAATCGCGAGCCCGCAACCGGCCTATGCGGTGCGCTATGACCGCATCACGCCCGGCCCCGCGCAGGAGAATTCCAAACTGCCGGGCATCGCGGCGAAATTCGTGGCCAATGAATATCTCGGGTCGTCGATAATGTATTTCTTCGAAACCCCGGACGGGCAGGTCGTCGAGGTGGAGCACCACCTGAGCAATGGCGCGCCCCGGAACTTTGAACCAAACGGCCAATATGTGCTCCGGTGGAAACCGGAAGACGCAATCGTGTTCGGTTGAGGAGCCAGTATGGCAGCAGAACGTTCAGCAAAGACATGGTTGTTGATTGCCCCGGGGGCCGTCTGGATGGCGCTGTTCCTGGTGGTGCCCATCCTGATGATCGTCTACGTGTCATTCTGGACCCAGACGACATTCAAGATCGAGCCGGTGTTGACGCTGGCAAGCTGGCAGCAGTTCTTCGCGTCCGACACTTACATCTCGTCCCTGTGGACGACAGTCAGGACCTGGCTGATCGTGCTGGCCACAACCTTCATCATCGGCTACCCCACGGCGCTGTTTGTCGGCCTGTTCGTAAAGAACAAAACGCTTTCGACGGTTCTCCTGGTCATTTGCGTCATCCCGTTCTGGACGTCCTTTCTCATTCGCGTGCTGGCCTGGCGGCCGATGCTCGGCAAGGAAGGCGCGATCAATATCCTGTTGCAGATGTCCGGCATCACCAAGGAGCCCATCGAGGCGCTCCTGTTCACCGATCTTTCGGTCATCATCGGCATGACGCAGATCTATTGCGTATTCATGGTGGGGCCGATCGCCTTCATGCTCGGCCGCATCGATCCCAACATCATCGAGGCCGCCCGCGACCTCGGCGCCAGCTTCTGGCGCATATTCATCAAAATCATTTTTCCCCTGAGCCTGCCGGGCGTGGTGGTAGGCGCGATCTTCGTGTCGGTCATGGTGCTCGGTGAATTTGCCACATCCGCCGCCCTCTCGGGCCGCAAGGTCAATCTTCTCGGAAACATCATCGTCACCCAGGTGGGCTCGCTCAAATGGGCCCTGGCATCGGTTGTTGGCGTGATCCTCACGGTCATCATGGGACTCGTCATCGCGGGCTTCCTCCGGGTGGTCGACTTGAAGAAGGAGCTTTGAGGGATGGAATCCCGTGTGCTCAAGCCCATTCTCGGCGTCTATGTGGCGCTCTTCATCCTCTTCCTGTATGGGCCATTTATCGTGCTCGCCATCCTGTCATTCCAGCAGGGGCCGGAGGGCGGACCGCAATTTCCCATTACCGAGTGGTCCACCTACTGGTACCGCCACATATTCGGGCTGACACCGCCTTCGCGCGTGGCACCGCTGCCTTTTGGCCAGTCGCTGATCCGTTCGATGACCCTGGCAATCATGACCATGGTGACCTCCACCGTCCTGGGGGTGATGTCGGCGCAAGCCTTCCGGGCAAAATTCAAAGGTTCAAACGTCCTGTTCTATCTCATCGTGCTTGGCATGATGGTGCCCGGCGTCCTGACCGGACTGGGGACCGCCCTGGTGGCCAACACGCTTGGCATCGACCGCCACTGGTGGAGCACGGCATTTGTAACCCATGTGGTTTACACGTTCCCCTTCGCCTTCCTTGTCATGCTGGCAATCCTGAACCGCTTCGACGCCTCGGTCGAGGAGGCATCCTGGTCGCTCGGCGTCACGCCCTGGCGCACCTTCCGCAAAGTCACGTTTCCGCTGATTTTCCCGGGCGTGCTGTCGGCCATGCTGTTTGCCTTCACGCTTTCCTACGATGAATTCTCGCGCACGCTGTTTGCGAGCGGGCGCGACCAGACTCTGCCACTGGCGATCTATGGAACTTTTTCGGTCGAGATTCACCCCAATGTCTTCGCCTTCGGCGTCCTCACGACGATATTCTCCTTCTCGCTTCTGGCGATTTACGCGATCCTGATGACCGCCAGCGTGCGGCGCGCCAAGAAAGCCTCGATACAGGAGGACATTGCATGAAGGCCGCAATCGTCACGGGGGCGGGATCAGGGATTGGCAGGGCCATCGCCAGGCGTTTGGCGGAAGACGGCTATTCCGTGCTCGCAAACGATATCCGCGAGGATGCCGCCGCCGCCGTTGCCCGGGAGATTGGCGGGTCAAGCCGCTCAATCGGCGGTGACGTTTCCAGGGAAGAGGATGCGAACCGCATTGCCGCCGCCTGCCGCGAGGCTTTTGGCGACTGCACGCATCTCATCAACAATGCCGGCCATGTCCACCAGTCGCGTTTTGTGGACCTGATGCCGCAGGATTTCGACCGCATGTTCGCCGTGCATGTGCGCGGCACCTACCTGATGACACGGACCGTCCTCCCGGAAATGCTGAAGAAAAAATCCGGTTCGGTCGTCAATATCGCCTCGCAACTCGGGCAAATCGGCGGCGTCGAACTGGTGCACTACAGCGCCGCCAAGGCGGCAATCATCGGGATGACCAAAGCGCTAGCCAGGGAAATCAGCGCCGAAGGGGTACGTGTCAATGCCGTGGCTCCCGGCCCGATCAATACACCGCTGGTGGAATCGCTTTCGCAGAACTGGCGCAAGGCGAAAGCCGCGGGGCTGCCGCTCCGGCGGTTCGGTGAGCCCGAGGAAGTGGCGGCAACGGTTGCGTTCCTGTGCTCGCCGCAGGCTTCGCTGTTCGTCGGCCAGACGCTTGGGCCCAATTCAGGAGATGTGATGCTGTGAGCAAGACTGTTCTCATCACTGGCGCTGCCATTGGAATCGGTCGCGCGGCTGCCAGGGCTTTCAGCGCCGCGGGCTACCATGTGGTGGGCACCGATGTGCTGGAGAAGGAGGGCAGGGCCCTCGCCGCCGAAATTGCAGCCGGCGGGGGCAGCGCCGAGTTCCAGCGACTTGACGTGCGTTCGACCGCCGATGCGGATGCGGTCGTCGCTGCCGTGGAGAAGAAGCATGGCGGCATAGACTGTGTTGTCGCCAATGCCGGCATTGCCCACAAATCGCCATTGCCGGAGCTCACCGATGAGCGGTGGGACCATACTTTCGATATCGACCTCAAGGGAATTTTCCGCGTGGCGCGCGCCGCAGCGCCCGGAATGAAGGCGCGCAAGGCTGGCTCGATGGTCTGCCTGTCGTCAATCATGGGCAGCACCTATGGCTGGGACGAGCATGTGCATTACTCCGCCGCCAAGGCCGGCGTCATCGGCCTGGTGCGCGGACTGGCGGTTGAACTGGCCCGTGATGGCATCCGGGTAAACGGCATTGCGCCGGGCTACATCCGCACCGCGCAACTGCTGTCAAAGGAGCATTCGGTGGGGCCGGATGCCGACAAGTGCGGCGCCTATATTCCGATGGGCCGCATCGGCGAACCTGAAGACATCGCCGATGTGATCCTGTTTCTGGCTTCCAACGCCGCTCGCTACATGACGGGGCAAGTGGTGGTGGTAGATGGTGGCCTTCTGGTCGGGCGCTACTAGCGCATGGCCGGCAGGTTGTATTCGAACGAGACGACCTAGTGAACGATAAACGGAGGAGACTTAAATGAGCATAGACAGCATTAGAAACTACCACATGTCGCGCCGCAAATTCCTTGCGGGCTCGGCGGGCGGCGCGGCACTTGCCGTAGGCATGCCCTGGGGCGCCCAGCAGGCATTCGCAGCCGGCCTGGCGGACCAGGAATTGCGCACGGTTGGCCTGTCGGTGACGGTGCAGGAACGCATTCTCAACGACTTTAAGGAAAAGTCGGGCGTGAAGGCCGTATCCGGCAAGGCAGATATTTTCCCCAACACACAGACAGAACTGCTCTCGGGCACGGATGCCTATGATTGCTGGGAAACCATCGGCGAACGCCTGCCGGCGGTTATCGCAACCGACAAGATCACCGCAATCCCGACAGCGTCCCTGAAGAACTGGGGCAACATCCGCGATACCTTCACCAAGGGTTCGGACAAGTGGGAGAAGCGCGCCCAGATCGTCGGACAGATCTGGAAAGACGAGGCGCAGACCGAATTGTGGATGGTTCCAACCGTCTACAACTACGACTCGATCGGCTACCGCCCCGACCTCGTGTCGGCGGAAGAAGCCTCGACCTGGACCGCCATCTTTGATTCGAAATTCAAGGGCAAGACCGGTCTCAACGTGGATCCGCTGATCGCTTTCGGCGAAGCCGTTATCGCCATGAACGCCCTCGGACTTCTCAATGTGCCGAACCCGGGCAACCCGGACAAGGCAGCCATCGATGAAGCCGCGAAGTTTCTGGTTTCGAAGAAGAAGGAAGGCCAGTTCCGCGCTCTCTGGGGCGATTTCGGCGAGTTGGTGAACCTCCTGGCCTCCGGCGAAATGATCCTCGCCGATGCCTGGCAGCCTGCCGTCATGGCCGTGAAGGCCCAGGGCAAACAGTGCACCTACGCGGTCGCCAAGGAAGGCTACCGCGCCTGGTCCATCGGCAACTCGGCCATCACCGGCACGCCGAACATGGACGCTGTCGTCGCCTATTGCGACTACTGGCTCTCGGGTCCGCCGGCGATTGCCGTGTCCGAGCAGGGCTACTACTCGCCGACAACCAACATCAAGGATGCCATGCCGGCTGACAAGTATGCCTTCTGGTATGAAGGCAAGCCTTGGGTTGGCGCTGAAGACCGCGGCATCAAGGAAGGCGACCTTCGTGACGGCGGTTCGCTTGAGACGCGCTCGCAGAATGTTGCCTACTGGCACCAGTGGCCGGATGAGTATGACCATCTCATTGCCAAATGGGACGAGTTCCTCTCGGCTTAAGCAACACTACGGCCGGGGCGTTGTGCCCCGGCCGTCCTTTCCGGATCGGGTTCCAGACATTGATTTACGATCTCCAGCTCAAAGGCGTCGGCAAGGTCTATGACAACGGCACGCCCGCCGTCATCGATTTTGACCTCGACGTCAACAAAGGCGAATTCATCGCGTTTCTCGGCCCTTCGGGCTGCGGCAAGACAACGACGCTGCGCATGATCGCGGGGTTTGAAACGATCAGTTCCGGCGATATCAACATTCGCGGCAAACGCATCAACGACCTGTTGCCCGAACAGCGTCCGACGTCGATGATTTTCCAGAACTATGCCCTATTCCCGCACATGACGGTGCGCGGCAACGTGAATTTCGGCCTCGATGTGAAGGGCATGCCCGCTGGCGAGCGCGACCGCAAGGTTGACCGCATCTTCGACAAGCTGGGGCTGATGGATGTGGCCGATCAGCGGCCCGAAAAACTTTCCGGCGGGCAGCGCCAGCGCATTGCCCTGGCGCGTTCGCTTGTGGTCGAGCCGGATATTCTCCTGCTCGACGAGCCGCTTGGGGCGCTTGACGCGAACTTGCGCAAGAGCATCCAGAACGAATTGAAGCTGCTGCAGCGCTCACTCGGCATCACCTTCGTGTTTGTCACCCATGCGCAATCCGAAGCGTTGGCGCTTTCCGACCGCATCGTGGTGATGAACCAGGGCCGCATCGAGCAGGTGAGCGCGCCTTACGAATTATACACGCGGCCGCAGAGTCTTTTCGTGGCGCAATTCATCGGCCGCAATACCCTGATACCTGGAACCGTGAAGACCTCGAGCAAGACCGGCATCACGCTCGATACGCCCTACGGGGCACTGGACGGGACATCGCAAACACCGGCCAAGGCCGGCGCGAAAGCCAATCTCGTCTTGCCGGCGGAATCTGTTGATCTCCTGCCGGCCAGGACATCGAAGGCCGAACTCGCCAAGAACTACGGCAGCTGCGCCATTCCGGTGAAGGTCGGCCGCATCCAGCAGATCGGCCATATCGTTCAAATGGAAGTATCGCTTGGCGAAGGCCGCACCATCGGCCTTGAGGGCCATGCCGACAAGTATGGCGGACGCTTCGCCAGCGGGGATGCCGCCTTTATCGCGTGGAAGAAGGACGGCGCCACCGTGATTGCGGGTTGAAAATGGATACCGCAAAGGAACTTGGCCGCAAGCTGCGAAACGGCAAGCTCGATCCCGTCGCGCTGGCCGAGCAAACGCTTGAAGCGGTCAAGGCCTGCGACGATCAGGCAATCTTTATCGACGTGATGGCGGCGCGGGCCCTTGGCGAGGCCAAGGCCGCACGCAAGCGGCTGAAGGCCGGCAAGCCGTTGAGCGCGCTGGACGGGGTGCCCGTCGGCTGGAAGGATTTGTTCGATCTTGAGGGCCGGGTGACGACGGCAGGCTCAATCGTGCTCAAAAACGAGCCCCCGGCAAGGGCTGATGCGGCACTGGTGGCCGCCGGCAAGCGCGCCGGCCTTGTGTCCATCGGCACGCTCAACATGACTGAGTTCGCCTATTCCGGCATTGGCTTCAATCCGCACTACGGCACGCCGCGAAACCCCAACGGCAGTGGAGCTGCGCGCTCACCCGGCGGTTCCTCGTCCGCTTCCGGCGTGGTTGTCGCCAAAGGTCTTCTGCCGCTGGCCATCGGAACCGATACGGGCGGATCAATCCGCATCCCGGCGTCATTCAACGGCGTCGTCGGCTACAAGAGCTCGACCGGGCATTATGCAATGGACGGCGTGTTTCCCCTGTCGCGCTCGCTCGACACCCTCGGGCCGCTGGCCCAAACGGTCGAAGATTGTGTGCTGGCCGACGCGGTATTGCGCGGGGTCGCAAAGCCCGCGCCACGCAAGCGCCTGCTCAGCGAACTGACCTTCATGGTGCCGGAAAATGTTGTCTTCGACGGCGTGGAACCGGCGGTACAGCAAAATTTCGATGCGGCCGTCGCACGGCTGGCCAAGGCCGGCGCCAAGATTAGGCGCAAGGCATTCCCGGCCTTTAATGCCATACTTGAACTCATTCAGGCCCGCGGCCATGTGCTCGGCGCCGAGGCACTGCACGTTCACTGGAACCGCATCTATGGTCCCGATGCGGAGCGGATGGATGCCAGGGTCGTCAAGCGCATCCGCCTGGCTGAAAAGATGACCGCCGTCGACCTGGTCGAAGTCATGTATCAGCGGCGCAGGCTGATCGCGGAATGTGATGCCCTGATCGGCGGGGCGCTGGTCATTTTCCCCACGACGCCCCATGTGGCCATGGACATTGCGCCATTGGCGGCCGACCATGATGTATTCTTCCGGGTCAATGCCAAGACGCTGCGCAACACCATGCTGGGAAATTTTCTCGATTGGTGCGGGGTTTCCATTCCAAGCGGGACCGACCACCAAAGCATGCCCACGGGATTTTTGCTCTCGGCGCAGCATGGACGCGATACGGAGGTGCTCTCGGCGGCGCTCACCGTTGAAAACCTGGTCAGGGAAAACCAATGACCGCGTTTGACAGGGCGAGGACATTACCCGGATTTGAGGCAGGGGTTCATCGCGCGAAAATGCGCGGCGCCGCAACCGGCGCAGTTCTTTGGCCAGGTTCAGGCCGGCAACGCTTCACCCACCCGGATCAAGGCTTAGCCTGTCCGTTGGCACTTGAAGACCAAGAACGAAAACCAGTTGGCAATTCATCAGGAGGAAAAAGATGACCAAGAAGATCATATGCGCGTTCGGCACCGACATCGATTCAGTCGCAGGCTGGATCGGATCCTATGGCGGCGGCGATTCGCCGTCGGACATTCAGCGCGGCATATTTGCCAGCGAAGTGGGCAACATCCGCCTGCTCAACCTGTTCAAGAAGTACAAGCTGAAAACCAGTTTCTTCATTCCCGGACACTCAATCGAGACGTTCCCGGACCAGGTGAAGCGCATTGCCGATGAAGGCCATGAAATTGGCGCACACGGCTATTTGCACGAAAATCCGATTGCCATGACGCCAACGCAGGAAGAGGACGTGTTGGTCAAATCCATTGAGCTAATCGAAAAGCTCTCGGGGAAGAAGCCGCGCGGCTATGTGGCGCCGTGGTGGGAAATGTCGGCATCAACGGCAGCGCTCCTGCAGAAATACGGCTTCACCTACGACCACAGCCAGGGCTACCGCGACTTCCAGCCCTTCTATGCGCGGGTCGGCGACACCTGGAACGTCATCGACTATTCCAAAAAGGCCGCCGAGTGGATGAAGCCGCTCAAGCACGGCAAGGAAATCGACCTCGTCGAAATCGGCGCCAACTGGTATGTCGACGACCTGCCGCCGATGATGTTCATGAAGAAGGCCCCCAACAGCCACGGCTTTGTGAACCCGCGCGACATCGAGCAGATGTGGCGCGACCAGTTTGACTGGGTTTACCGGGAGATGGATTACGGCGTGTTCCCCTTCACCATCCATCCCGATGTCAGCGGCAGGCCGCAGGTCTTGCTGATGCTTGAGCGCCTGATTGAATACATCAACGGCCATGCCGGGGTGGAATGGATGACGTTTGAGCAGATTGCCGCCGATTTCCGCAAGCGCTTCCCGTTCTCTGGTGGCAAGCGGCCGGAGGTGATATAAGGCCCGTATGTGCTCAAGTTGTGGATATCCGGCCGCGCCTGGCCACTGGACTGAGGCGGGCGCGTCCGATTTGCCTGACAGACTGCGCGCGCGGCTTCGCCGCGCGCAGGTTCTGCAGGGGATTCTCCCCGCCTACGGTCTGGCGGCCTATGACGGCACCCAGGTGCCCGGCATCCAGATATCGACGCTGTCAGGCGACCACACGATTGTCCGCGACCTCACGGAAGTCTGGGCAACAGCGGAAAGGCTGACCGGCTGTCCAATAGATCCGCTTGATCCGCGTTTCATCGGCGGGACCGACAAGGCGGACTGAGTTGACTGAAAAATCCGACACGCGCATGCGGCTGACCGTGCTGGGCGGCTTTCTCGGCTCGGGAAAGACCACATGGCTGCGGCACCAATTGCACCAGGGATTGTTCAGCGACGCCTGCATTGTGGTGAACGAGGCGGCGGAAACGCCAGTTGATGATGCGCTGCTTGCCGGCTCCACGAAAATTGCGGTGCTTGCCGGAGGCTGCGCCTGCTGCGCCGGCAAGGCGGACCTGATTGCGATGCTGCGAAGGATTTGTGATGAGCGCAGCCAGACGGAGTCAAGCGAAACGCGATTTGAGCGCATCGTGCTTGAAACCAGCGGGCTGGCCGATCCGGCGCCAATCATCGATGCTATCAGGACCGATCCTGTCCTGGTGCATCATATCGTCGTCAGCGAAACTCTGGTTACGGTGGATGCGTTGCACGCCCTCAGCCAATTGGCCTCGGAGCCGCTCGGCCGCCGCCAAATCGAAATCGCCGATTTCCTGATTGTCACCAAGGTGGACGAGGCCCATCCGGCGGAACTTGCGAGACTTCTGGCAACCCTGCGGCAACTCAATCCGGGCGCGGCGCTGCGCGGTGCGGTCAGGGGTTCGGAGGTTGGGTTGCCTTCATTCGACGGTGCCAAGCCGGTGCTGCTGCCTGATCTGGCCGGCGAGGCAGGGCGGCCGCCTATATTCCCGGCAAAGCTGGTGCTTGACGATACCATCGATTGGGCCGCCTTCAGCGTCTGGCTTTCTGCCCTGCTCCATGCCCGCGGCGATGACGTGCTTCGCGTCAAGGGGGTGTTGCGCACGCCGGCGGGGCGGCTGCTGCTGCAAACCGTCAGGAAGATCGTGCAGTCGCCGGAAATCCTGCCGGAGCAGACCGGCGATACGGAGCGCGAGGACAACACCATCGTCGTCATCGGCCGGGGCTACGAAGCCGATGACCTTCGGCGCTCGCTCCGGCATTTTGCCGGTGCCGGAAAAGCCTGATGAAAAGGCCCGGCGGCGATGCCGGGCAAGCGCCCCGTTTCATGTCGCGGGAAAAGGAGGCATTTGGCTAAATCTGCGGCCAGATTCTTCACGCCTTGCTAATGCTATACTGAATTTGAGGCGCGGCGCCGATGGCGCAACCCCCGCCAGGTCTCGCAGGAGTTTCTCGGGGAAAAAGCAAATTTTCCTGTTTTTTCATTATCTTGATGGTTTGGCCGCGCCTTAAAAATGGTGCGGGTGGAGCCTCGAAATAGCTAAAATGCCAACAATTGCCGTCAGCTTCCTATCAGCCAGCTTTCGTTAGGTTGGATTTACTGGAGACAGTGATTCGTACCCAACGCAATTTTTTGAGAGGAAATAACATGCGGACTTCCACTTCTATCCTGAGCCTTCTGCTGGCCCTTGGCATCTATGGCGCCGGCCCCGTTGTCTCCAAGTTTGGCCCGTTCGCGGCAACCGCGGCCCACGCTGATAGCGGCGAGGGTGGCGAAGGTGGCGAAGGTGGTGAAGGCAGTGACGGCGGTGATGGCGGCAACGATGATTCGGGCGACGACTCGGGCGACGACTCAGGTGATGATTCATCCGACGATTCGGACGATGATTCATCCGATGACTCGGACGATGATTCATCCGACGACTCGACCGATGATGATTCCAGCGACGACGATTCGACCGAGGATGAAAGTGACGATCTCACCAATCCCGTGAGCTCACTCTGCACCGTGGATTGCAACGAGAAGTAAGAAAGTTACGACATAAATTATAGCACCGCGGACCAGCGGGTGCAGCGATTGCATCCGCTGGCAACTTGGACTGCGCCGCGCCAAGGCGCAGGGATTTGAAATGACCACTCGGTGGAAGGCCGATTGCCTTCGGTTTTCCTTGAACGTGTGCTGCCGGTTCTGCGTATCGCTGCCCCGCGAATGAATGCAAGCAGACACATGGGAGTGGTTTGACGGGGATGATTGCCGGACGGCAGTCATCCCCTTTTGTTTGCGCCGGGCCAGGTGTTCAGTCTGTGTGGAAAACGTTTTCCATGACCGCCCACCAGTCGCCGGGCCTGCGCGTGTCATAGGGAACCTGCATGGGGTCGGTGATATCCCACCATTCCTGCATGCGGGGCGCCTGCTTGATCTTTTCCATGTCGGCCTTGAAATCCGTGCCATGGTACTCCCAATAGGCGAAGAGGATGTTTTCCGGCTCCTTCAGGAAAATGGTGTAGTTCCTGATATTTGAAGCGGAGATCGCCTGCAGGATTTCGGGCCAGACGGCGGCGTGGATGCGCTTGTATTCGGGAATGGCTTCCGGCTTCACCTTGATGATCTGGGCCATGCGTTCCATGCTGGCTTCCTCGTCAGTAAGTGGCGCGGCCGCCGGAGAGATCAAATACCGCGCCGGTGGAGAAGGAGCATTCCTCGCTGGCCAGCCAGCAGATGAGGCTGGCCATCTCGTCCACGGTGCCGAAGCGGCCCTTGGGAATTTTCGACAGCATGAAATCAATGTGGGTCTGCGGCATCTGGTCGAAGATCGGGGTGCGCACGGCGGCGGGAGTGACGGCATTGACGGTGATGTTGTGTTTGGCCAGTTCCTTGCCCAGCGACTTGGTCATGCCAATGACCCCGGCCTTCGAGGCGGAATAGCCGGAGGCATTGGGGTTGCCCTCCTTGCCGGCGATGGAGGCGATGTTGACGATGCGGCCGTAGTTCTGGGCGATCATGTGCGGGGCTACGGCCCGATTGCAGTAAAAGGTGCCGTTGAGATTGACGTCGATCACCTGCTTCCAGCCCGCGATGGGAAACTCGACGAGCGGCACGGTCGGGCCGGTGATCCCAGCGCTGTTCACCAGGATGTCGATCCCGCCGATCTGCCGGATGGTTTCGGTGGCGGCTTTTTCGACCGACTCGTAATTTGAGATATCAACCTTGATGCCGCCGTTGAGATCCCAGACGGCGACCTTTCCGCCTTCGGCTGCAATACGCTTGGCGACGGCCTCGCCTATCCCCGAGGCCCCGCCGGTTACAATTGCGCGCCTGCCTGCAAATCTCATGTCCTGATCCTCCAACTCTTCATTATTCTCACGCCTGCAGCGCGCAGGCTGCGCCGGTCGTCCCGGACTATGCCCTCACACCGGGCATCGTATCAAGCAGGCTCGCGTTAACGCCAAAGAAATCAATCCTGCCTAGATTGCGTGGCCGGCACACCGGGACAGTGTGCCATGTGGGTTGTGTACGGCGTATGGTTTCTCGTGTAACGGTTGAGCGGCCCCTTGGGCTGCTGGTCTTGGCAAGCCTGCTTGGCGTGGCCGGATGCAGCGCGGGTTCCGGCCTGCTGGCCAACCCGGACACGCCCGCCGACTTGCGCCTCGCCACCCTTGACACACCGCCGATCATTGCCACCGCAGCCGCAGGCTCGGCAGTGCCGGGCACGGTTCAGATCAGGCCCGCCACATTTGAAGAGGCGGAAGCCCCCGGCAACTCCGCGTGGTGCCAATACCTGAAAGAGGATTCCGCTGCCGAAGCGACAATTCTGCGGTCGCCATCGGTGAATGGCACGGTGGATAGCAACGGGCAGGCGGGCGTCAGCCTGGGCCTCAGCGTCAGCGACTTCAACAAGGCCCGCTTGCTCGAAGAGGCAGCGCAGGTCAAATGCCGCCGCCATCTGGCGGAGGCAGGCTTGCAGAAGCTTGCCTTCATGCCGCCGCGGGGACTGACGCCGGGCGGCTACCGGGCAAAATCCATCAGTATCCAGGTGCGCAAGGGCGAACTGGACGAATTGCGCCAGCAGATCAAATACGAACTCCGGCGCGGCAACATCACTGCTGAAAAGGCGGACTATCTATCGGGGCTCATCGATCAGGTCCACGCCGAAGGCAATGCAGCGAAATCACAGGCGGTGCGGCCTCCGGCGGAAAATTCCGGCAGCCGCAAGGAGGCCGCCAGCCTCGGCGAAGATCTGCGCCAGGCGGATGCGGAACTGGATGAGATCAACCGCCGCATCCGCAATGCGGAGGCAATGGACGTGTCGGTCAGCGCAGGCTGGAGCAGCGACAGTCTGCGAGACGGCTATGATGTCCATGATGGGGGAGTCGTCGGCCAGGTTAGCTTCTCCTACAAGCTGGGGGCCCTGTCGCGTCAGCGATTTGCCCATGAGGAGCGGGCGCGGGAAGCAAAACTCAGCGCCATGCGGGAGCAGGAGAAGGGCGCGCCCTGGCAGGCGCAACTTCAGCAGATGGCCGAACAGCGCAACCTCGCCGGGCTTCTGGATTCGCAAATCAAGCTCAACCGGACGCTGGCTGAGACGTTGAAACTGGTGACAGTCATGAGCTCAGTCCCCAGCCGCGAGTTTGCCGGGACGCTCATTGCGGCGAGAATCCAGGTTGTGCGGCTGCTGGCGGAAAAGGCCGCCATTGACGGGTCTATCGAGGAGATGGACGGCACCGCGAAGCGCCGCAAGACCGGCTGAACTGTCGCCAGTCCGTTCCTTTCCTGACGGTGGACTTGCCGGTTGCTTCCAGTAAAAGCAACGGCCAAGAGAGAGTGACGAAAGCCAGGAAATGACCAAGACGAAGAGTTTTTACGTCGGCATCGACACAGGCGGCACCTATACGGATGCCGTGATCATTGCCCATGAGACGCAGCAGATCCTGGCGCGCGCCAAAGCCCTGACAACCAAGGGTGACCTTTCGATCGGGGTGAAGGAAGCGCTTGCCACGGTGATGCAATCGCTTCCCGCAGGGGCGACGCCGGAGGCCATCGGCCTGGTTTCGGTGTCGACGACGCTTGCCACCAATGCGGTGGTGGAAGGCCATGGCAGTCCGGTTGGGGTGTTTCTCATCGGCTTTGACGGCCACATGGCCGAGCGGACCGGCATCGGCAAGGCCTTCCCGAATGTGCCGCTGCGGATGATCGCGGGCGGCCATGACCACAATGGCGATGCCAGGCTTCCGCTCGACGTGGCAAGTCTTGAACGGGAGGCGGAACAGCTCAAGGGCCAGGTTTCGGCTTTTGCCGTAGCTTCGGCATTCGCAGTGCGAAATCCGGCGCATGAAAATGCCGCCCGAGAGATCATCACGCGGGTGACCGGAAAGCCCGTCACCCTCTCGACCGAGCTCACCTCTTCGCTGGATGCGCCACGCCGGGCCCTGACGGCAGTGCTGAATGCCCGGTTGATTTCGCGCATATCGATGCTGATTGAAGCGGTGCGGCTGGCCATGGCCGAGATGCGGATTTCCTGCCCGCTGATGGTGGTCAAGGGTGATGGCACCTTGGCGCGGGCGGAGAACGTGGCGCTCAAGCCCATCGAAACGGTGCTCTCGGGGCCGGCGGCGAGCCTGGTAGGGGCAAAATGGCTCTCGGGCCTCGACAACTTCATCATGTCGGACATCGGGGGCACGACCACCGACATCGGCATCCTGCAGGAGGGGCGTCCACGCGTCACCGAGGAGGGAGCCGAGGTTGGCGGCTGGCGTACCATGGTGAAGGCCATCGACGTGTCCACCATCGGGCTTGGCGGCGACAGCGAAGTGCACTTGGGTATTGACGGGTCCATGCACATCGGGCCGCAGCGCATCGTGCCCATTTCGCTGATCGGCCAGCGCTATCCGGAGGTCCTGGCGATGCTCGAAGGCGACCTTGCGGATACGGAGGGCGGATCGCAGCACGGACGTTTTGTGGTGGCACCGTTCGGAAAGTCGGGTCCCGGCGACCACAGCGGCCTGACAGGGCGCGAGATCGAATTTCTGGGACTTGTCAGTGACCGGCCGAAACCGCTGCGGAAAATAGCGGTCTCCTCGGCGGCGCAACGGGCCCTGTCAGCGTTGCGCAAGAAGGGATTGGTGCAGCTCTGCGGCTTTACCCCATCGGATGCCTCCCATGTGCTGGGCCTGCAGGCAAACTGGTCAACCCCCGCGGCATTGCTGGCGGCCCAACTGGCGGTGCGGTTTCGCGACATGAAGGCGGGAACGCCAGAACGGGTTGAGGACTTCTGCCGCCAGGTGTGGGGCGAAACGGTCCGCCTGTCGGCGCGGGCCATTCTGACTTCGGCCCTTGGGATTTCCATCGATAACAATGTGCTGATCGACACTGTCTGCGCGGGAAGGCCGGCCATAGCACTGGCTGCCATCAAGATTTCGCCGACGGTGCCGATCGTGGCGGTTGGCGGACCAGCACGGGTTTATTACCCGGAAGTTGCCAGACGGCTCGATTGCGAGGTTGTCTTTGCCGAATGGTGCGAGGTGGCGAACGCGATTGGCGCCGCGGCGGGCCTGGTGGCGCTGAAGGTGACGGTGACGGTGGAAGGCGATGGCAACGGGGCCTTCCGGGTTCATGGCGGGCAGGGCACGCGGCTTTTCGGATCCGGGGCCGAGGCGTTGGCATTCGCGGCGAGGACGGCCCATGACCAGGCGGAAGCCATGGCGCTGGGTGTGGGCGCTATCGCCCCGAAAGTGAATGTCGATACCAGGAAATACTATCTGCCCGATGCCATGGACGACAACGGCCTGCTGAAAGCCGAGATCACCGCGGAAGCCATTGGACGCCCTTCGCCAGTGTAGTTGATCTGGCAGAACATTAAGGATGCGTTCACCATAGTTGAGTTGTTGGCGACCGGTAATTGTGCAATCGGGAATTGAAGCGATTCCGGAAAGACCCTGTTAACCGCGTGCTTGATAGGCTCGGGGGGATTTAAGAGAGACATTTCCCTATGAACGCTGCTGCAAAGCCTGCCGCCCACATGCCTGCTTTCACCGGCTGGGATGAACTTGGACCCAAGGGGCCAAGCTGGAGAATTGAGCGGGAAGAAATCCAGGCTGAGACGCTGACGCCGTTTTTTCCCGACCAGAACGGCGGGGTTTACGAGCAGCTGCTGTTCAATTTCCCCTTCATGATGCATGCCATGGATGGCTCAGGCCGGCTGAACTCGGTCAATCGCCAGTGGTGCAAGACGCTGGGCTATCTGCCTTCCGATGTCATGGGAAAATCCTTCAACGAGCTTCTGACACCCCAGTCGCGCTCCCACCTGATCACCGCTATCTACCCGAAGTATCTGCAGACAGGCCAGTGCCGCGGTGAAGAAATGTTCGTCCACCGCAAGGACGGGACGCTGGCCACCGTCCTGTTGTCGATGAATGCCTACCGCGGCGACAAGGGCCGCATCGAGCGTTCGGTATGCCTGCTGCAGGATGTGACCGAGCAGAAGATCGCCGAGATCGCCTCGGCGCGGAGCGACCAGCGCTTCCGCGGCGCCTTCGCGGCGGCGGCCCACGGCATGGCGCTGGTGTCGCCCACCGGACAGATCGAATTGTCCAACGCGGCTTTCGTCAGCTTCCTTGGCCGCAAGGACATCGACAAGTCCACCTTGACCTTTGATGAGACCCTGCACCGCGACGACCGCGGGCAGTTCCTCAACGGCATGCGCCAGCTCCTGGCAGGGGAAATTCCCTCGCTGAAGCAGGACCTGCGCTACATGACCGGCTCGGGCGGCATTGCCCATGGGGCCACCAGTGTTTCGATGGTCAGAGGCGAGAAATCGGAAATCGAACAGCTTGTGGTGCAGATCGTCGATGTCTCGGACCGCAAGCTGACGACCCAGCGCCTGCACCAGGCGCAGAAGATGGAGGCCATCGGCCAACTGACCGGCGGCCTGGCCCATGATTTCAACAATCTGCTGACCATCATCATGGGTAACCTGCAATTGCTCGAAGGAAAACTGGGAGGCGACGAGAAGGCCACCAAGCGCGTCAATGAGGCATTGGATGCGGCCCGCAAGGGCTCGGACCTGACCCGGCAACTGCTGGCCTTCGCCCGCAAGCAGGACCTTGAACCGCGGGAGGTCAACGTCAATGACCTGGTGACGGGCATGGAGGCCCTGATCTCGCGCACGCTGGGGGAAAACGTCGAACTCAAGGTGGACGTGAGCGAGGGTTCGCCCAAGGTGCTGATCGATCCGTCGCAATTTGAATCTTCAATCCTCAATCTGGCGATCAACGCGCGCGACGCCATGCCCAATGGCGGCCTGCTGACAATTGAAACGCAGCTGGTCTATCTCGACCATGAATATGCCGAGAAGCATCCGGAAGTGGTTCCCGGCCACCATGTGCTGGTGGCGGTCTCGGATACGGGCGGCGGCATGACGCCGGAACTGCTGGAGAAAGTCTTCCACCCGTTCTTCACCACCAAGGAAAACGGCAAGGGCACCGGGCTTGGCCTTTCCATGGTCTATGGTTTCATCAAGCAATCGGGCGGCCACATCAACATCTACAGCGAAGTGGGCCATGGCACCTCGGTCAAGATGTATCTGCCGCAAAAGATGGCAGCCGGCGACATGGAACCGCAGTTGCGCAAAGCCGTTGCGCCAGGCAACGGATCGCCACCTGCGCCCGGCGTTGCCGCGATTCCTGAAGTTCCCAAGAAAGCCGCACGGCGGCAGAAGATCCTGGTGGTTGAAGACCAGGAAGCCGTGCGTGCCGTGGCCTGCGGCTTCCTCATGGATTTCGGCTATGACGTGGTGGAAGCGGAAGACGGCTTTCAGGCGCTATCGAAACTCCAGGAAGACCCGGAGATCGACCTGATGTTCACCGACGTGGTGATGCCGGGCGGGATGAACGGCTTCGACCTGGCCCAGGCGGCCAGCGGCATGCGGCCCGATCTCAAGATCGTCCACACCTCGGGCTATCCGAAGGGGGCCATGGTCCATCAGGATGAGCCGCGCTTCAAGCAGGGCTTCATCATCATGAAACCCTACCGGCGCGATGAGCTGCAAAAAATCATCCGTGATGCCTTTGAAAAGCAGGTCTGAGGCGGTTTGCGCAACCGGCGACTCCGGTTAACAGTAAGGCGTGATTCTACATACGCTCTTCGATCTTCTGGCGGCCCTGGCCGCGGCGGGCCTGACAGCAGCATGCTACCGCTGGCGGCTTGGCGATGCGGCGTCGCGCATTGAATCGATTGGCGCCGGCTATGCCCTTGCGCTGGTCGTTGGCGCCGTGGCGGGCGGCTACGGGGCGGGCACGCTCAATCTGTGGCTTTCGGGGGTTCCGGGGTTTGGGCGGAGCATTGCCGGTGCCTTGGCCGGCGCCATCATCGCCATCGAACTCTTCAAGTGGAACAGGGGTATCGGGGGATCGACGGGGCTCATCTTCGTTCCGGCCTTCGCCACAAGCGTGGTCGTTGGGCGCATCGGGTGCTTTCTTTCCGGCCTTGAAGACAATACCTATGGCTTGCCGACGGCGCTGCCCTGGGGGCATGATTTCGGCGACGGGGTGCTGCGCCATCCGGTGCAGCTTTACGAGTCGTTCTCGATGCTGGTTTTTCTTGCGGCGGCACTGAGCCTGCTCGCCCGGCGGCAGGGCTTCTTCATGCGCAACGGTTTCTATCTAATGGTTCTGTTCTATGCGGGGCAAAGATTTGGATGGGAATTTCTCAAGCCCTACGGCCCCCTTGCGGGGCCGTTCAACTTGTTCCACTTTATCTGCGCGGGGCTTTGCTGCTACAGTCTGTGGATGATGGGGAGGCGTGATGGACGGGCCAATTCGTAAAGTCACGCCCTATGTTTTCTATGGCCAGACCACCTCGCTTTGCGCCGATTGCCATGCCTTGGTGCCGGCCAAGATCATTATCGAGGACGGCAAGGTCTATTACCTGAAGCGCTGCAAGGCCCACGGTGTCCAGAAGGCGCTGGTTTCAACGGACCCCGCCTATTACAAGCTTTGCCATGACTACCTGAAGCCGGGCGACAGGCCCCTGCAGGTGCAGACCCGCACGGAACTTGGCTGCCCCTATGACTGCGGGCTGTGCCCGGACCACGAGCAGCATTCCTGCCTGGCGCTGATTGACGTCAACGAGGCATGCAATCTCACGTGCCCCGTCTGCTTTGCCGACAGTTCGACGGCGAAGACGGCGCATAGACCCTTGGCTGAAATAGAACGGATGATGGATGCGCTGGTGGCCAGCGAGGGCGAGCCCGACCTGTTGCAGCTTTCGGGCGGGGAACCGACCATCCATCCGCAAATCCTGGAGATCATCGCGGCGGCGAAGCGGCGGCCGGTCCGCCACCTGATGCTCAACACCAATGGCATCAGGATTGCCCAGGAGCCGGAGTTCGTGAAGCAGCTTGCGGCGTTCAAGCCGGGGTTGGAAATCTACCTGCAGTTCGACTCCCTGCGGCCGGAAGCCCTCAAGACCCTGCGCGGGGCCGACCTCACCCGGATTCGCCGGCAGGCGCTGGAAGCCCTTGAAAGGGAATCGCTTTCCACCACGCTGGTGGTGGTGGTGAAGGGCGGGGTGAATGACGCTGAGTTGGGCGAGATCATCAATTACGCGCTGCAGTGGAAATGCGTGCGCGGCATTACCTTCCAGCCCATCCAGGACGCCGGGCGCAACGAGAATTTCGAGGCCCGCCGGGACCGGGTGGTGCTGTCCGATATCCGCCGCCGGATTATTGAGGCCGGAACGGCATTCGGCGAGGGCGACATCATTCCGCTGCCATGCAATCCGGAATCAATTGCCATCGGCTATGCGCTGCGCAAGGGGGCGCAGATCGCCCCCATCACCTCGTTCTTTCCCAAGGAGATGCTGGTGGAGGCGCTGCCCAATGCCATCACCTTCGAGAAGTTCCCGGACCTGCACAAGCAGGTGATGGCCTTCTTCTCGCTGGCCACGGCGGAATGCCAGCACCCGGAAAAGCTCAACGCGCTGCTGTGCTGCCTGCCGGAAATCCCGGTGCCGGAGGGCATGGGCTATGAAAACATTTTCCGCATCGCCATCGTGGAATTCATGGACGCACATAATTTCTGCATCGGCCGGGTGAAGCGCTCCTGCATTCACTTCGTGACGCCGAACGGGCAGATCATTCCGTTCGAGACCTACAACCTGTTTTACCGGGATGAGGCGGCACGGAAGCGGATGGCGGTTTCGCGGGGAATTTCATGAAAACCATTCTCACCATTCTCTGCGGACTGATGGCCCTGTTTGCCGGAGGTTGCGCGGTTCTGACCGTCGCTGCCGGTCCACTGGCCCTTATCCCGGCAAGCGTAGTGGTTCTCAATGCCCTGGTGCTTGGCGCCATGTATGGCTTTGCCAGCCCCCGGAAATGGGTATTCCATACGCTTTCCGGGCTTGACGGGCTGGCGATTATCCTGTTGGCAATCGCCTGGCTCTCCTTCGGCATGACCGATAGCCAACTCAACGGCCTTGCCGTGCTGCTGATCTCGGCGCTAGCCGTGAAGGGGGCTCTGACCTATGCAGTGGCGAACAGGCTTTAGCTGATGGATCAGTTGATGTTAAGGAGCCGGGCATGACATTCGGACCGATTCTTGTTCTGCTCCTCATTGTGGTCGGCATCTGGTTTCTGCTGGACCGGCGCGAGAAGGCCCGGCAGGAAAATGGCCTGCCGCGGCATTCCAACCTGCGGCTGGTCTTTGCGGCCTTCGCTATCCTCACGGTGCTGTTTTCGGGCGGGTGCGGCGGCATCTTCTTCGCGGGCTGGATCTATGACGGCATGCCGCGCGGCGGCTATGTGGGCTGGGAAATCATTTCCGTCTTGTCATTGCCGCCGCTGCTGGTGGGACTGTTCGTCTGGTGGCTGGCCATGCGGCGCAAGGCGGGCTAAGCAGTTTGAGACTTTCGAATCTTTCCGGGGCACGCGATGGCTGATCTGTTTACGATTGAAAACCTGCTGACGCTGGTGGTGCTGACGGCGCTTGAGACCGTACTCGGATTTGACAATCTCTTGTACATTTCCATTGAAGCCAAGCGCGTTGCTCCGGCGCAGCAGAAATACGTGCGGCGCCTCGGCACCATCCTGGCCATCGGGCTGCGCATCGTGCTGCTGTTTGTCGTCCTGCAGTTGATCAACCTGTTCCAGGAGCCATTTCTCAGCATCCACCAGGAAGTCTTTGTGGGGGCCTTCAACGGGCATAGCCTGATCGTGATGGCAGGCGGGGCATTCCTCATCCACACGGCGCTGAAGGAAATTTCCCACATGCTGGTGGTGCATGATCTCGAGCACGAGGAGGGGGAGGGGCCGAAACACCGCAGCGTCAAGGCGGCGCTGTTCTGGATCCTGGTGATGAACATCGTGTTCTCGTTCGATACGGTGCTGTCGGCGGTGGCGCTGACCAAGAATTTCATCATCATGGCCACGGCCATTGTGGCGTCGGGGGTGCTGATGGTGGCGCTGGCCGAGCATGTGGCGAACTTCCTGCAAAGGAACCGCATGTATGAAGTGCTGGGCCTGTTCGTCCTGCTGCTGGTCGGCGTCATGCTGCTGGCGGAAGGCGGGCACATCGCCCATCTCGCCTTCTTCGGCTATCCGGTGGAGCCCATGGCGAAGAGCACCTTCTATTTCGTGGTGGCGGCTCTGGTCATCGTCGACGTGGTGCAGGGGCGCTACCAGAAAAAGCTCATGGCGGAGGAAAAGAGCGGCAGAGACGGCTAGTGGAAAACGGCCGTTGACAAGGCCCCGTAACTTCGCTTGCCTCCGCAACGGGTAACATCAACCGGAATAGTGGAACGAAACGTGACTTCATGCATGGCAGAGATTCCGGGGTGAGCGGAAGCATGCACGTCGCCGTGATCGGGGCTGGAAGCCTGGGCATGTCGTCCGCCTTCAATCTTTCGCAGCGCGGCGTGAAGGTGACGGTGCTCGACCAGGATCATATCGCGTCGGGCTCGACCGGCCGCTCCGTCGGCGTTGTCGGCACCCAGCATGTCGACCCCTTCGAAGTCCTCATTCGCGCGCACAGCATCCGCCAGATGATGGGCTGGTGCAGCCGCGGGCTTGATTTCCGCGCCATCGGCTATCTGCGCCTTGGCCGCAGCGAACGCGACATTGCGCTGTTCGAAAAAAGCATCGAGATGCAGAAAGAGTACGGGATCACCAGCCCGCGCGTGCTCGACCCCGGCGATATCCGCAAGCTTGTTCCGCATATGAACACGGATGGCCTCGCCGGTGGGCTCTTTGGCCCCGACGACGGCTTCATCGACCCGCACCTTATGTGCACTCTTCTCGCCGGGATGGTGCGCGAAGCGGGTGGCGTGGTGAAGCAGCGTTGCCGCCTTCTGGCGGCCGACCGGGCGGGCAGCGGTTACCGGCTGACCACCTCTGATGGAACCATCGTATGCGACGGCGCGGTGATCGCCACGGGAGCCTGGGCCGCGCAGACCGCCGCACTCTTCGGCAAGACATTAGATGTGGTGCCGGAGCGCCACGAGGCGATCACCATCCGTCTATCAGAGCCGCTGGATTACGTCATGCCGATGGTTATGGACCTGGTGCAGGGCGGCGGTGGAACCGGGCTCAACTTCCGCTACGACAAACCGGATGAGCTGATCACGGAGATCCACAAGGTCGAGCCAGGCAAAGGTGAAGACCCCGACAACTACAATGAGCAGATCAACGAGGAGGCGAAGTTGGCCCTCGCCGGATTGTTGCTTGAGCGTGTGCCCGACCTGCCGGGTGCGGGCTTCGGTCGTGGCTGGGCCGGCCTCTACCCAAAGACGCCGGACGGTCGGCCCTTCGTCGGGCCTTTCAGCGCCGACGAACCGATGCTGGTTGCGGCGGCGGGCGGCGGCGGCTACGGCATCCAACTCGGGCCGGTGATCGGCAGGCTTGTCGCCGACTGGCTGACCGAAGGCCGGCCGGCAACAATTCCCGAAGCCCAGATCCTTCAGCCCACGCCGGACCGCAATCCGCCTGCCCGTTGAAGGGACGAAACCGGCTTACCTGCGCATTGGCGTTCAACCACCGGCATTGCCCTTTGGGCGGGCCTCCGCTAAACCCCGCCCCACTCAATTCACCCAGTTCAGGTTGCAGGTTTCATGGCGCGTCAGTTCATCTATCACATGCAGGGCCTTTCGAAGTCCTATGCGGGCGGCAAGAAGGTTCTCGACAATATCCACCTGTCGTTTTACCCCGACGCCAAAATCGGCGTTCTGGGCCCCAATGGCTCGGGCAAATCCACCCTGCTGCGCATCATGGCGGGGCTCGACACGGAGTGGAACGGCGAGGCCTGGCTGGCAGAGGGCGCCACCTGCGGCTATCTGCAGCAGGAGCCGGAGCTTGATCCCGCCCTCAATGTGCTGGGCAATGTGATGGAAGGGGTGGCGGCGAAGAAGGCCATTCTCGATGAATACAATGCGCTGATGGCCGACTACAACGAGGAGAATGCCGAGAAGGCGGGCAAGCTGCAGGATGTGATCGACGCGCAGAACCTGTGGGACCTGGAAGCCCAGGTGGAGCAGGCCATGGATGCCATGCGCTGCCCGCCGGGCGAGGCTTCAATCGACAATCTCT
>CAZRZB010000003.1:0-56366 GCA_964604435.1 uncultured Aestuariivirga sp. | reverse complement strand
CGCCATCTACAGGCGGGCGTGGCCTAAACTGTCAGGCGAATACCATCTCTGCACAAACAAAGCACTAGGTTAATAGGAAAATACCCCTTGACACTATATTCCTATTGTGCCAGTTATATTCCTGTTTTTGTTCTTTGTGCTGGATAGGGAAACTCCATGGATTGGGTCAGGGCCATCGAACGCAACAGCGAAGCACTTAACGCCATCGTTGCGGCCCTTTTCGCCATGTTGGGGCTTGATGGCGACGCCACGGTTTCGCGGATTCCGCCGTCCCTCCACCGCGCCGTGCTGCGCGTCCTCCGCCCCGCCGAATCCGCCGTGCGCCGCCTTGTCGTCATCGCGGCGCGGGGCCTTGTGGTGAAGCCCCGGCCTTCGCGTCCGATGCCCAAGGGGCATATCATCGGAAAGGGCAGCACCCCACATCCCTCCTTCCAGCTCTTCGATACGCGGAAAGATTTCCCGGAATTGCGCCAGCGCCGCGTAAAATACGCGAAGCATCCGCCGCGCATCCTTTTCTTCGGCGACGATTCCCGGATCGACGCCTTGTGGCCATCACCCGAGCCTGCGCCTGCGCCGCCACCGTCTGATGGCCTGGTCAATGCCGCGCGCCTCAGCCGCAGGCTTCACGCCCTGAAGCTGGCGCTTGAGGACCTGCCGCGCCAGGCCAAGCGTCTCGCCCGCTGGCGGGTGAGGCGCGAGACCGCAAAGACTCCGAAGTTCAAGTCGCCGCTCCGGCCGGGTCCTCCTCCGGGCCACCGCAAGAGGCCAATTCACGAAGTCGATGACGTGCTCGCCAACTGCCACTGGCTTGCCTGGGAAGCGCTGGCGCCCGATACAAGCTGAGGCGGAGAAAAATAATCTGTATACGGACTAATGTGAGAATTTTCCACTTCTGTCATTCCGGCGAACGCCGGGACCCAGACTTGGAACCTGCGTGATCGCTGAAAGTCTAGGCCCCGGCGTTCGCCGGGGTGACAGAAATCAAGAAGGGTTTCGCCGGAATGACAAAAAGGAAGAACCCAAACCTAAGCCCCGACCCCCGTGCCGATCGCGCACACCACGCCCGTGCCGCCGATGCCGCAGTAGCCGTGCGGGTTCTTGGCGAGATACTGTTGGTGATAGGTCTCGGCGAAATAGAAGGGCCCGGCCTCGGCGATCTCCGTGGTGATGGCGCCAAAGCCCTTGGCCGTCAGCGCCTTCTGGTAGGCCGCCTTCGAAGCCAGCACGGCATCGCGTTGAGAGGCCGAATTCCAGTAAATCGCCGAACGGTATTGCGTGCCCGTGTCATTGCCCTGGCGCATCCCCTGGGTCGGGTCATGGGCTTCCCAGAACACCTTCAAAACGTCGTTGAGGCTCACCTTGCCGGGCTCGAACACGACCAGCACCGCTTCCGCGTGCCCCGTGAGCCCCGAGCAGACCTCCTCATAGGTGGGATTCGGCGTGAAGCCGCCGGCATTGCCCACCGCCGTCACCCAGACGCCGGGCAGCTCCCAGAATTTGCGCTCGGCTCCCCAATAGCAGCCCATGGCCACGACAATCTGCTCGGCACCCTTGGGGTAGGGCCCCTTCAAGGGGTTGCCGTTGACGAAATGATGGCTCGCCGTGGCAATGGCGCTGCTGCGGCCGGGCAGGGCCCGTGCCGCATCGGTCATTTCGGCCTTTTTGCGGGCGAATAGCATGGTTTCAGGTCTCCTTTTGCGTCGAGACCTATCTAGTGTGGCAGAACCGCCACCGCCATTCAAGAAAGCTTGAACGGCAAAGTTTCATCGCTATAGTGCGGCGCAATTCGAAGGGGCCAGCCCCTTGCTCGATTGCGGAGAGGTGGCCGAGTGGCTTAAGGCGCCCGCCTGGAAAGCGTGTTTACGTGAAAGCGTAACGGGGGTTCGAATCCCCCCCTCTCCGCCACCCTAAGCCGGTACAGAAGGAATGATGATGACGGATTTTCTCTGGCAAAGCCTGGTGATTGGCATTGGCGGCACCGCCGCCATGGACCTCTGGGCCCTATTGCTGACCGCCGTTTTCGGCCTGCCCTTGCCCAACTGGGGCCTGGTCGGGCGCTGGTTCGCCCATCTTGCCAGGGGCACTTTCTTCCACGAGGATATTGCCGCGGCCCAGGCCGTTCCCAACGAAACGGCAATCGGCTGGCTTGCCCACTACGCCATCGGCATCATCTATGCCGGAGCGCTGCTCGTTCTCGCTGGTCCTGCCTGGATTTCAAATCCAACTTTCCTTCCCGCCTGGATTCTCGGCCTCGTCACGGTGGGCGCCGGCTGGTTCATCCTGCAGCCCGGCATGGGTGCGGGCTGGGCCGCGTCGCGGCGGCCGAACCCCATGCGCATCCGGGCCCTCAATCTCGTCGCCCATACGGTTTTCGCCGCCGGCCTTTACGCAACGGCGCTTCTCATGTCCGGCCTGTAGTGCTGCCCGCCTGGCTTTCCTCGCTCAGCCGCTGCTCGATCTCCCAGCGGGCCGCCAGCGCCCGTACCCGTTCCTCCTGCGGCAGGCCCATGTCCTTGGCCCGCAGGTTGGCCTGCTGCCAGTCCGGGTCGCTCATGAAGCGGAACAGCAGCTCGGCCTCAAGTGCCGCCCTGGCCTTTGCCTCGCGGCGGTTTCTTAGCCATGAAAACAGCATGCCCCAATCAACGGGCAAATCCGCGGACCGGTCAAGGGGCCATTCATCTGCTGGCCCTTGTCGCAGGGAGCCATTTGCGCGAGACTTCCTGCAGTTCTGCCGCACTGGCGGCAGTCCCGGAAAAGGAACAAGCATGGCCACGAGCCCGGCGCAATTCTTTGAAGCTGCCATCGCCAGGCCCAGGCCTTGGCTTGCCGCCCTTGCTCTTGCAGCCGGCCTTTTGCCCGGGCTTCCCGCGGCGCAGGCCGCCCCCGATGGGCGCAGCGACTTCGCGGCGCTTTGCGCTGACTGCCACGGCGCCGACGCCAGGGGCAACGGGCCGCTGACCGGGAACCTCCACAAGGTGCCGCCCGACCTCACCCGCATCAAACAGCGCGCCCATGGCAGCTTCGACGAAAAGGCGGTTTACGACTGGATCATCGGCCTGAAGATGACGAATTCCCACGGCACCCGTGACATGCCCATCTGGGGCGACTGGCTGATGGATGAAACCCTGGGAAGCGGCACCTCGCTCGAAGCGGCCCGCGCCGCCGAAAAGGAAATCGAAGGGCGCGTGCTGGCGATCGTCAAGTATCTGGAGTCGCTGCAGGCCGAAAATTGACGGTGCTATCCGTCAGGCGCTGCCGATCAGCATGCCGGTGAGGAAGACCAGGAAGCCGCCCACCGCGATCTGGAAGGCCGCCTTCAGGAACGGCGTGTCCATGTATTTGTAGCGGATCCAGGAAATAGCCCAGAGTTCGACAAACACCACCGCAACGGCAATGCCGGTGGCCGTGTGAAAATCGGAAATGAGATAGGGCAGGGTGTGGCCCAGGCCGCCGACCGCCGTCATGACGCCCGCCGCCAGGCCGCGGATCAGCGGATGCCCGCGTCCCGTCAGCTTGCCGTCGTCGGACAGGCCCTCCGCCAGGCCCATGGAAATGCCAGCTCCCACCGAGGCCGCAACGCCCACCAGGAAAGTCTCCCAGGTGCTGCCGGTGGCAAAGGCCGCCGCAAACAGCGGTGCCAGGGTCGAGACGGAGCCGTCCATCAGCCCCACCAGGCCGGGCTGGATCACCTGCAGCAGGAACAGCCGGCGCCGGGTTTCCGCCTCGTCGAGTTTTACATCCGCCGTCACATGCGCGTCGCCCAGCCGCCCCGCCAGGGACTCGTGGCCCTTCTCGGCCGCCGCCAGCTGTTCCAGCAGCTTCTTGACCTGCGGGTCCTTGCTCTGCTCGGCCGCCTGTTTGTAGAAGCGGTAATTCTCCAGCTCGATCACCTCGGCGCGCTTTCGCATGTCCTCGATGTTGAGCTTGCTCACCAGCCAGGCCGGCCGGTGCTTGACAAAGCCGTTGATATCGGCGCGCCGGATCAGCGGAATGAAATCGCCGAACTTCTTGCGGTACAGCTCGGTCAGCCAGCGCCGGTGCTCGTGCTCCTCTTCCGCCATTTCCATGAACACCTTGGCGGAAGCCGGATAGGATTGCATCAGGGCGTTGGCAAAGCCCGCATAGGCGCGCGCATCGTCATCCTCGCTCGAAATGGCAAGGGCGATGATTTCCTGTTCGGTGAGATCGGAGAAACTTTTCAACATGCACCTCTGAAAATTAAATTAGAAGAGTTCTAATCTGCCGTCCAGTCCGAAACACCTCGTTAACCCCCGCCTTGATATGTTGCTCCCTTTCGTGAGGCCCCGGAAAAATGCATGAAGGAACAGCCCTGCCGCGGCAGAGCCGCCTCTCCGGGACGGTTGCCCAGCTTGTCCAGGGCCTGCGCACCCACGCCCTGCTTTACCTGTTTGCAACCTTTGTGTCCCTGGTCTCGCTGGCCGAATCCGCCTGGCTTGGCCTTCCCATCGATATCAAGATGGTGATGATCTTTTCCGGCCCGGTCCTGATGCTCCTCGGCGTCATGATCTTCGCAGGGCTTGCCCTTGAGCTGGTCCGTCTGAGCCGCTCCGGTCATCAGGGCAGCGCCCTCGGCGGCCTGTGGCGCAAGCTGAACGATGACTATCTGTCGCCCCGCCGCGTCGCCAATTCGCTCCACGCCTTCCTCTTCATGACGCTTTACATGGTGGGCTTCTCCTTCATCAAGAAGGCCATCCCCCTCGCCGTTCCCTTCGCCTGGGACGAAACCTTCATGCAGTGGGACCAGCTGCTGCATTTCGGCCGCCAGCCCTATGAATGGCTCGCCCCCCTGTTGAATCTTCCCTGGGTCACCTTTGCGCTGAACCTGAACTACAACATCTGGTTCTTCGTCATGTTCATCTGCTGGTACTGGCAGGGCTTTGCCGCGAATGACACGGCACTGCGCATGCGCTTTCTCCTCGGCTTCACCCTCACCTGGTTCATGGGCACCAGCGTCCTCGGCACCGCTTTCTCCTCGGTCGGCCCCTGCTTCTATGGCAAGCTCCTGCCCGGCGTTGACCCCTACGCGCCGCTCATGGCCTGGCTTGACGAGGTCAACCAGAGCCACACCATCTTTGCCCTCACCGCCATGAACGAGCTGTGGAGGAATTACCAAACCGGAACCGGCCTGATCAACGGCATTTCCGCCATGCCGTCGATGCATGTCGGCACCTCCATCCTCTTCGCCATCCTCGGCTTCGCCGCCGGCAAGAAGTGGCTGGGCTATCTGTTCTCGGTCTTTGCCGCGCTGATCTTCGTGGGCTCCATCCACTTGGGCTGGCACTACGCCATCGACGGCTATCTCGGCGCCGCCGTCGCCCTCGTCTGCTGGTGGCTGGCGGGAAAGATCGTCGCCTGGGACAGGCGCCGGCGCGGCCTGGCCGAAGCCTAGGCAGGCACGATCATCTGGTTCAAGACCCATAGTGATCAATCCGGCAGTCCGGCCCGGCGAAGCACAGCTACCACCTTGTCGAGTTCTTCCCGCTTAAGGTATCGTTCTGATAGCGTGACGTTTCTCAGACTGTAGGCGGGAAACTTCTTCCTGAGTTCCGATACAATGCGCACTGCATCGTCTTCCCGGCGCTGAAATCCGTAGACGGTTGCCAAAATCATATGTGCGTCCTGATCGTCGGGTTCCAGCCGGAAATTTTCTTCTGCTGCCTCTTGCGCAGTTGCAAGATCGCCGGTCCAAAGGTGGGCCATCGCGAACGATTCAATGTACCAGTTAGGGGGGTATGGACTGAGCCGTAACGCGGTTTTGAGCACCTCTACCGCCCGCTCGCTCTTTCCTCCATAAATACAGACCAGACCAAGAAAGGCCATTGCCCAGGAATCGCCCGGAGCGAGTTCAATCGCCTTTTCACAAAACGCTATTGCTTCTTCATGCTGGTCACGCAGGAAAGCAATGCCCCCTCGCAGCATGTAGGCGCTGCCGATATTCGGATCGATGCTGAGGGCGCGCTCGACCTGCTGCTCGCAGAGCTGCAGAGAGCTTTCCTTGTCCACGGAAGCATTGTAACGCGCCTGCCACCAATAGCATAATCCGAGCTGGATCATGGCCCCGGTATAGTTCGGGTCGATTTCAAGCGCTTCCTTGAGAACACGCTGTGCTTCCCGGTTGTTTATGACATCGAAACAGAGAAATAGATCGCGCCCGCGCGCCATTTTCTCCCAGGCCCGCAAGTTCTTTGTCTGGCCCTCCCAGAGCCGCGCGAGTTCGCCGTAGGTAAGCTTGACCTGGATGGAGAGGGCGATGTTTCTGGTGATATCGTCTTGTACCGCAAATATATCTTCGAGCTCACCATCAAAACGCTCGACCCAAATATGACCCCCGGAACGGCCGTCAACCAACTGCGCCGTTACGCGAACCCGGTTACTGGCGACTCGCACACTGCCCTCAAGGAGGAACTTCACACCCAACTCTTGCGCGACATCTTCAAGGCGGACCGCGCGCCCTTTATAAACAAAACTGGAGTTTCTCGAGATGACGAAGAGCTCCCTAATTCGTGATAAGGCCATAATGATATCTTCCGTCATGCCATCGGCAAAGAATTCCTGGTCGGGATCACTGCTCATGTTGGTGAAAGGAAGAACCACTATTGATGGTTTGTTTCCCGGTATTTCAGGCCTACCCAGAATACCTAGGTTAAGAGGTCTCTGCTTTTCCTGATCCGGATTTGAAAACTGGTAACCAACGCGCTGGACCGTTGCAATCCACTCCGCGCCGTTCCTCGATTTGCCCAGGCATTTGCGAAGTGCCGCGACTTGAACCGAGAGATTGCTTTCTCCGATGTTCTCGGTCTGCCACACGGCATCCAGCAGTTCCGACTTTGATACGGCGCGGCCGCCGGCTGCCAACAATGCTTCCAGAAGCGCCACCCCCCTTTGTCCGATTGCAACGGGTGAGCCATGCTTGAGCAAGAGCTTTCGCTTGCTGTCGAATACGAAGGGTCCGAATTCGAACTGCTGTTCCACCATCTGTTTCATTTTACATGAATTTGGAAGAATTTGGAAGTTTCAGCACAAATTTTGAGACCACGAATGGTTGCGCGGACATGATCCCCAGGCATTCCGGGAGGATGTAAGTCATCAAAAGGAGCTCACCATGTATACCAAAGACCGTAATTTGCTCCGTTCGGTCCGGTTTACAGGCTTGTTCATCATTGGCATCGCAGGCTGCATTGCCGGAAGCAACGTTGCTTCCGCAAGCCCGGAAAAAGACCGGCCCGCTGGCCACGGCGTTTCATCGGGTTCTGCGTACGACATGATGGTACCCCGGCTTATGACATGGATTGCCACCAACACAGATTACGACACCAAGAATCTGCGGTCTCCCGAAGTGATTGAATTGAGCCCGCAAGAACTGACACGTGAGGCCTACAGCAGCAATCCAATGCTCGTTCCAGCAGATGGCGTCGACAAGAGCTATCTGGCACTCTACTCATATGAACATGGTTCAAACGGCACCATCTATGTGCTCGGGCCAAAGTGGTTCGACCCCGATGCAACCGCCGACAGGTACTACGAGGCTTACGAGAATCCAGTATTCCAGGAGCGTGTACTGCACGAACTCATCCATCATGTGCAGCACGTCTCGGGCGCCTACAAGGCGTTTCGCTGCCGCAACTTCGGGGAAAAAGAGGCCTACATGCTGGGCGGCCGCTTTCTCCGGCAGCACCACGTCGATGACCCCCTTCCCAACCGGAGTTTTTGGGCGCTGTTGCGCAGCCTGTGCGGTAGCGAGACTTTGTTGGGGCGGTAGCCCTACGTCAGTGTACACTCGATGTGAATTTTCAATAGTTTGTCCATCCGGACCGGATCGGGGAAACTGTGGTTGAGTAACTGCACTTTCGTCACGGAGGACCGGACGAACATCCTCGAGAATGCGACGCTGATGCCGGAGGCCAGCGTGAATTTGGAAGAATTCGGAAGTTTTAGGACGAATTTTGGGACCACGAATGGTTGCGCGGACATGATCGCCAGGCGTTCCGGGTGGAAGCTAATTTAAAAGGAACCTCCAATGTCGGTCCGAACATTAGTCTCGATGAATTCTCACAGTTTCTCGGCAATCCGACTTCCGAAATGGCCAAATTTAAATCTGGGCAAGCGTCTCGCCGATACAACGCAGGCTTACTCCCGCGCCATCTCAATCGCCCATCTAATGTCCTTGGGGCTGGACGCGGATGCTGCGCCCGCCAGAGAGCGCAAACACTGGGATATCGACCGCTGAACCACAAAACTGCCCCCTCAATAAGAGTGCTGCCCATGCTCAAGTCCCAAAGAGTTTACGCCACCAGCATTCGTCATGTTTCAAACCAAATAGGTGATTATGGAAGACCGGGAAGGGTTATCGCTAGCCAACGCGTCTGCATTGTTAACATTAAGAGACTGATGGTGGCGATGCTCTTTACCGCCACCACCGCTGCCCGAAAGACCAATCGCCGGCACGTTCACAGGCCCATCCAACATCCACCAGATGACCGCAAATGAACATGAAAAGCCTTCTCACATTCAGCAAGTTAGCATTAACCAACTCGACGTCTGTGTTGATTTTCGGGCTCTCCGGGTTCCCTTCACCAAATCCGGCAAATCCGGAGAGTTCCTCTCACGAAGACCGTAGCTGGCACGAGGATTATCTGATCGGAAAGTCCGATATGGATGCCGTATGGTATTACGAACGCCGCCGCTGGCGGTCGTAAAACACGACGCGAAAGCTCTTATCTCCTCGGTCGGTCCCTGCTTCTACGGCAAGCTCCTGCCCGGCGTTGACCCCTACGCGCCGCTCATGGCCTGGCTTGACGAGGTCAACCAGAGCCACACCATCTTTGCCCTCACCGCCATGAACGAGCTGTGGAGGAATTACCAAACCGGAACCGGCCTGATCAACGGCATTTCCGCCATGCCGTCGATGCATGTCGGCACCTCCATCCTCTTCGCCATCCTCGGCTTCGCCGCCGGCAAGAAGTGGCTGGGCTATCTGTTCTCGGTCTTTGCCGCGCTGATCTTCGTGGGCTCCATCCACTTGGGCTGGCACTACGCCATCGACGGCTATCTCGGCGCCGCCGTCGCCCTCGTCTGCTGGTGGCTGGCGGGAAAGATCGTCGCCTGGGACAGGCGCCGGCGCGGCCTGGCCGAAGCCTAGTCGCGCTTTTGCCCCTGGCCTGGCCCCGCATCACCCGTCCCCTTGCAGGGCTGTTGACCGAGATCAATGCGAGATCCGCTAACTCGCGCAAGTCTTCGTGCAACATTGGGGGAAGGTCGCATGGTTCGACTCCTAGGCGCGGTGTTATGTTTTCTTGCCATCGGCAGTATTTCGTCCTGGGCCCAGAATGTACGCGACGTTTGCCGTACCTATTCGCAGGACGCCGTCACCTTCCAGCAACAGAACCTTGAACTCGGATGCGGTCTCGCCGGCCCCGAGTGGAATGCCAATTTCAACTACCACTTCGACTGGTGCGTGAACGGCAACAATTATCGATCCGCCAGGCAATGGACGGATTTCCGGCGCTCGAAGGTCGCGCAGTGCCATGAGGCCAAGGGACAGCAAGCTCCGCCGCGGCCCGGCAAGGATGTCGCAGCGGTATGCGAACGGTACGCGGCAGAGGCAATCGCGCAGCAGAACACCAATCAACAGCTCTCCTGTGGGTTCGGCGGGCCCGAGTGGAACGGCGACTACCGGTACCACTACGACTGGTGCGTCAATGGAAGGAACTCGCAGAACTCCGGATACTGGACAAAATGGCGGGCGGAAAAGCTCTCGGCCTGCGGAGGCAGCAGTACTCCCTCGAAAGGTTCGGGCCAAGCATGGCGGGAACGCCTTCCGCCGGTCGTCAAGGAGGTCATGAATCGATTGAACCGCGGAACCGACCTCATAGAGTCCAGGCTCGGGAAGGCAACGGCCCGGTGGCAGAAATATACCCCCATTGACATGAATGCGGTAATTGCTGCTGCGCGGTCCCTGAGCCAGGCGGGACAGTATAGTGCCTTTGAACGCCAACAACGCAGTGTACTGGATTCGGCCGCAAAGACATCGAAGAACCTGCAGAGTCCGCCGGTAGTGAAGTCCCTGGTGACCGCGCCAATGGGCAATCTCATCGAGCCTGGGAGTTCCGTGCTCATTGCGGGTACAAATTTTGGAGCAAGGCCCGGCAAGCTCTATCTCCGTTATACGGAGGATGCAGAGGAGTTCGAGACACCACGGGTCCAGGCAGTGGAATTGCTGCCGTTTCGGTCGGATTGGGCGGCAAGCTGGTTCGGCAATCTCATCATTGCGAAGACGCCTCAAACACTTCCAGGAAGGACTTGGAAGAAGGAGACCAGGCCCGGTGAGCTTGTTGTTGTTGCAGCAGATGGCACGCAGGCAGCCGTCAAGATAATGATCGGGAATGGCCGGCCGGTTATCCAATCCATGCAGACGCCGGCTGGCGCGAATACGATCAGGCCCGGCCAGCAATTTGTTCTCCTCGGCCGGAATTTTGGGGCGTCCCAGTCGCAGGGCGAGGTCTATCTCACGCTCGGTGCGGGCCGGAAAAAGGAATGGCTGCAAATTCGCGGAACGACCAGTTACGTTCAGACGCCCATCGCAGGCAGTGACCCGAAATACAATCTCCCGGCGCCAGATGTCCGGCTGCATGTCGACGACTGGACCGACAACCGTATCATGCTGACAGCGGAGAACTCTTCGGGAGGCAAATACACGGAGGCATCCACTGGCGCGCTCACCGTAAAGAAAAGCAATGGTCTTGCGGCGATCGTAAATGGCGTGGCATTTGACCCCGGCAATGTCGTGCGCATTATCTCGGGGTCAAAATGGTGGGACAAGAGGAACAGCGGCAGCAGGACGCAGAATAATGCCGCGATGCTTGTGACGCACCTGCCAAGCTGTGGGGGCGCGCCCTCTGGTGAAAAGGGTTTCGACAGCTTCCTGGGTGACATCCGGTTGCCTCATGATGTCGAAATATTCCGCCTTGATTTCAGAAAGATCGATCCTGAAAATCCCTATGGTGATCTTGACTTCTTCATCGATCAGGTGGGCGACATTGTTGATGCGGTCTTGAGTGGCCCATTCGGCATTGCCAAGTACATTGCCGGCAGGGCCCTGGCGGCGATCACATCAAGCGCAGGCGGCTATCACGTCTATGTCTCTTCATTTCCCGGCAGAAACAACAGCCGCGGATTTGCGGTGAGTTGGGAGACAGCCTGCGTTCTGGGTGGGAAACCCATCATGTATGTGATTTCGTTCTCGCTCCACGGGAGGCCGGAAGCCGTCGCGAAGTACTAGGATAGGAGGCGGGCAAGCATCTGAATCATCAACCTGGGATTGATCCGGGGAGCGGCTTGTGTAGCTGGAGAAACGGTGCGAATTGTAGGCATAACTCGCTCAAATCGACGAAATATGCGATTCCGCGAAGCAAATGATCAGCCGGAACCTTGTCGTCAAGATCAAACCGGTAAAATGGACTTCATTGTCCATGCGCTTGCCAACTCATCATTTTGCTCGCCTCCGCTTTCCATTTCAAACGATTGAATCGGGGTTGTATGCTACTTTTAAGGACAGTTTTTCAACAGTACTGGACGCATTGCAGAAATCAAGCTGTCATTGCCTGACTTCTGCCTGTAGCCCGCCTTGGTATTTGAGCTGGTTTTGCGGTGTGGCCGGTCTGTGGTTGAAAGCGGCCTTCAACGGGCCAAAGCCAGCTTGCGCTTGCGGCTGATGTCGCCGCCGTTGCCCTTGTCTGCTGGTGGATGGCGGGGAAAATCGTCGAATGGGACAGGCGACAGTGCGGGCTGGAGATGGCAGCCTAGCAGCTCAGTCCTCACCGGTTTGCATGGCAGTAATGACTTTCTGCATGGCGGTGATGAACTGCCGCCGCTCGGCCTCGCTGAGGTTTGCCAGCGCCACGGCATTTTGCGCCTGCGCGGCAGCTGTTGCCGGCTTCTCCAGCGCCTTGCCCTTGCGGGTCAGGTGGATGGACTGCGAGCGTCCGTCAACCGGATGGGCCCGCCGGCTCACCAGGCCGTCGCGTTCCATGCGCACAAGCGTATTGGCGATTGTCGCCTGTTCCACGTCAAGCCCGGTCACCAGTTCCTTCTGGGTCAATCCATCCTTCGCCCAAAGCTCCAGCAGCACCATGAACTGTCCGGGCGCCAGTCCCATGGCTGCGATGCGCCGCGCCAGGCCGGTGAAAAAAAGCCGCGCCATGTGGTTTGCGAGATATCCCGCCGAAGTTTTTTTGTCCAGGGCCATGCCGGAAATATCCTCTTGTATAGCTAGCTATTCAATGATATATAGCTAGATATACAAATTGGAAGTGCCCATGCTTCGGTCATTGCATCCGCTTGCCGGAATCCTTGCCCTGGGTCTGATTGTCCTGTTCTGGCTTTCCTCGGTCCTTGCGGAACTCTCGGGTTCCCGCCCGGCCATTCTCGCCGTCAAAACCCTGATCCTCATCGGCGTGGCCTTCCTCGTGCCGCTTCTGATAACGACCGCGCTGACTGGTAACAGGATGGCGGGCAGGCGCCATTCGCCGGAAATTGCTGCAAAGCGGACCCGTATGAAAGCCATGGCAGCCGCTGGTATTTTGATCCTGGTGCCGGCGGCCATTTTCCTGTGGCTCAAGGCGCGGGCGAGTGAATTCGATGCCTGGTTCTACACCGTGCAAGCCGTCGAATTGCTGGCCGGTGCGGTGAACCTGGCGCTCGGAAGCATGAATGCCAGGGCTGGCCTCGCCATGCGGCTGGCCCGCGCGAAACCGGCGGGGGAAACCTAGTTCTCGTCCATCTTCAAGGCCGCGATGAAGGCTTCCTGCGGGATGTCGACCTTGCCGAACTGCCGCATCTTCTTCTTGCCTTCCTTCTGCTTGTCCAGAAGCTTGCGCTTGCGGCTGATGTCGCCGCCGTAGCACTTGGCGGTCACGTCCTTGCGCATCGCCGAAAGCGTCTCGCGCGCCACGATCTTGCCGCCGATGGTGGCCTGGATCGGAATCTGGAACATGTGGCGCGGAATGAGCTCCTTCAGCTTCTCGCACATCACCCGGCCGCGCTGCTCGGCCCGGGCCCGGTGCACCACCATGGCCAGTGCATCGACAGGCTCCGCATTCACCAGGATGCCCATGCGCACCAGGTCGCCCTTTTCATAGCCCACCATCTTGTAGTCGAAGCTGGCATAGCCGCGGCTCACCGATTTCAGCCGGTCATAGAAGTCGAACACCACCTCGTTGAGCGGCAGTTCGTAGATCACCATGGCGCGGCTGCCCGCGTAGGTCAGCTGCTTCTGCCGCCCGCGCCGGTCCTCGCACAGCTTGAGGATCGAGCCCAGGTATTCGTCGGGCACCAGGATGGTGGCCTCGATCCACGGCTCCTCGATCGATTCGATCAGCGTGGCGTCCGGCATGTCCACCGGATTGTGCAGCGACTTCTGCGTCCCGTCGCGCATGTTGATCTTGTAGATGACGCTGGGCGCCGTGGTGATGATGTCGACGTTGAATTCACGCTCGATGCGTTCGCGGGTGATTTCGAGATGCAAGAGGCCGAGGAAGCCGCAGCGGAAGCCGAAGCCCAGGGCCGCCGAGGTTTCCATGTCGAAGGAGAAGCTCGCGTCATTCAGGCGCAAGCGCCCCATCGCCTCGCGCAGGTCCTCGAACTTCGCCGCATCGACGGGGAAGAATCCGGCAAACACCACCGCCTGGGCTTCCTTGAAGTCGGGCAGGGGTTCCGCCGTCGGGCGCTTTTCGTCGGTCACCGTATCGCCGACGCGCGTGTCCGCCACTTCCTTGATCGCCGCGGTGAAGAAGCCGATCTCGCCGGGGCCGAGGCTTGCCACCATTTCCTTCTTTGGCCGCGACACGCCAACCCGGTCCACCAGATAGGAGCCGCCGGTGCCCATCATCTTGACCCGCATGCCCTTCTTGAGCTCGCCGTCGATGATCCGCAGCAGCACCACCACGCCCAGATAGCTGTCATACCAGCTGTCCACCAGCAGGGCCTTCAGCGGCTTGCCGCGGTCGCCCTTGGGCGGCGGCAGGCGGTTGACGATGGCTTCAAGGACATCGGGCACGCCGAGGCCGGATTTCGCCGAAATCAGCACCGCTTCCGAGGCGTCGATGCCAATCACGTCCTCGATCTGCTGGCGCACCCGTTCCGGCTCTGCCGCGGGCAGGTCCACCTTGTTGAGGACCGGCACGATTTCGTGGTTGTTGTTGATCGCCTGGTAGACGTTGGCGAGCGTCTGCGCTTCCACGCCCTGCGAAGCATCCACGACCAGAAGCGAGCCTTCGCAGGCCGCCAATGAGCGCGACACTTCATAGGCGAAGTCCACGTGCCCCGGCGTGTCGATCAGGTTCAGAACATACATTTCGCCGTTCTTGGCCTTGTAGTCGAGGCGCACCGTATTGGCCTTGATGGTGATGCCGCGCTCCCGCTCCAGGTCCATGGAATCGAGGATCTGGTCGACCATGTCCCGGTCGCTCACCGCCCCGCAGAGCTGGATCAGCCGGTCCGCCAGCGTGGATTTGCCGTGGTCGATATGGGCGATAATGGAAAAATTGCGGATATGTGCGGTATCGGTCATTGCGCGCGGTGTTTGGCATCACCATGCCAGTTGGTCAAGCCTCAAGCCCGGCGGGCGTCAGGAGCCAGGGAAGGGCTTGCCAGCCCGCGGTGCATGGCCTCTATTGGCGGAAGGAATGTCGGGAAAAGGAGCCAAGGACAATGACTTCGGGAAGCTGCCTTTGCGGGAAAGTCACCTACGAAATCAGCAGTGACCCGTTGAACGTCATTCACTGCCATTGCCGGATGTGCCAAAAACAGGGCGGCGGCGCCTTCCTGACTTACGCAGCCTATCCGTCGGCCAGCCTGCGCTTCACGGGCGCCCTGCCGGTGGCCTACCGCTCATCGCCCGCCGCGCAACGCTTTCATTGCGGAACCTGTGGCAGCCCGGTGAGCTTCACCTATGACAGTGAACCCGAGGTGACTTACATTGCCGTGGGCACGCTCGACGAACCCGGCGCGGTCACGCCCCGTGAGCATTGGTTCGTGCGCAGCAAGGTCGGCTGGCTCAAGCTGGACGACGGGCTGGTCCAGAAGAATGAAATGTAGGCATTCTGTCCGGCCGCTGCGCTTGTCCCGGTTCACCAGGTTTGCGCCGGGCCGGCCGGATTTCCGGTTCGGTTCAAGACCCCGGCGGCACGCGCCCGGGCTTCGTTTGCGGCGACGAGGGCTTCGGCATCGCCCAGAGTCTCCAGCAGGCGAACCCGGCTGTGTTCGGTAAGGAGGCGGACGGCAAGGTCCTCTTCGCCGGCCTCGCAAAGAATTTCGGCGCTGCGCAGCACGGCGGGCAATTCTTCGGCCAGGCGGGCCTCGCAGCGGCGCCAGTGTTGGGAGACCTCGCGCAAGACACTGTCGGGCTGCAGGAAGGCCAGGTGCATCAGCCTCTTGTAGATGTAAACCGCCGAACGGGTCACTTCGCTTGCCTGGGCTACTGTTGAAACCGTATCCGGCCTCTCCTTTGCGTGCCGGCTGTCGAGAAAGCGCGCGCTTTCGCCGGCAGTCAGGTAGCGATGCGGGCCAAATTCGGCGGGGACTTCCGTCTGCCCCATGAACACCGGCACCAGCGGTGCCGTCACCGGGCCTATCGGCGCATGCCACATGACCGCTAGCGCGCTGTGGCGGGGTTGCCTGAGCGGCACGACCTGCCCGTAGCCTGCCGTGTCTCCCGTAAGCTTTTCGGTGCTGATCGCCCAGAACACATCGGACAGCCCGATCTTGCCGGGCCGCTCGGCGCGGGCCCGCATCTCCTGTTCAACCCAGGTTGCCCCGGCCCCGGGCCCCTTGCCGTCGCCATAGACGCGGTTGACGTTGAAGGGCCCCGAGGCTGGATCATGCCAGCCAAGGTCGATTGCAGTTTGGATGAAGTGCGGCGGGAAGCGGAAATCTTCGCTGGGGGTTGCAGGAATGTCGCCGATATATCCCGGGCGCGAGGCGCGGATGCTGTCGGGACCCAGCCGTTCGGCCGCCCAGAGCCCGCGCCCGCCTGAAAACTCGATGACCACCCAGCCCTCGTTGGCGTCGGCCAGAAGATGCGAGTTGCCCCCGTAACAGGAATAGCCATGCCTGGCGATCATCTCGCCGATGATCTCCACGCCCTCGCGGGCACTGCGCGCCCGCTCCAGGACAATCCGTGCCAGATCGGAATAGTTGGGGCCGGCCTGGTCGGCGGGAGTCATGGCGATCAGTTCCGGGCGTGACGGCGACCAGATATCGCGCACCGCCACGCCATGCTCATTCAGCCCGCCGTTGGTCAGGGGTGCTGGCACGCCGCGATAGTAGCTGTAGGACACGCGCAGGTGGCGTGCCGTTTCGCTGGCCTGGGGAATCTCGCTCAGGCGGCCCGGCAGTTCGGCCGTTGCGGTAACCCCCACCGTTATTGTGCTGCCCGGCTGGTGGCGCTGGCGGGGGACAACTTCCAGCCAATGGCTGGACGGCTCATCGCCATAGCCCGCCAGGTAGGACAGGCCGTCCGCGGTGTGGTTCCGCCCGATATAGATGCCGTAACTCATGCGGGTCTTCGCTCACACGGCGGTGAAGGTGTTGTCGACGAAGAGATGGGTGCCGCTGATGAAGCTGGCCTCGTCGCTGGCGAGGAACAGGGCGGCGCGCGCCACTTCCTCCGGCTCGCAGATGCGGCCCTGCTGCACGGCAAGTGCCGCATCGGAGGCGTCAACCCCCAAGCCTTGCAGTTCCTTCACCTCGCGCAGCCCGTGCGGCGTGCGCACGAAGCCGGGGCACACCGCATTGCAGCGGATGTTGCGGTCGCGGAACTCGACGGCGATGGCCCTGGCGAACATGTGGCAGGCGCCCTTGGTGGTGCCGTAGAGCACTTCCATCGGGGTTGCCGCCACCGCCGAGATCGACGAGGTGCAGACGATGGAGCCGCCGCCCGCCGCGATCATCTGCGGCAGGACCGCCCGGGTCATCAGATACATGCTCTTGACGTTGACTGCGGTGAGCCAGTCCCACTCCTCTTCGGTGGTTTCGAGGAATGGCTTGATGACAATCGTGCCGGCATGATTGAAGAGAACATTGATGGCGCCGAGCCCCGCCTGGACTTCGCCGACCGCGCGATTGACCTCGGCGGCCGACGAGACGTCAGCCGCGGCAAACATGGCGGTGTGGCCCGCCTTGTTGATTTCCGCCGCGAGCGCCCGGCCCGCCTCGACATTGCGGTCGACGATGCCGACCTTGGCGCCTTCCGCCGCGAACAGCCGCGATGCGGCTCCCCCCATGCCGGTCGCCCCACCGGAAATAAGCGCGATTTTGCCCTTGAGCCGTCCAGACATGCCCATCCTCCGTCAGTTGCTGTATTCAGAAAAGCAATGGCGCGCCCCGGCGGAACCAGGGCGCGCCATCCGATTGCATTAGGACTTCTGTCCGACCGCGGCTTCGGCTTCGGCGATTTCCTTGGCGCGGCGCTTGATCTCCTCGCCGATCGGCGGGCCCTTGAAGCGGCGGTTCTCGAAGCCGATCCAGACGATCGCCGTGAGCACCAGGAAGCCCAAGGTGATCGGCAGGGCCCAGTCGTTGGGCGGCTGGATGCCGACATAGATGATCAGCGCCATGCAAAGGATCGCCAGCACCGCCACCAGGCTGTAGGCAGCCCTGCCCATGCTCCACGGTCCCATGTGCGGCCACTTGGGACCGCCATAGGTGAAGAGCCCGAGGGTGATCGGCAGGGTGAAGGACAGGAACAGGAAGATCACCGTGCAGGACACCACGATCGAATAGGCGGGGGTTCCGGCAATGGTGATGGCCGAGGTGAACCAGACGAACAGCACCTGCAGGACGCTGGCGGTCCAGATGGCGCCCACCGGCGTCCGGAAGCGCGGATTGACCGCTGCGAGGAAGCCCGAGGCCGGCAGACCCTTGTCGCGCGCAAAGGCGTAGATCATGCGCGAGGCCGAGGTCACCGTGGCAAGCCCGCAGAGCAGCTGGCTGATGAACACGAAGACGTAGAAGATGCTCCTGACCGACGGGTTCACCTGGGCATCCATCGCCCAGAAGAACACGTTCCAGCCCTGCATGGCTGCAGCCTGCATGCCGGGGATCACCACCGTCTTGGCAGCATCTGCCGGATCGGGAACCGTCACTTCACTGGGGATCATCAGCACGAAGGCGCACAGCATGATCCAGCCGAACAGCGCCGACCACCATACCGACGACACCATGCCGCGCGGCACGCTGTGGGCCGCCTTGATGGTTTCTTCCGAGGTATGGGCCGAGGCGTCATAGCCGGTGATCGTGTAGATCGGCAGCAGCAGGCCAAGCAGGAAGGCCATCCATGGGCTTACCGCATTGGGCCAGACGGCGCTGGCGCCGGCGCTCCCGGGGAAGTTGCTGAAGGTCCATAGCCGCGAGAACTCGTAGCTGTCGGCCGAGGCAAGGCAGATTACCGTCATCAGGATGGCGGTGAAGAAAATGAGATAGCCGGAAATATCCGTCAGCATCGCCGTGAGCCTGATGCCGAAATGGTTGATCAGCGCCATGCCGCCGGTGATGGCCGCGACGAACAGCACCCGGTGCACCAGGGTGTCCTGCAGGCCAAGCTGCGGGAAGGCGCCAAGGGTGAAATAGAAGGTGCCGACATTGATGGCGCCGAGCACCGTGACCAGTCCCAGCAGGTTGAGCCAGGCCGACAGCCAGCCGGTGAAGCGGTTGCCGAGGATCGAGCCCCAGTGGTAGAGGCCGCCCGCTGTGGGATAGGCCGAGCTGATCTGGGCGAGGCCCAGGGCGAAGATCATCGATATCACGCAGCCCACCGGCCAGCCGATGCCGATCGCCGCGCCGCCGGCGCCTGCGGTTGCCTGGCCGAGCGAATTGATGCCGCCCGACATGATGCAGATGATTGAGAATGAGATGGCGAAGTTCTGGAACTTGCCCATGCTGCGGGCCAGCTCCTGGGCATAGCCCATCTCGTGCAGGACCTTGATGTCGTCCTTGCGCTCGTGCTCGGAATAGTTGGTGTTATCGTTCACTGTTTTCCCCCTCCAGGAATAGAATTTATAATTGCCGGAGGGTAAGCATAATGCACCCCCTACCGCAATCCCCCCATGGGGAGAGAAAACGCCGCGCCCATGACCTTCAACCTCCCGAGTGCCGGCGCTGCCCGGGCGGCGGCCTCGAGTGCTGCAATGGGGGCAAGGCGCGCAGGGGTTGCAGCGGGGTCCCGGCCAAATTCCCCGGCCGGCCGAAATCCGCATTTCCCGCGCCGTTGCCTATGGCGGCGGCGCGGGTGTCATTTGGGATTTGTATTGATTGCCGCATCACATCGCGCCGCAATCCAAACCGATCAGGTCATCGGCAACCTTCTTCTGTTCTGCATTCAGGGCCCCATAGAGTTTTTCGGTTGCAGGCTTCACGGCGCGCATGGCATCGACCATGGCCTGCATGCCCTTGATCCGGGCATCCATCCGCTCAATAGCGCCGCCCTTCTGCATGGCCTTGAACATATCCTCGTGCAGGCCTTGCATGGTTTCCACCCGGCCATTGACAGCCACCGCATAGCCATCCCAGGTATCTTTCTGAGCCTCTGTGATTCTGAGTTCGCCCTTCAGGTAGGCCAGGCGGCCATCGATCATGGCGCCTATCCGCGCCTGGCGGTTCCCCATCATGCCCTGACGCCACGTTCCCCAGCCCTGGCCCATCATGCCCTGGCCCATCATTCCCATCATGCCCATCATCGAGCAGCCGCCGCCCATCATGCCGGCGTATGGTGCGGCCTGATCGTCCGTCTGTGCGCGGGATGGCGAAAGGGTGGTGAAACTCGTCGCCGCGGCGATGGCCGCGATTGCAAGCAGTTTTCTCATTTTCATGCTCCTTCATTGTTGATGTTTCGGTCAGGCACGCAAAACTTGGTAGAGTGAGAGGCCACGAGATGTTTGGCCTCTCTCCCGAAGACGTCCGCCTGTCCTTCAACGTCTTGCATTTGCATTCTTGCGCTCGGTGATTGCGACAGCGATGGCAAGGCACAGGAAGATGACCGCGCCGCTGCCCCAGACAAAGGTGCTTCCGGGCATATCGAACATCGGGACGAAGGCGTAGAGCGCGGCCAGCGCGGCCCAGATCAGGCTGACGGCTGCTGTCATCGTGAAATCTTCTGTCATGGCTGTCTCCTCAATGTGCGGCGCCGGCGACGCTGGCCAGCGGCAGTGAACCGAGCAAGGCGAAGGCAATTGCCGTCGCTGCATACATGGCGAGAACGAGCACCAGGATACAGGCCGGGGCAGTCCACGATGGCTGGTTCAAGACCAGCCCCATGTTCACCGTTTTTGGCCCCGCCCCCCGGTCATGGGGCCGCTCGCGGATTGCAGGGCTGCCCCTGGCCGACACCACAAGGATGATCGCATAGGCAAGCAGGGACAGGCCCATGATCGCGGCGCCGATGCCGAGGTACGGCGACACGGCTGCCCAAAGCTGCGGAGCGGTTCCGTCATAGGACACATCGAGGGTGCGGCGCGGCATGCCGCGCAGTCCGGCTATCATTCCGGCGCCTCCAAATATGGCAATGCCCGCTGTCAGCGTGATCGGGAGCAGCCGCAGCAATGCCTTGCCACGCAGCGCCCTCCCGGTGAAAGCAGGCAGAAACCAGGCGAAGGCGCCCAGCAGCGTGAGCGTGACCGTGCCGATTGTCAGGAAGTGAAAATATGCCGGCACGAAGAATGTGTCGCTGGCCAGCGGAGCAAGTTTCTCCTGGATGAGAACAAAGGCAAAGACCCCGCCCAGGGCGAGGTTAACCACCGCCATGGCAATGGCCATCATGGCCGGTTCATTCCAGGGCTGGACTCTCAGCCATCCGAACAGTCCCCGGGCACCCTGTGCCCTGGCGCGGGCCTCCATCGAGATCACGATGACCAGAAACACCCCGATGGTAGGAACGCTGATGAAGAGGGACAACAGGGAGCCAAGGCCGCGGAGCATGGGCGGCAGGTCAGGCTCAAGGAACATGTGATAGAGGGAGGTCGGGGGCACGAAGACGAGATAAAGGGTGAAGATGGTCTTGGAGAAGCGCCGTCCGAAGATCGACCCCGCCCCCGTCATTTCCTCGATCAGGGCGTACCAGACGATGACCGTCCCCATCAGCGGCAGATAATGCAGATTGTGGAAGAGAAGATGCCATCCCGTGGCATGGTGTGCGGGCTCCGGTGCAAACCCGAAGGCCCACGCGGCGGCTGGCAGGAACGTATAGAGGATCGCAAGGCTGCTGACCATGACCAGCCCTGACCACGCTGTGACGGCAAACCCGATTGTGGACCAACTGCCTTCGCTGTCTTCACGCTTGGCACCGAGGGTGGTGGCGATGGCGCTGATGGCAAGGAAAAACAAACCCGCGGCGAGGAGCGAATAGCCGCCGTAGAAAAGTCCCGCCTGCCACATCCCGTCACCGGCAAGATCGGGTGAACCGTCATAAAGCAGCGGCGAACCTGCCCACGTTCCGGCCATGTTGCCGAGAAAGCCGGCCGCCATGAGCCCCAGTCCGGCCCACGCCAGGGGACGCAGGGCAAGGCGCGGAGATGCCTGGCGCTGGGCTGCGGCGAGCCCCAGGAGCAAAGCTATCTGGGCAAAATACAGCCAATAGAAGAAAACCGATACGCCGTGGCCGGTCATGAAGCGGTATCCGGTTTGGGGTTCAGCGGCCATGGCTCCGGTCCGTATCATGGCCGTCAAGAGGCCGAGGACGACACCTAGGACAAGGCTGATCAACGCACCCCCTGCCAACATTCCGAGAAGGTTGCGGTCGCTGCGGCAAAGCTTGCCGAGAATTTCAGATGTTGAAGAATATGTCATGGCCGCCTCACAGAACCTCGATTTTTCCGTTCATGTACTGGTGGCCTTCGCCGCAATACACCGTGCAGTAGAGGAGATAGGTGCCGGGCTTCGTAAAGTTCAGCTCATGCTCCACCAGTAGGCCCTTCGGCAGGCGGATGATCTGGCTGGCGGGCCCAAGTTGCAGCGACGCACCATGCGCGGCGTCGGCGGCCATCAGCTTCAACCTATAGGGCACACCGGCACGGAGCTTTATCCATGACGGTTCGAACGACCATTTCTCGGCGAGAATATACACCTCCGCCGCTGCGCCCGGACCGCCGTCATCCATGGCATGGCCTGGCATGTCTTCCATGCCGGGCATTCCCGGCATCTCCATGCCTTGCATGGAACTGGAAGCTGCCTGTTCAACCAGAACACTGCCGTCAGCTTGCCTGTGGGCTGCGACAAAGGCAGCCACGCTTTGCCGGAATTCATCCGGAGAGGGGCCGCCTTCGCCACCCTGGTCGCCGTGCTCCATACCCATTGCACCCTGGGCGGACCCGCCGCTCTCCCAGAAGCGAAGCGGTGCCGCACCCAGGCCCGCCCAGAGGCCGTAGAGACTCACTGCACCGAGGCTGGACAGGGCCACGAAGGAACGCCGTGTCGTAATGTGCGCGGCCTTGGCTGGGGGTGGATTCACCCCGCTGACATTATCTTGCATGAGAAAAAATCCTATCGTGTCACCGTGATTGAAGCAGCTCCCGGACCACAGCAGTGCCGTCTGGAAGCAGATGCGTTCAGGCAAGAACGAAGAGTTTTGGTGGCGGCGAAGGGGGAATGATAATGCGGTTGGCGAGTTTCCGGGCCGGAAGGGCGGCAAATCCCGATGAAGGCGCCGAAATCACGGCCGGTTCAAATGCGGCCGCCGCGAACGTGATGCAATTCAAACACCCGTCGCAGATGCCATGGGTCCCATGTTCACCCGGTTTCTTGCCGGTTGAATGGCTGCAGTCCTGGCTTGCCGAGACGGCAGTTATATCAGCAGATGAAATGCCCTTGCCATGGAACGAATTGGGAGCCTCAAGGACGGCAAAACCAGCAAGAAGAACAGACAGGCAAACGGCCACCGCAAGAATGCGGACGAATTGCCGGATCAGAAAACCTCTGGTGCCTGCGCCTGTCATCGCACCTTCATAGCGAGTTAGGCTGCCGGTCGAAATGATGTAGATCAAACAGCGCTTCAGGCGGCGGGCCCGGCGCAAAGTTCCCTGCAGCCGACAAGGCAGCAGGTTCCGCCCCATTCCTTCAGCGCAGTTTCCGCGGCTTCACCGGCGCCGCCGACAGCGGGTCTTCCGGCCAGGAATGCTTGGGGTAGCGCCCGCGCAACTCGGCGCGCACGTCCGGATAGCCGTTGCTCCAGAAGGTCTCCAGCGACTTGGTGACCGCCAGCGGCCGCCCCGCCGGCGACAGCAGCTCGATGCGCAACTGGGCCCGGCCCTTGGCGATGCTGGGCGTTCTGGCAAGGCCGAACATCTCCTGCAGCCGCACCCGGATCACCGGATCACCTCCGGTTTCATAATCGATCGCCACCTGGGCCCCGGAAGGCACTTCAATGCGCCGCGGCGCAAGGCTCTCCATCTGCCGCTGCAGGCCGTGCGGAACCAGGCTCTTCAGGATCGCCAGCAGGTCCAGCCGTTCCAGATGGCTCTTGCGTGAAATGCCCGCCAGATAAGGTTTCAGCCATTGCTCCAGGGTTCCGGCCAGCACCGCATCGGAAAGATCGGGCCAGGCCTCCTCGGGAAACAGCCGCTTGAGGAACAGCACCTGGGCGCGAAAACTGTTGGCCCCTTCCGTCCACGGCAAGCTCTTGAGGCCCATCTCGCCAATGCCTTTCAGCATCGCCGCGGCCATGGCTTCCGGGTCGGCCGTAGCAAGCGGGCGCTCCTCCAGGATGAGGGCACCGAGCTTGCGCAGGCGCACCGCCGCGATGCTCTGCGAGCGTGTCTCCCAGCTGACGTTTTCCACCAGTTCAATTTGGCCCGCGAAATGTCGTTCGATCTCCTGCAAGGTCAGGGGCGCGGCGAGAAAAATCTTCTGGTCGCCGCTTGCTCCGTCGGTTGTCGCCACCGCCAGAAAGTCTTGTTTTGCCAGGCTGTCATGTTCGGGAAGGATGGCCCCGCCGCCGCCCGACATCCGGTAGCGCCGTGCGCCGCCGCGCTTCTGCGCAATGCGGTCGGGCCAGGCGAGCGCAACCAGCACGCCCTCAGTGATATTGCTCGTGTCACTCCTGATCGACAGGATCTGCCTGATCTGCTTGGCCGAGGCCTGGATGCGCGCCCGCGCCGGGCCGCGCGTCGCGGCAAGCCGCGTGGCGATATCGCACCCCGCATCGCGGCCCAGCCCGTCGCGCTCGGAAATGAAAGCCGCCAGTTCCGCCGCCAACTCGCCGCAGCCCAGCTCGTTCCCCTTGATCACCATATGGGCCAGGCGGGGATGCAGCGGCACCTTGACCATGGCCCGGCCCATGGCGCTGATCCTTCCCTCGGCGTCCAGCGCCTCCAGACGCTTCAGCAGCTCTTGCCCCTGGGCAAAGGCCGCCGCAGGCGGGGCATCGAGCCAGGACAGGGAGGCAGGCTCATTCACTCCCCAGGCGGCAAGTTCGAGTACAAGCGGCGTCAAATCACTCACCAGAATTTCCGGCTGGTCATGGGCGGCAAGGGCCCGCGTTTCAGCCTCCGGCCAAAGCCTGTAGCAAACCCCGGGACCCAGCCGTCCGGCGCGGCCCCGGCGCTGGTCGGCGGAGGCCAGGCTTACCCGCACCGTTTCGAGGGCCGTCATCCCGGTGGCCGGATCAAAGCGCGGGGCCCGCTTGAAGCCCGTGTCGATCACCGTGCCGATGCCCTCGATGGTGAGACTGGTTTCGGCAATGGTGGTTGCCAGCACGACTTTCCGCCTTCCCTCGGGCGCCGGCAGAAGGGCGGCGTCCTGTTCGGCAAATCCCATCGCGCCATAGAGTGGCCTGACAACCACATCGGCTGGCAGGCTCGCTCCGTTGAGCAGGTCCTCGGTGCGGCGGATTTCCGTTTCGCCGGGAAGGAAAACGAGAATGCTTTGCCTGGTGTCGCGCAAGGCCAGTTGCGTGGCCTTGCAGGCATCGGCGGAAATCGTCTGCCGTGTCGTCTTGTCGAGATAGCGCGTCTCAACCGGATACATGCGCCCCGTGGCGCTGATCACCGGCGCCCCTTGCAGGTGTCCGGAAAGCCTGGCCGCATCCAGCGTGGCGGACATGATGAGGAGGCGCAGATCTTCGCGCAGGCTCCGCTGCATGTCGAGCGTCAGCGCCAGCCCCAGGTCGCCATCCAGCGAGCGTTCGTGGAACTCGTCGAAAATGACCAGCCCCGTATCCTTCAGTTCAGGATCGTTTTGCAGGCGCCGGGTGAGAATGCCTTCGGTGACCACTTCGATGCGGGTCCGGGCCGAAACCTTGCGGTCGAGCCTGACGGTGTATCCCACCGTCTCCCCGAGCGCTTCGCCAAGGGTCTCGGCCATGCGCTTGGCCGCCGCCCGCGCCGCCAGCCGCCGCGGCTCCAGCATGACGATTTTCCGCGGACCCAGCCACGCACTATCCACCAGCTTCAAGGGCACCCGTGTGGTTTTGCCCGCCCCCGGCTCGGCCACCAGGATCGCGGCGGGGCCAAGCCTCAAGGCTTCGCTCAACCGCGGGATGATACCGTCAACGGGAAACTCCATTAACCCTTCATTTCATGGGCCCAGGGCGGATCGGCCCCCGGCCTGGAAACGGTAACGGCGGCAGCCTTCGCCGCATAGCTCACGGCATTGCGCAGCGAGGTTTCGTCAAGATAGGAAATCGCTGCCTTGGTGAGTTTCCCCGCTGTCTGCAGGGAGGCCAGGAAACCCGCGGTAAAGGTATCGCCGGCGCCCACCGTGTCCGCCACCTTGACGCTGACCGCGGGCTGCTTGACGGTGACGCCCTTGGTATAGGCCTCAACGCCGTTCTCGCCCTTGGTCACCACCACCACCTTGGCCCCCGCATTGAGCCATTTTCGCGCGGCCGCGACCAGGTCGGTCTTGCCGGTGATCCAGGTCACATCCTCGTCCGATACTTTCACGATGTCGCACAGGGCAATGAGGCGGTTGAGGCGCTCCAGATATCCGCGGCGGTCCTTGATCATGTTGGCGCGGATATTGGGATCAAGGCAGATCACCCGTGTTTCCGCTTCCTGGGTCAGCAAGGTTTCAAGGGTTGAAGCCCCCGGTTCGTTGATCAGGCTGATTGAACCGAAATGCAGCGCGTTCACATCGGACCTGAGCTTCGGAAGATCCTTCTTGGTCAGCATCCGGCTGGCCGAGTTCTCGTCAAAGAAGGAATAGCGCGCCTTGCCGTTGTCCAGCTTCACAAAGGCAAGGGTGGAGGGCCTGTCCCAGATTTTGGTGTATTTCAGGTCGACATTGCTGGCTTTCAGGCCGGCAACCAGGCTGTCGCCGAAAAAATCCGTGGAAAGTCCGCTGTAATAGCCGGTGATGATTCCAAGCCGCCCCAGGGCAATGGCCGTATTGAAAATCGAGCCGCCATTGAAGGGCTGGTAAACCGCCGCGCCGTCCTTGGAGATGCGCGGCAGCATGTCGATCAGCGCCTCGCCACAACAGACAATCATGATTCCCCCCCCCATTCGATGCGTACGCTATCCATCGCCCGGAGTCGCGGAAAAATCAATAAATCAGTGGAATTCGATTATTGCAAAAGTAACCGTCGGCGTGTAGATCGCCATTTGATTGGCGTACCTCAAAACTGGGCCTGAATCAGAATATGACTCCGCGAACCATTCCCGTCGATGTCTTTGATCTTGTGGTATTTGGCGCCACGGGTGATCTGGCCCAGCGCAAGCTGCTTCCGGCCCTCTACCACCGCGATTTGCAGGGCCAAATTCCGCCGGCGGCGAGGATCATTGGGTCTTCGCGCCGGCCTATGACCCGCGAGGCCTTTCGCGCCTTTGCCATGGCTGCCATCGAAGCCTACGTGGCAATGGAGCAGCGCAAACCCGAGATGTGCCAGCAGTTTCTCGACCGGCTGGATTATGTGGCGGCGGAGCCGGGCCAGGAATCAGGCTGGAAGGAACTCGAAAAAATCCTCAAACCCAATGCGGACCGTATCCGCGTCTTCTATCTGGCGGTGGGGCCCGATCTCTTTGGCCCGATTTGCGAGCGCCTTGGCAGCAACAACCTGGTGACGCCGAAGTCCCGTGTGGTGGTTGAAAAGCCCGTCGGCAAGAACGGCGCCTCCGCCAAGGCCTTGAACGAACAGATCGGCCGGATTTTCCCGGAGCCTTCGATTTACCGCATCGATCACTATCTCGGCAAGGAGACGGTGCAGAATCTCATGGCCCTGCGCTTTGCCAATTCCCTTTTCGAACCCGTGTGGAACGCCGCCCATATTGACCACGTGCAGATCACCGTGGCGGAAACCCTGGGCGTTGAAGGCCGCGCCGGCTATTACGATACCGCGGGGGCGCTGCGCGACATGGTGCAAAACCACATCCTGCAGCTGCTCTGTCTCGTCGCCATGGAACCGCCCACGTCGATTGAAGCCGACGCGGTGCGCGACGAGAAGCTGAAGGTCCTGCAATCCTTGAAGCCGGTCACCGGGGAGAACATGGCGAACCTCACGGTGCGCGGCCAATACCGCGCCGGGGCTTCGGCAAGTGGGGCCGTTCCGGGCTACCTTGAGGAACTTGGCTCGAATGCGTCAAAGACCGAAACCTATGTCGCCATCAAGGCTGAAATAGGCAATTGGCGCTGGAACGGCGTGCCGTTCTATCTTCGCTCCGGCAAGCGGCTGCAATCGCGGGCTTCTGAAATTGTCGTTGAGTTCAAGCCGGTTCCCCATTCCGTCTTTGATGCCAGCGCGGGGCCGATCAGCTCCAACCGCCTGGTGATCCGCCTGCAGCCCGATGAGGGCGTCAAGCTCTGGCTGATGATCAAGGATCCTGGCCCCGGCGGCATGCGCCTGCGCCATGTGCCCCTCGACATGAGTTTTGCCGATGCCTTCGGGGTGCGTAACCCCGATGCCTATGAGCGCCTGCTGATGGATGTGGTGCGCGGCAACCAGACCCTGTTCATGCGCCGTGACGAGGTGACCGCCGCATGGAAATGGATTGATCCCATTCTGGACTATTGGAAGGAATCGCCCGAGTTGCCCAAGCCCTATACGGCCGGCACCTGGGGGCCATCGGCCGCCGTCGCCCTGATCGAGCGGGACGGGCGCACCTGGCATGAAGGCGATGCTGCATGATCGCCAAGGAGCGGTTTTTTGAAAGCCGGGGCAGCCTCGCGTCAGCCCTTGCCACCGATGTCGCCAACGCCCTGCAGCATCATGTGATCAGCAAGGGAAGGGCCTGCCTCGCGGTGTCGGGTGGCTCCACCCCAAAACTCTTTTTTGAGACCTTGTCGCAATTTGATATTCCCTGGAACAAGATAACGGTTACCTTGGTTGATGAACGCCAGGTGCCTGAAACCAGCCCGCGCTCAAATGCAAGGCTGGTGCGCGAAAGTCTCCTGCAAAATAGCGCCGAAGCGGCGGAGTTCATTCCGCTCTTCGAAAATCCGGATGCGGAACACGCTCCCATCCTCGATGTCGTTGTCCTGGGCATGGGAAGCGACGGCCACACCGCCTCGTTTTTCCCGGGCGGCGATCACCTGGCTGAAGCCATTGATCCCATGACTGAGAAACGGGTGATCGAAATTTCGGCCCCGGCGGCAGAAGAACCCCGCCTCACCTTCACTCTTCCCGCACTGCTTGATGCAAGCCTTCTATGCCTTCACATTGAAGGACAGGACAAGCGCGGCGTGTTAAACAGGGCCTTGGGCGAAGGCTCCATTGCGGCCATGCCGGTGCGGGCTGTCCTGCGGTCAAAAAAACCTCTCACACTCTATTGGTGTCCCTGACGGAGTTGAATTCATGTCTGTCCACGCAATTGTCTCCGCGGTCACCGAGAAGATAATCGAGCGCAGCAAGCCCACGCGCCAGCGCTATCTCCAGCGCATTGCGGCGGCGGCCAGCTCCCAGCCCCGCCGCAAGGCGCTGGGCTGCGCCAACCTTGCCCATGGCTTCGCCGCCTGCGGCCCCCGCGACAAGAGTGAGCTGCGCAACGGCGCCGGCCCCAATCTCGGGATTGTCACCTCCTACAATGACATGCTTTCGGCCCACCAGCCCTTCGAGCACTATCCGCAGATCATCCGTGATGCGGCGCGTGCCGCCGGTGGCACGGCCCAGGTGGCAGGCGGTGTTCCGGCCATGTGCGATGGCGTCACCCAGGGCGAAACCGGCATGGAACTGTCGCTGTTTTCACGCGATGTGATTGCCCTTTCAACCGCCGTGGCCCTGTCCCACCAGATGTTTGATGCCGCCGTTTACCTTGGTGTCTGCGACAAGATCGTGCCGGGCCTCATCATTGGCGCCTTGTCGTTCGGCCATCTGCCCGCCGTGTTTGTGCCCGCTGGTCCCATGACCTCCGGTCTGGCCAACGACGAAAAGGCAAAAATCCGCCAGCTCTATGCCGAAGGCAAGGTGGACCGCGCCGCGCTCCTGGAGGCGGAAGCCCAGTCCTACCATGGGCCTGGCACCTGCACCTTCTACGGCACCGCCAATTCCAATCAGATGCTGATGGAAATCATGGGCCTTCACCTGCCCGGCTCAACTTTCGTCAATCCGGGCACGGCGCTGCGCAATGAAATCACCAAGGCCTCCGCCCGGCAGGCCCTGTCGCTAACCGCCCTTGGAAACAGCTACACGCCCATCGGCCGCATCTATGATGAGAAGGCCGTGGTGAACGGGGTTGTCGGCTTGCTGGCAACCGGAGGCTCCACCAACCACACGCTGCACCTCATCGCCATGGCCGCCGCGGCCGGCATTGTGCTGACCTGGAAGGATCTGGCGGAGCTTTCCGGCGTCGTGCCCCTGATGACCCGCATCTATCCCAATGGCAAAGCCGATGTGAACCACTTCAACGCGGCGGGCGGCATGGGATTTCTGATCCGCGAACTGTTGCATAGCGGCATGCTCCACGAGGATGTCACGACCATCATGGGCACCGGGCTCAAAAGTTATCTGGTTGAACCAAAACTGGGCCACGATGGCGCCTTGGCCTGGAAAGAGGCCGCCACCGCCTCCCACGATGACACGGTGTTGCGGGGTTGTGATAATCCGTTCCAGCCGACAGGCGGCCTCAATGTGCTTGAAGGGCCGCTCGGACACGCTGTTATCAAGACCTCCTCGATTCCCGATGACCGCCATGTCATCGAGGCGCCGGCCCGCGTCTTCCATTCTCAGGAAGAACTTCACGCCGCCTTCAGGGCGGGCGAATTGCACCGGGATGTGGTGGCGGTGGTGCGTTTCCAGGGGCCGAAGGCCAATGGCATGCCGGAACTCCACCGCATGACGCCGCCGCTCAGTGTCCTGCAGGACAAGGGGTTCCGCGTCGGCCTGGTCACCGATGGCCGCATGTCCGGCGCCTCGGGAAAGGTGCCGGCGGCCATCCATGTGACGCCCGAGGCCGCCGCTGGCGGAGCCATCGCCAGAATTAGGGATGGCGACGTGATCCGCATTGATGCGGACCGCGGCCGCCTGGAAATTCTGCTGGATGCCGGGGAATTTGCGGCCCGCCTTCCCGCCGCCGCCGATCTTTCGAGAAATGCGGAAGGAACCGGCCGGGAATTGTTCAAGGCCTTCCGCGATCTTGCCGGCCGTGCCGACCAGGGCGCATCAATATTTGAGGTTGCATGATGACAAGGGAATTGCAGAGCGGCGTTGAAGCCATTCTTTCCGCCGCACCCGTGGTGCCGGTCATGGTGATCGAGCGCCTGGCCGATGCCGTGCCGCTGGCCCGCGCCCTCGTCAAAGGCGGCCTGCCGGTTCTTGAGATCACTTTGCGCACCAGTGCCGCACTCGAATCCATCCGGGCCATCATGGCCGAGGTTGAGGGGGCGATTGTCGGCGTGGGTACCGTGCTCACCCCTAGCCAGATGCTGGCCATGGACAAATTGGGCTGCGCCTTTGCCGTGTCGCCGGGGTCATCTCCGCAGCTCCTGGCCTCGGCCCGCGATGTTCGCATGCCGCTCCTGCCCGGCGGTGTGACGGCCTCCGAATGCATGGCGCTGTTGGAGCAGGGCTACGGTTTCCAGAAATTCTTCCCCGCCGAACCGGCAGGCGGTGCAGCCTACCTTGCATCGCTGTCCCAACCCCTGCCGCAAGTCCGCTTCTGCCCCACCGGTGGCATAACTCTCGAATCCGCCCCGCGGTACCTGAAACTCGCCAACGTCATTACGGTTGGCGGATCATGGATGGTGCCGAAGAAATTGATCGGAGAGGGAAACTGGAGCGGCATCGAAGCACTGGCCCGCGAGGCCGCGAAGCTTCGCGGGTGATTACTGCTGCCCCAGCCGGTTCATTGCTTCCACATACTTGCCGATGGCAATGGCGGTTGGCGAGAAGAGCTGGCGATAGTAGAGGACCGCGGTGATCAGCACGGTGGCGCCGATGCAGACATAGGGGCCGCCGAACAGGAACAGGGCGGCGATGGCATAGTAGAACCCGCGGATGCCGTTGTTGATGCTGCGTACCGCCTCAGTCAGCACGCGGGCCGCCTGCTCGACCATGATTTCCGAGTCCGGCCCCTGTTCCGGTGTTTCCTGCAGTCCTCCCAGCAGCGCGCAGGTGTAGGCCATCTTGCGCAGGGCGTAGGTGAAGGCAAAAAAGCTCAGGGCAAGAATAAGCGTGAGAATGGCGAAGTTGAGCGTGAACATGTCAACGCTCATCGGCGCCAGAAACTTCAAGTCCCCGGCCATGGCGTGGATGCGGTTGACGTTCGCCAGCGTGCCGACGAGGCCCGCAAGCACGATAAGCGTGGCCGAGCCGAAGTATGATATGGACGAAGAGATGTGGCCCAGCAGGATGGCGTCAATCACCCGGTGCTCGCGGTGGATGCGCTGGTGCACGGAAAACCAGCGTCGGCGCACCGCATGCAGCTGCATATTGAGCGAGCCGCGCCCAAAGGTGCCTAGGATGTTGTTGTAGAACGCCCAAAGCCCAAACATCATCGAAATGGCGACGAAATGGGGCCAGGCAAAATCGGATGGCAGGTAGGCGGAAGCGAAGTTCATGAAGCCTTGTGCATTTCCTTGATTTCCACCGCCTTGATATCAGGCGCGCGCTCCAGTGTATAGTTCAGGCTGAAGGGCGACTGGGCCATGAGCACCGGATCGCCGTCAAGGTCATTGGCTATGGAAAACCGGTTGGCGGCGATGAAATCATCCAGCTTCCTGGGATCGTCCGACGATATCCAGCGCATGACCTCATGCCGCGTCGTTTCAAATTCCACCGGAACGCCATACTCGTTGGCGAGCCTGTCTGCCAGCACGTCGAGCTGCAAGGCCCCCACCACACCGACAATGGCAGCAGAGCCATCCACCGGGATAAAGAGCTGGACGACGCCTTCCTCGGCAAGTTCCTCAAGGGCGCTGCGCAATTTCTTGGCCTTCATCGGATCGCCAAGCTTTACCCGGCGCAGGATCTCCGGGGCAAAGCTGGGCACGCCGGTAAAGACCAGGTCTTCGCCTTCGGTCAGCGTGTCGCCGATACGCAATACGCCATGGTTGGGAATGCCGACGACATCGCCGGCAAAGGCTTCCTCGGCCAGCGAGCGGTCCTGGGCGAAAAAGAATTGCGGGGCATTGAGGGCAAGCGTCTTGCCGGTGCGGACGATCTTCACCCGCATGCCGCGCGTGAGCTTGCCCGAGGCCAGCCGCATGAAGGCGATGCGGTCCCGGTGATTGGGGTCCATGTTGGCCTGGATCTTGAAGACGATGCCGGTCATTTTCGGCTCGCTTGCATGGACCACGCGCTGCTGGGCCTGCTGGTCGCGCGGCGGCGGCGCATGGGCGATCAGCGTATCGAGGAGGTCGCGCACCCCGAAATTCCTCAGCGCCGAGCCGAAGAGCACCGGCGACAGGTGGCCTTCCAGGAAGGCGGCCCGGTCAAAACTGTGGCAGAGGTCGCGCACCAGTTCCATCTCGTCGCGCCAGGTAGCAAGCTGCGGCGGCGTGAGCAGGGTGGCAAACAGCGGATCATCGGGACCGGAGACCGGCTGCCCGGCCGGATCCTCGTCCAGCCGCCGCACGCGCGGCGTAGTGAGGTCGTAGGTGCCGGCGAAGGCCCGGCCCAGGCCGATGGGCCACACCATGGGGGCAACCGTCAGGGCTAGGCCCTTTTCAATCTCATCCAGAAGATCAAGGGGTTCGCGGGTTTCGCGGTCCATCTTGTTGATGAAGGTGATGATCGGGATATCGCGCAGGCGGCAGATTTCGAACAGCTTGCGGGTCCGCGCCTCGATGCCCTTGGCTCCGTCGATGACCATGACGGCGGCATCAACCGCCGTGAGCGTGCGGTAGGTATCCTCCGAGAAGTCCTCGTGGCCTGGCGTATCCAGCAGGTTGAACACGCAATTGTTGTATTCGAAGGTCATCACCGAAGTAACGACAGAAATGCCGCGCGCCCGTTCTATCGACATCCAGTCCGAGCGGGTGCGCCGCCGGTCGCCCTTGGCCCGCACCTGCCCGGCAAGCTGGATGGCACCGCCGAAAAGCAGGAGCTTTTCGGTAAGCGTGGTCTTGCCGGCGTCGGGATGGGAAATGATGGCAAAGGTGCGCCGGCGCGACACCTCGGTGGCAATTTGATCGGTCACGGAATTTCCAAATGGTTCAAGTGTGGCCGCTTCCTAGCGGAAGTGGCGGCGTTTAGCCAGATCACCGCCGCTCTTGCCCTGAGGCGCTGGCCGTGGCAGTTGAGGGCTGAGGAAAACGATGACGGAATATGCACTTGTAGGCGATATCGGGGGCACAAACTCCCGCTTCGGGCTTGTTGAACCGGGCTCCATGGCAATCCAGCACATGGAGGCCCTGCGCAACGACAATTTTGCCTCGCTGGAAGCCGCCATTCAGCAATATTTGCGCAACCGCGAGGTGGCGTCCCTCTCCGCCGCCGCCATCGCCGTCGCTGCCCCGGTTGACCGCGAGCACATTTCCCTCACCAACTATGACTGGTCGTTTACCAGCGAAAGCCTGCGGGCTGCCGCCAGGGCCCGGCGCCTGCGGCTGCTGAATGACTATGAGGCTTTGGCCCTTTCGCTGCCCCACTTGCGCGGCAATGACCTGATCCAGATCGGCGGACGGGAGTCGCCCGAACCCAGGCTGAAGATTGTGCTGGGGCCTGGCACGGGCCTTGGGATGGCGGCCCTGGCGCCTTTGCCGCAGGGTGGCTGGATGGCACTGCCAGGCGAGCTTGGCCAGATAACCCTGCCCACCGTGACACGCGAGGAATTCGAATTGCGTGAGCGCATGACCAGACCGGGCACAAGATTCATCGCCGAAGATGCGGTCAGCGGCGGCGGGCTGTATTTGCTGTACAAGACGATTGACGCCAAGGGAAAGCTGGAAAGTCCCGAAGCCGTCATTCAGGCGGCGTTGTCAGGCCAGGATGCGGCGGCTGTGAGAACCCTCGATCAGTTCATAACCTGGCTGGCGCGCCTGGCGAGCGATGCTGCCATGGCGCTTCAGGCCCGCGGCGGCGTGTATCTTGCCGGCGGCATTGCGCCGTCCGTTGTTGAAAAGTTGAAGAGCGGGGCTTTCCGTGCGATTTTTGAAGATAAGGGAAAGCTGGCGGATGTCATGCATCCCATTCCCGTTTATGTCATTGTCGACCGTTTTCCGGCCTTGAAGGGATGCGCTGCCTCCCTGGCCCGATGAGGATAAAATGAAGACGACGGATACCGATGTACTGATTGTCGTGGATGTCCAGAATGATTTCTGTGAAGGCGGCAATCTGGCCGTTCCCGGCGGCGATGAAGTCGTCCCGGTCATCAATGATTTGGCAAAGGGCTTCAAGAATGTGGTGCTGACCCAGGACTGGCATCCGCCGGGCCACCTCTCATTTGCTTCCGCCCACCCGGGCAAGGAGGCCTTTTCACAGATCGAGATGCCCTATGGAACTCAGACCCTGTGGCCCGACCACTGCATTCAGGAACGGCGCGGTTCTTCCCTGCATCACCGGTTGAGCATTCCGCATGTGCAACTTGTCATCCGCAAGGGCTTCCGCCGCGAAATTGATTCCTACTCGGCGTTTTTTGAGAATGATCACAAGACGCCCACGGGTCTGGGCGGGTATTTGCGGGAGCGCGGATTTGACCGGGTCTTCCTTGTCGGTCTGGCCTTTGACTATTGCGTGCGTTACTCTGCCGAAGACGCCAAGACGCTTGGATTTGACACGCTGGTCATTGAAGATGCCTGCCGGGCTATAGACCTGAACGGATCGGCTGAAGCGACGCGCAGCCTGTTCCGCTACCGTGGGATCGAATTGCTATGAGCTATGTGTTTGCCCCGCCAAAACAGGCCTCGGTGCCCGTGCACGGCACCCATCTGCGTTTTCCGGTACGGCGCATTTATTGTGTCGGGCGCAATTACAACGACCATGTGGCGGAAATGGGCGGCATTCCGGGACGCGAACCGCCCTTCTTTTTCCAGAAGCCGGCCGATGCCCTGCTACTCGATGGTGACTTCCCCTATCCGCCGGCAACCCGTGACCTGCACCATGAGGTGGAACTTGTTGTGGCCCTCCACTCCGGGGGAAGGAATATTCCGCTGCCCGACGCGCCGCAGCACATTCATGGCTATGCCGTGGGCATCGATATGACCAGGCGTGACTTGCAGGCTGAGGCCAAGAAAGCCGGCAGGCCCTGGGAGGTTGCCAAGGCCTTTGATCATTCGGCGCCGATCGGGGAAATCATGCCGAGATCGGAAACAGGCCTTCTCGGGCACGCCAGAATTTCATTGCGCGTCAACGATGTCGAGCGCCAAGGCTCCGACATTTCCCAGATGATCTGGAGCGTTCCCGAAATCATCAGCGAATTGTCGAAGCTGTTTGAACTGCATGCCGGTGACCTGATTTTCACCGGCACGCCAAGCGGCGTTGGCCCCATTCAGCCCGGTGACAGGCTGCATGCCGCCGTCGAACGGGTGGGCGAACTCACCCTGCGAGTGTGTAAGCCGTCTTGACCGAGGTGTAGAAATCGGCCGCGAAGCGGCCCTGTTCGCGCGCCCCGTAGCTGGAGCCTTTCCGCCCGCCGAACGGCACATGATAGTCCACGCCGGCCGTCGGCAGATTGACCATCACCATGCCCGCCGCCGATTTCTTGCGGAAATCCGTGGCGTATTTCAGCGATGTGGTGAATATGCCCGATGAAAGCCCGAAGGCCGTGTCATTGGCAACGGCCAGCGCCTCATCATAGCTGCCCACCTTGATGACCGAGGCCACGGGGCCAAAAACTTCCTCGCGGTTGATCCGCATGTCATTCTTGGTGTTCGTGAACAGGGCGGGCGACAGGTAGTGTCCCTTGGTGTCCCGGTTCAGCCGTTCGCCGCCCCAGGCCAGTTCGCAGCCCTCGTTCCGGGCAATGCCGATGTATTTTTCGTCCTGCGCCATCTGGCTTTCGTCCACGACGGGGCCAACTTGCGTGCCGTCCTTCAGGGCGTGGTCAACCTTGAGGGCCTTCATGGCGGCGACCATCTTGTCCACAAAGGCGTCGTGGACCTTGCTTTGAACGACGAGCCGCGATGACGCCGTGCAGCGTTGCCCGGTCTGATAGAAGGCCCCGTCGATGGCGGCGGCCACTGCGGCGTCGAGATTGGCGTCATCCAGCACCACCAGCGGGTTCTTGCCGCCCATTTCAAGCTGGTACTTGGCGCCCCGCGCCGAACACGCCATGGCCACTTTGGCGCCGGTCTCGACCGAGCCGGTAAACGAGATCGCGTTTATGCCGCGGGAGTCGAGCATGGTTTGGCCCACCACCGAGCCACGCCCCATCACCAGGTTGAGCACGCCCTTGGGCAGTCCGGCCCGCGAAAGAACCTCAACCAGGGCCCAGGCGGTGCCGGGCACAAGGTCAGCCGGCTTGAAGACAACGGTGTTCCCATAGGCCAGGGCCGGTGCCATTTTCCAGGCCGGAATGGCAATGGGGAAGTTCCACGGGCAGATCAGGCCAACCACGCCAAGGGGCTCCCGGGTGATGGCCACATCCACGCCTGGCCGCACCGAGGCGACGGAAACGCCTTCCATGCGCAAGGCTTCCTGGGCGAAAAACTTGAAGATCTGTGCCGCCCGCATGGTCTCGGCAATGCCGTTGGCCAGGGGTTTGCCTTCCTCGCGTGACAGCAGGCGGCCGATCTCGTCCTTGCGCGCCAGCAGTTCGATGCCTGCCGCTTCCAGGATGTCGGCGCGCTGCTGTGGCGTGGTTGCGGCCCATGCGGGCGCGGCGGCCTGGGCTGCGGCAATGGCGGCTTCGGTCTGCGCCTTGTCGGCCTGCGCGTATTCGCCAATGACATCGGTAATATCGGAGGGATTGATGTTTTCCTTCGTTCCCGTGCCCGCAACCCACTCGCCATTGATGAAGTTCTTGTGTAACGCCATGATGCAATCTGCTCCTGTTGATGGGGCGGGAAACTAGCATGGGTTGGGGTGGAGGCAAGCATGAGAATTGGCGTCGTGGGTGTTGGCCTCATGGGGCATGGCATGGGGCTCAATCTGCTGAAGGGCGGCCATGACGTTAATGTTATTGCCCACCGCAACCGCGCGCCGATCGACGATCTGCTCTCCCGTGGAGCCCGCGAAGCCAGGAACCTGGAGGAGATTGCCCGGAGCAGCGACTGCATTCTCCTGTGCCTCTCATCCTCAAGGATCGTGGAGCAGACGGTTTCCGCCCTCAAGCCCCATCTGCGCGCCGGCCAGATCATCATTGATGCCGGCACTTCGGAACCGGAATCGACCCGCCGCCTTGCTGGCGAGTTGGCACCCCTGGGGATTGGCTATGCCGACGCCCCCATGACCGGCGGGCCGGAACAGGCCGCCAAGGCGGAGCTTGGCGTGCTCTGCGGCGCAAGCCCGGAAGTCTACGCGGGCATTCTGCCCCTGCTGTCCTGTTATGCCACCACCATCCGCCATATGGGGCCGGTCGGCTCGGGCCATGCCGCCAAGCTCATCTCGAATTTTCTGGTGACCGGCATGATCGCACTTGTGGCTCAGGCCTTTGATGCGGCGCGGAAAGCCGATATCGATTGGCGCAATCTCTACGACGTCATGTTGAACGGTTCCGGCAATTCCGGCGTGCTGCGCAAGATGGTGGCGCCGGCCCTTGAAGGCGATTTTGAGGGCTACAAATTTGCCCTGGCCAACGCCGCCAAGGACATTGGCTATTTCAGGGGGCTCGCAACCGGTCTTGGACTGGAAACCGCATTGGCCGCCGCCGTTGAGGCAGTATTCCAGGAGGCGCTTGCCAAGGGCCATGGCCAGAAGAACGTGAGCCATTTGCTTAACCTATGACAGGCGCAGCGCAATCGCTCCTATGACCACAAGCACACCGCCGGCAACCCGGGACCAGCTGATATGCTCCTTCAGGAATTTCGCCGACATGAGAATGACAAAGAGGATGCTGGTTTCGCGCAGCGCGGCCACCGCGGCGATCGGCGCCTGGGTCATGGCCCAGATGACGATCCAATAGGCGCCCGCCGAAAGCGCAGATCCCACAATCCCGCTTTTCCAGTAGGGGGCGACGCTTTTGAGAATTCCCGGGCCGCGCATGTAGAGGCCTGCCGCGAAAAGGAATATGGCATCAAGAATGAAAACCACGGCGGTGTAGCCGGAAGCGGCCCCCGAAATACGGCCGCCGAGGCCATCGACAACCGTATAGGCGGCAATGAAACAGGATGTCCCGAGCGCAAAGAACAGCGATGTCTTGTCGAGCTTGAGGGACTTCGACTTTCCGGCGGCCATCAGCCAGATGCCGGAAACGAGCACGCCAATGGCAATAGCGGTCGCCGCATCGATTTGTTCGCTGGCGACCAGCCAGGTTGCCAGGAGGGTTATCAGTGGCGCGGTGCCGCGGGCGATGGGATAGACCAGGCTGAGATCGCCGTCCCGGTAGCTGCGCGCCAGGAAAATATTGTAGCCCGTATGCAGGATCCCCGAAACCAGGGCGTAGGGCAGGCTTTCGCGGGCCGGCCATGCAAAGAAGAAGAGCATGCCTATTCCCATGAGGCCCATCAGGGTCTGCAGCAGGAACAGCGACATGAAGCGGTCCAGCTTGAGTTTGACCAGCAGGTTCCAGCTGGCGTGCATGAAGGCTGCAGCCAGGACTGCAAGAAAAACGGTAAGTTCCAACTATTTATCTCCGGGAATTCAGCCCTCTTACCGCGAGACCAGGATTTACGCCAGAGGGCTTCATGGGCTTTTTGGCTGGAGAGGAGTCATGAATCAAGGGAGGCAGCCTCCGGCAGGCTCCCCTATTGCAATCCATGCAAAATGCCGATCAGGAACAGACGGCGCCGCCCACCGCGGTGTTGTAGCAGGTCAGCTGCAATGAGCTGCGTGGCCGTTGCGTGATGCTCTCGCCAACCTGGAACGCGGCATTGCCCAGAATCCGGTGGCCAAGGAAGTTTGACGCATAGGGCGTATAGGTTGTGCAGACGCGGGCGACGATCAGATCGTTTCCGGCAACCATCAGGGGGGCCATGGCGGCAGTGGAAGGCGCCGCACCGCAGGAGCTTCCTGCCGCGTTATCGGTTTTCCACACCTGCGTTATCGTCGCGCCGGAAATGCGATAGCCGAAGACTTCAACCCGGACCGAGGCGGCAGGGGTCGGTGCCATGACCATGTTGGCGGCAGCATAATAGTCTTGAATGCTGCTCTTGAGCACCGACGTCTTGTTCAGGGCAACCAGATCCGCCATGACGCTTGCCGCATAGGTCACTTTTCGGTTTACCGAAATCACGGACGTAAGATCGAAGAGCCCGAAATAGATCAACAGCAGAAAGGGCAGGATGAGTGCGACTTCGATTGCCGCGATGCCCCCTGTTTCGCCAAGAAATTTCCTGAATGTGTTTCTCATGGATTTTTCATCCCTATGAACACGAACTTCCCGCGGGAAATGGTTCGTTTTCAAAAATCGCCAGTCCGTAGAGCCGGCGCTTGGTTCCACCCGGCAGATTTGCCAGGAACGACATGAACGGCATGGTAAACTCCCAGTCATAGGTGGCGATTACCGCCGCGGCTTGTGAAGCTCCGCCGCAGTCGTAGGAGATTGGATTTGGCGTGCCATCGGGTTTTGTGCCGACGTTGAGATAGTTGGGCAGTACTGACTGAAGGGTTGTGAAAGAACTTGCCGGCCTTACGTAAACGGTGAGCGCGCTTTCGCAATTGATGACGATGCCGGTGATCGCGCAGATTTTTGTCTTGAAGGCCGCCGCGCTGAGACTGGCGGTTTGCGCCTGTCCCGTCCTGATTTCACGGGCCGCCGCCTGGACCCCCGCTTGTATGGAGTATTCACTGAAGAGCATGATGCCAGTTTCACAGATGCAGCCCATCATCATGAAAAAGGGAAACGCCACCATCGAGAACTCGACGGCGGTAGAGCCCTTTTCGGACTTCATCAAGCGGCGTACGAACTTTCGACGGAACTTTTTTGGAAAAGTTCGCATGGCATTCTCCCGTAGCGGACCAGGTTACGGTTTGGCGGCGCCGCACCTGCTTCCGTTTGAATGTTTCTTATCAACAAGCCGTTTCCGCTGACTGAAAGAATTCATTCAAATTTTACCGGTGTTGGCTGCTTGCCGGCCGGCAAAGCAAATGGCCCCGCAATTGCGGGGCCAGGCGTTTGATTAATGTTCGAAGGGGCTATTGCGCGGCGGGAACGGGGGCTGCATCGACGGTCGCATTGCCCGTCGCAGCGCCGGATTTCTTTGTATCCATCTTCGCGATGTTGCCAAACCAGTCAACTTGGTCGCCGGACTGCAGGGTTCCTTCGCACAGCGGCGCACAGACATATGTAAAGCGTGCGCCGGCCTTATAGAGGGCGAGGTTATTCTCGCCGCCCAACTGCACCGTGATGTCGAGGGAGGCGAGCTGATCGCCATTCTGGTCGAGAATAATCAGGTTGGTGGAACCAAAGGCCCGTCCGTGAATGAAGATTTTGTTCCCGTGAACCGTGGCGTCCGCAATGCTTGGATTGCCAACCACAACCGCCCCTGGGGTTCCCGATATTTTCACCAGCTGGGTTTGATCCGTCTTGATGACCAGTTCTTGCGCAGCCAGGGATGCGGAAGAGCAAAGCAAGGACAGCGCCAGGGCAGTTGTAGTGACGCGCAATAGTTTCAGCATGTCGCGAATTTCCTTGAAATGGAGCCGTTGGTTGCCGTGCAATGGCTTTCCAATTTGCACATGAATGGTGAATCTTCTGTTACGATCATGTCGAAGCCGGAATCTTGGCGGCTCCCTGTGTGAAGTAGTGCCCAGCCTGGGCCAAGAACGGCCCCGGCCTACGCGCGCGGAATCAATTCAGTTGATAGTCAGCAAAATATACAGGGAGTATTGTTTAATCATTCTGTTTGCGTAAAAATCAGTAAATGTCGAGTAATTCTGGATTATGGAAATAGATTATGAAAATATACAAAGTAAATACTAGTAAAAAACAAAATATTTACCAACATATATAGTTTTAAATTGAATTGTACTGAATAATACAGACATGTGATAACCAAGATTCTCGCAAGGGATGATAAATATTCATCTGTTCTCGAGGATTTACTTCGCGTTAAGGGTTGAAGTTTATGGTCGGTCCATGGTTCACGGATACGGCGCATGAAGCACCGTTATTGAGGAGCCAGGTGCTGTAGAGTAATCTTGGAGACTTAAATGAAGAAATTTGTGCGTTTCATGAACGACGAATCCGGTGCAACGGCTATCGAATATGGTCTTATTGCTGCTGCCATGGGCTTGATGCTTGTTGTTGCCATGCCGATCCTGTCAACCGCCGTATCCGGCGTGTTCGGACAGCTCTCGAGCGGCTTGAACGCCATGTAACAACGCGGGCATTCCCTGGCCGCGAAGGCGGCCGGGAATGCGCGGTTCAAAACCGAAACCACCGGGCTCGCCCCGGTGGTTCTTTTTTTGCGCAGCGATTTGACAAGGTTAACTCTGTCTTTACGCCGGCCATGTGATGTTGCCGCCAAGCCTGCCGTTTGAGGTGCGGGAGAATTGCCCGGGCATCCATGATACACTTTTTATCAGTTTCGATTTTTCCGCTTCTCATGATCGTTGCAGGTGCGGGCGATGCCTTGTCGCTTCGCATCCCCAATTGGCTCACACTCTTGATTTTCGTGATATTTTTCCCGTTGGCGTGGCTGACCGGCATGCCGCTTGAAATGTTTGGCCTCCATGTGTTGACGGCCGCCATCCTGTTCGCCATTGGATTTGCGCTTTTCGCCGCCGGGCTGTTCGGCGGCGGTGATGCCAAATTGATGGCAGCGGCCGGGCTTTGGTTTGGCAGCGCGCAGGCTTTGCCGTTTCTGGCATACACGGTCATTGCCGGCGGCATTCTGGCGCTTTGTGTCGGCCTGTGGTCCGTCATTTCGATGAGTCTGGAGCTGCGTGATGTGCCGTGGTCAAAAAAACTGTTGAGCCTGAAGCCAAGCGTTCCCTACGGCTACGCCTTTGCAATTGGGGCAATTCTGGCATTTCCAAAAAGCTGGTGGATGGCGGCGGCTGGTTAATCAGCCGCCGGCAATCCACCGGTCATTAACCTAAATTTGACCAATCCGTCCGAAAGTCAGATTTCGAATTGGCGCCAGGCGCGCAAGGTGAGGATACGAAATGAGTAAAATGCGCATAGTCATGTTTGGCCTGGCCTTCGGCTCGGCCATTTTGGCTGGCCTTCTGGCCAAGGGATTTATTGGCAAGAAACCCGACAAGGAAATTGTTGAGGTCACCAAAGTCAAGACTGTCGATGTTCTCATGGCGTCGAAGGACATCAATATGGGCGAACGCCTCGTTGATGGCGCAACGGCATGGAAACCGTGGCCGGTGGAAAATATCACCGGTCCGATGATCACCCGCGATGAAAAGCCGGACGCCAGGGAATCCTATCTCAACGCGCGGGCCAGAATAACGATCTTCGAAGGCGAAACGGTCATTGAAAAGAAACTGGTGCTGCCTGGCCAGTCGGGTTTCATGAGCGCCATTCTTCCCAAGGGCATGCGAGCGATTTCAGTTGCTGTCTCCGAACAGTCCGGGGCAGGCGGCTTCATTCTCCCCAACGACCGCGTTGACGTCATCCTCACCCGGAAAGTCGACAATCCCCAGGGCACCGAAAAGATGGTGACCAGCGAAATAGCCATTTCCAATGTCCGCGTCTTGGCCATCAACCAGACCTACCGGCAGGAAAAGGACAGCGAAACGGTAACCGTCGCCGAGGGCAAGACGGCTACTCTCGAGCTTGATCCGCATCAGGCAGAGGTCATTGCCATGATAGAATCGTCCGGCGAACTCTCGCTGGCCCTGCGGTCAATCGCCGAAAATGACGGCGGCAGCATGGAAAAGGAAGGCCCGAAGCTATCTGACAGGTACTTGGGCAAGAAGAAAGGCACCGCTGACACGCTCTTCGTGCGGTACGGCGTCGAATCCTATTCGTCTACTCGTTGAGGCATCAGGTCATGTTGTTTAAGAACCAAGTACCATCGGCACTCAATTCCAATCGCATGGCTCTCAAACTTGCCGCGCTCCTGCTCAGCTCGCTGATCATGCTTCCGGCCGTTGGCGCGCTGCTGAGCCGGACCGCCGCCGCCACTGACTTGGAAAGCCTCCAGGATTCGGCCGGAAGCGATGGTCAATTCGTGCGCATTGGCTTGAATAAATCCATAGTGATCCGCCTCCCGGCGGAGGCCCACGATGTAATCGTGGGCAATCCCGAGATCGTCGATGCAGTGGTCCGCTCGAAGAACACCGCCTACCTCTTTGCCCGCGGCATTGGCCAGACCAATATCTTCTTCTTTGACAAGGCCGGGCAGCAGATCCTCAATCTCGACCTGGAAGTAGCTGTCGACGCAATGGCATTGCAGAAGCTCATACAACGAAGCATTCCTGGAACCAGGATTACCGTTGAATGGGCCGACAAGAATGTGGTGCTGACGGGCACGGCCAACGCCGCCGACGCGAAATTGGCGATTGATATTGCCCAGAATTTCGCCAATATTTCCAAGACCCAGATGCCGTCCCTCGGCATAGTGAACGCCATCAGGATCGCCGGCGAAGACCAGGTGATGCTGAAGGTCCGCGTTGTTGAAATACAACGCGACGTGATCAAGCAGTTCGGCGTCAATCTTCAGGCGCTGCTTTCGGTGGGAAAATTTGCTTTCAATCTCGCAAGCATCGGTCCTCTTGCTGGGGCAACTGGCGCAAAAGCTGTCTACACGGATGGAGCAAACAGCCTCACGGCGGTCATCCGTGCGTTGGAAGGTGAAGGCTTGCTGAAAACCCTCGCGGAGCCGAACTTGACCGCCATATCCGGTCAAGAGGCCAAGTTCCATGCTGGCGGGGAGGTCCCGATCCCGACTTGCACAAATGACAGCGGGGTTCGGACCTGCGAAATAACTTACAAGGAATTTGGCGTATCGCTTAATTTTACGCCACTGGTTCTGTCCGAGGGGCGCATCAACCTTAAAATCAAGAGCGATGTAAGCGAGATTGGCCCGCAAATTGATGGCAACACAAGTTTCATTTCACGCAGCACAGAGACTGTCATTGAGCTTCCTAGTGGTGGTTCAATGATGATGGCAGGGCTTATCAAGGATACGACACGCCAGAATATTGACGCAACTCCGGGGCTAAAGAAGCTTCCAGTCCTGGGGTCGCTCTTCCGCAGCCGGGACTATGAGCAGAACCAGACTGAGCTTGTTGTGATTGTAACGCCCTATCTTGTGGGCGCCGTTGCCGAGAAGCAGCTCGCAACGCCTGATAACCGTTTTAACAACCCGTCGGACAGCCAGACCATTCTTCTTGGCCGCTTGAACAAGGTTTACGGCACGGTCGGAGAGAGCCCGGACGGCGTCTATCACGGCAACGTCGGTTTCATTGTAGAATAAGTGTGAGCGGAGACCATCATGTACAAGTATCTTCCCGTGTCGGCCGCTTCGAAGTTGCGCGTGGCGGTGTTTGTCGCCATGACCACGGCGCTCGGCGCCTGCAGCAATGGCGAATTGGCGCTTGATGACACCTATGTGCCTGCCGCGCACTATGAGAGATATCCCATCGAGGTCGCCAGAAAGCCGGTCAAAATGGAAATCTCGTCTCAGCATGGCGCGCTTCAACCGGCGCAGATAAACGCGATATCGGCCTTTACGCGCTCCGCCAGAAACTCCGGGTCCGTGAGAATCACGGTTCTCCGTCCCTCCGGCGGAGGAGCTTCTGGAAAGGTGGCGAAGCAAGCCTATCAGTTGCTCGTGCAAAGTGGTTTTTCGCCCGGCATGATTTCCCAGAAAACCTACCCCGGCCCATCCAAGGGAACCGTGCAACTGTCATATGTCCGCAGCGTTGCGGTCACCAAGGAGTGCGGCGATTGGTCGGCCGATCTGGCCAACACCTCCAGCAATGAACCCTATCCCAATTTTGGTTGCGCCACGCAGAACAACATTGCCGCCATGGTAGTCAACCCTGATGACTTTGTTGTTCCGGAACCAACCACACCAGCTTTGGCGGCAGCACGGGATCAAGCAACACGGCAATACGCGCCATACTAGCCTGGGAACAAATCTCGACAAATCGCCAAGAGCGGCACCTTAAAAATACTGGAACAGGTCAAGAAAATGATCAACGCAACTGCCCAAAGTCACGCAACGCCGCAGGAAGGCGAGTTTCCGGTCGCATTGGTGCCGCGCGTCAACATTCATACCTTCTGCGATAATCAGCAGACCGCCGAAACGGTCCAGGCCGCGGCCATGGACCGGCGCATGTCCAAGGCGCATGTGACGATACAGCTGGGCGGCATTCTGGCGGCGGTCCAGGTCTATCAGACCCAGCCGACGCCAAATGTCCTGGTTGTGGAGTCGCACAGTTCCCGCGACGGAATTCTGGCCGAGCTTGCGCAACTCGCCCAGGTCTGCCAGCCGACGACAAAGGTCATCGTCATCGGTCACCTGAATGACGTCGTTCTGTATCGGGAATTGGTGCGCCAGGGAGTCAGTGAATATCTGGTGGCGCCCTTGGGCCAGATGCAAATCATCGAGACTATCGCCGCCCTCTATCAGGATCCGAAGTCCGAGCCGCTGGGGCGCATCATCGCCTTCGTTGGCGCAAAGGGCGGGGTGGGGTCGAGTTCGATTGCCCACAACATTGCCTGGGCATTGTCAAAAAATCACGGGCTTGAAACCGTGATTACCGACCTTGACCTGGCTTTTGGCACAGCTGGGCTGAATTTCAACCAGGATGCGTCAGGGGGCATGCTTGATGCCCTCGGCCAGCCGGACCGCGTGGACGCCACGCTGCTCGACCGCATGTTGACGAAATTGGGCGACAAACTGAGCCTTCTGAGCAGCCCGGGCGGCGTGGACCGCGACACCACTATCGAGTCCGGCGCCATTGAAACGATTCTCAATGTGGTCCGTCACAGTGTGCCATGCGTCGTGGTTGACGTTCCCAACATGTGGACGCCGTGGATCAAGCATACGCTGCTCAACGCCGATGAAGTTGTCATTACGTCGACCCCAGAACTGGCAAGCCTCAGGAACACCAAGAATCTCATTGATCTTCTCAAGGCGGCGCGGCCGAATGACAAGCCGCCCCGCCTGATCCTCAATCAGGTGGGCATGCCCAAGCGCCCGGAAATTCCTGCCGCTGACTTTGCCAAGGCGGTTGGCATTGTCCCGTCATTCATCATTCCGCATGATCCGCAAACCTTTGGAACGTCCCAAAGCAATGGCCAAATGGTGTTCGAGGTCGCGCCTAAGGCCAAGGCTTCGGAATTGCTGGCGCAGTTTGCGCAGGCCCTTGCGGGCGGTGAGGTGCCGGGCAAGTCTGCCAAGACCGGACGGACATCCTTGTTCCAGAAAATTCCGTTTTTGAGGAAGAAATAATGTTCGGCAAGAGAAGTGATGTAGGCATTCAGCAATCCCCCGTGTTGCCGGCGCCGCAAAACACGGCGCCGCACGGCGATGCTTTCGCCGGCGGAGCCCCTGTTCCAAAGCACATTCCCGATCTGGGCATGCCGGCGGCGGGAACCCAGTTCAGCGGCCAGTCGGCGCGGCCCGGTTCGACCAGTGTGCCGCCAGCCGGCGCCAAGGCGCCGAAGCCGGATTCTTCTCTGACAGCGCGGAAATCCGAAAATTACTACGATATCAAAAGCACGATATTCAACGCGCTGATTGACGCCATCGACCTCACCCAGCTCGGCCAGCTCGACCGCGATGCGGCCCGCGATGAAATTCGCGACATCGTAAACGAAATCATCACGCTCAAGGATGTGGTGATGTCCATCGCCGAGCAGGAAGAACTGCTTGAGGACATATGCAACGACGTCTTGGGCTATGGCCCGCTGGAACCTCTCCTTGCCCGTGACGACATCTCGGATATCATGGTCAACGGCGCAAACCTGACTTTTATCGAAGTCGGCGGCAAGATGCAGCAAACCGGCGTGCGTTTCCGCGACAATGGCCAGCTGTTGAACATTTGCCAGCGCATTGTAAGCCAGATTGGGCGGCGCGTTGATGAAGCAAGCCCCATCTGCGACGCGCGTTTGCCCGATGGCTCCCGTGTCAACGTCATTGTGGGGCCGCTCGCGATTGATGGGCCGGCGCTTACCATTCGCAAGTTCAAGAAGGACCGCCTGAAGCTCAGCGACCTGGTGAAGTACAAGTCGATTACCCCCGAGGGGGCAACCATCCTGGAGATCATCGGGCGTGTCCGCTGCAATGTGCTGATCTCGGGGGGCACGGGCTCGGGCAAGACCACCCTTCTGAATTGCCTCACCGGCCACATTGACCACGATGAACGCATCATCACCTGCGAAGACGCTGCCGAACTTCAATTGCAGCAGCCCCATGTGGTGCGCCTTGAAACACGCCCGCCCAATCTCGAGGGGGAGGGCTCGATCACCATGCGCGATCTCGTCAAGAACTGCCTGCGTATGCGGCCCGAACGGATCATCGTCGGCGAAGTCCGCGGACCTGAGGCTTTTGACCTCCTGCAGGCCATGAATACGGGTCACGACGGGTCCATGGGAACGCTTCACGCCAACAGCCCGCGCGAGGCCCTGTCGCGGCTCGAGTCGATGATTACGATGGGCGGCTTCTCGCTGCCGTCAAAGACGATCAAGGAAATGGTTTGCGGTTCGCTCGATGTCATCGTTCAGGCGGCCCGCTTGCGTGACGGTTCCCGCCGGATAACCCACATAACCGAGGTTGTCGGGATGGAAGGCGACGTGATCATCACCCAGGATCTCTTTGTCTATGAAATCGTGGGCGAGGATGCCAACGGCAAGATCATAGGCCGGCACAGGTCGACCGGCATTGCGCGGCCGCATTTCTGGGATCGTGCCCGCTATTACAACGAGGAGCGGCGGTTGGCCGAGGCGCTTGAGCGGGCTGAGACGCGTAACGACCAGGACTAGTAAGTCGGCAAGGTTGCGCTTCGCGGTTTGTTGCGCACGGGTTTGAAGGGTAGATGCAGTCATGTTGCTTGGCCAGGATATTTCACAAGTAGCGTTTGTCTTCATGGTGGCCGTAGCGGTCGGCGGAATGGCATTGGCGGTTTTCTTTCCCCTCTTTGCAAAGGCAGCGGCTTCAAAGCGGATCCAGGCGGTCACTTCCACGGCCAAGGCTCCTGCCAGGCAGTCGCTTCGCTCACGCCTGATGGAAGATCCAAAGGACGCCCGGCGGAAGCAAATACAGGAATCGCTGAATCAACTGGGGGAACGGGAAAAGCAGCGCAAGAAGAAACTCAATCTGCGCACTCTCATTGCGCAGACCGGAATTGACCTGTCGATCAGGATGTTCTGGATGCTATCGTTTGTTCTTGGGCTGATCTTGGCGGTTATCCCGTTTGTTTTTTCCCTGCCTTGGTATGTGTCATTAGGTGCTGGCATAGTTGGTTTTCTGGGCTTGCCGCGCTGGTTCATCAAATTTCTTCGCACCCGGCGGCAGAATATCTTTCTCAATGACTTTGCCGATGCCATCGACGTCATGGTGCGTGGCTTGCGGTCCGGCCTTCCGGTGACCGATGCGATGAAGATCATTGCAAGTGAATCGGGTCCGCCGGTCGGACCGGAGTTCAACGAGGTGGTGGAAGGCCAGCGTATCGGCATTTCCGTGGATCAGGGCATTGAACGCATGGTTGAGCGGATGCCCCTGGCGGAAGTCAATTTCCTCGCGATTGTGATGGCAATTCAGGCCAAGACCGGCGGTAATCTTTCGGAGGCCCTGAGCAACCTGTCCAAGGTTTTGCGCGACCGCAAGAAGATGAAGGCGAAGATCAGGTCAATGAGCCAGGAGGCGAAATCCTCGGCGGCAATCATTGGCTCCCTTCCGTTTATCATCATGGGCGCTCTCACGGTCCTTAACCCGGAGTACTTGAATCCCCTGCTTTACACGACCATTGGCAATATCATGCTTGGCTGTTGCGCTGCGTGGATGATGACTGGCGTTCTCGTCATGCGCAAAATGATCAACTTTGAAATTTGAGGCTGGGTAGCAGGCAAAAATGTTGAACCTGATCGAAAATCTCTTTCGGATTGAAGTGCTGATAACGGCGCTCGTCGGTTTTGCTGCCTTTGGAACCGTGCTGACGCTGGCCGCGCCCTATTTTGAGGGAGACAAGCTCGCCGAACGCATCAGGGGAGTGTCGGTCGAGCGCGACAAGCTGCGCGCCCAGCAGAAGGCACAGCTCGCAGGCGGCGAGACGAGGCTTCGCGAACAGGCACGGCGCGGGCTGGTGACACAGATCGTCGAGGCCTTCAATCTGCGCAGCATATTCGAGGCGGAAACCTCGCGCGAATCTTTGCGCCAGGCAGGCATGAGAAGCGAACGGCACCTTGTCACATTTCTCGCGCTGCGTTTGATAACGCCCATTATCGTGGCGATAATTGTGTTCATCTATTCCTCTACGGTTTTCGCTGACCGGATTCCGCCGCAAATGCGCATCGTCGCCACCACGGTTGGCTTGGTGTTTGGCTTTTACCTGCCCAGCATTTTTCTCAAGAATCTCAAGACCAGGCGCCAGGATTCAATCAAGAGGGCCTGGTCGGACGCGCTTGATCTGCTGTTGATCTGCGTCGAATCCGGCATGTCGATTGAGCCGGCCATGCAGCGTGTTGCCCGCGAAATCGGCAGCAGCTCGGTTGCCCTGGCCGAAGAGCTCACCTTGACGGTAGCCGAGCTTTCCTATCTGCAGGACCGCCGCAAGGCCTTTGAGAATTTGGGCAAGCGTACCGGACTTCCGACCGTCAAGTCGGTGGTGACCAGTCTTATTCAGTCGGAGCGCTATGGCACCCCGCTCGGAACCGCGCTTCGTGTTCTGGCCCAGGAAAACCGCGACGCCCGCATGCAGGAAGCGGAAAGGAAGGCAGCGGCGCTTCCCCCGAAGCTGACCGTGCCGATGATCCTGTTCTTTCTGCCGGTGATCTTCGTCATCATCCTCGGGCCGTCGGTAATCCTGGTCATGAAGCTCGACTGAGGGGAAATCCGGCAATGGAAAAGGGCGCGAGGGGTCTTCGCGCCTTTTTTATTGCCCGGAATTGAGTGTTTAGCCCTGCGTGTCGCCCGAGAGTTGCTGCCAGGTATTGGGCTGTGACAGCATTTTTTGCAGGTAAGCCATGTTCGCTTCAACCTCGTCCGGCGGCAGGTCCTCGCTGGCGATTTGCTTGGATTCCTCAAAGCGGCCCTGCAGCCCCACGACCAGGGCGAGATTTTGGCGGAGCCTTGGCATTGACTTGCCGTCGGGAAGGGCGATGGCGCCGCGCAGGATTTTTTCGGCCTGTGCCAGATTGCCCTCAAGCGCATGGGACATGCCCATGTTGTTGAGGACGGAAATTTGATCTGGTTGCAGCGCCAGGGCCTTCTGATAGGTTTCGCGTGCTGTGCCGTACTGTCCCTGCTGATCATAGGCCGAACCCAGGGCGGACAGAACACGCCAGTCGGCAGTCCCGCTGTCGGCCACGGCTGTGAGAACCGGGATTGCCTCGCCTGAACGTCCCGCTGCCAACAGTTTCTTGCCGTAGACCACCTGGACATTGGTATTCTGCGGATTCTGCTCCGTGAGGGTGGCAAGAACCTGCAGCTGCTGCTCCGGTTGGCCAAGCTTTTCAAGTTCAGCCGCATAGGCCAGGCCGAGTTCCGTATTTTGTTGATCCTTTTGCCAGCGTTCGCCAAGCTCGGCGGTTTTCTTGAATGACGCCGGTGCCGTGCTGGCCGTGGTCAGGCCGTCAAGGCCTTCCAGGCTCGCTGTCTTGCTCTGGCAGGCCGAGAGGGCAAGCCCGGAGGTCAGCAGCAGCAAGGGCAGCGTCATCTTACGCCAATTTCCACTCTTGATTGCCGTCATCACCAACACCCTGAAAGAATCATGCCACTAGCCAGAAGGAGAGCCGGATCATGGATTGCAGGTGTCAACAAACCATTAACCATGTAATGTTTGAACGGTGGTGATATCAAAGCGGAAAAGCGAGTTGAAACATGATGGATGCCCGGAAGATTTTGCTCAAGACGGCGAGCGGCAGGGTCACCCCGATAAGGATTGCAACGCCCGCGACATGGCCGGGAATCTCGGCAGGGCTGCCACGCCCGGCCCAGGCCTGGGCTGAGGCCCAGGGGTTCACCGGGGCTAGGGGAAGCAACCTGTTGATACCCGATGGAAAGGGCGCCATCGCCGAAGCAATTCTGGGCGCCGACGCGGGCGATGACGGCTTCAAGCTAATTCGCCAATGCGGGCAATTGCCGCCCGGCACCTACTTCTTTCATGCCGGAAAGTCGGGAACCCCGGGATTTATGGAACTCGCCTGGTGCCTGGAAGCCTATAGCTTTGACCGCTATAAATCACAGGCCAGGATTCCGCGCCGGCTGGTATGCGCCAAACAAGTTGATTATGACGGAATTGTACGCCTGGCAAACGCCACCTACCTGGTGCGCGATCTGATCAATACCCCTTCCAATGATCTGGGCCCCGACGAACTGGAAGCCGCAGCCCGCGGGGTGGCATCGCGCTACAAGGCAAAATTGGGCATTGTCGCCGGTGAAGCCCTGAAGCGCGGGTTCCCGATGATTTATGCGGTGGGCAAGGCCAGTCCGCGGCAACCTCGCCTGATTGATTTTTCCTGGGGGGCGGCCCGCGCGCCGAAACTGACATTGATCGGCAAAGGAGTCTGCTTTGATACCGGCGGCCTGGATCTCAAGCCGGCCTCCGGCATGGCCCTGATGAAGAAGGATATGGGCGGAGCCGCCAATGTGCTGGGCCTGGCCCAGATGATCATGGATGCGAAGCTTCCCGTGCGGTTGCGCGTTCTTATCCCGGCGGTTGAGAACGCGATCGCCGGCAATGCCTTCCGTCCCGGCGACATCCTGAAGAGCCGCAAAGGCCTGACCGTGGAGATAGGCAATACGGATGCCGAGGGAAGGCTGGTTCTCGGCGACGCCCTGGCGCTTGCCGATGAGGAATCTCCCGATCTCTTGATCGACATGGCGACCCTCACCGGCTCGGCCCGTGTCGCCCTGGGACCCGACCTGCCACCGTTTTATACCACTGACGAGAGCCTTGCTGCCGGCCTCGCCCGGCATGCCGGCGAGCAACGCGATCCTCTTTGGCGCATGCCATTCTGGGAGCCCTACTACGCCCTGTTTGAGTCTTCCGTGGCCGATATGAACAACAGCGCCGATTCAAGCTTTGCCGGCTCGATAACAGCGGCCTTGTTTCTCAAGCGCTTTGTGGAGAAAGCCAAATCCTATGTTCATTTCGACATTTATGGCTGGACTCCCACAGCCAGGCCGGGCTTTCCAAAAGGCGGTGAGGCCCAGGGAATCCGGGCCCTGTTTTCATTGCTGGCGGAGCGCTACAAGAAATAGGCTTGCGCCCTCGGGCGTGATGCGGGAGAATGAAACGCATCCGTAACGATTGCCGCCACCGAAATGTCAATTCCTCTGGGAACCGCGCAGGCCCTCAAACTCTGGCATGATGTCAACCTTGCCCTGGTGCACGGCCACGAGGCCGATCTGTCGGTGCGGCAGGTGACCATCCTGCTGACCATCTACATGGAAGCCCCGCCCCACACCATCCGCGACCTCGCCAGGAAGCTCAAGGTTTCAAAACCGGTGATCACCCGGGCCCTCGATTCCATGGGCAAGCTCGATCTCGTGGCGCGCCGCCGCGATACGGCCGACCGCCGCAATGTCCTGGTTCAGAGAACGGTAAAGGGTGCGCTGTATCTTGACCGTCTTGCTGACCTGATCAGCCTCAACTCGAAGAATCTCTGATGTCTCATCTCGATAGCCGCCTGCATGCCTTCCGTCCCGACCTCGCCGATGTGAACCTGAAGGGCCGCGTCAGTGCCGGGCGCTATGTTCAAGGTGCGGCCATGGAAGTGGCGGCGCCTGTCGCGCCGCTGTTCGGCGAAGCCTCGGCAACGGCGAGGCAAACCACCCAGGCTCTGCTTGGCGAAAGGCTCGCGGCCTTTGAGATCACCAGCGAATGGGTGTGGTGCCAACTCCAGCGGGATGGCTATGTCGGTTACATGTCCAGGGCAAGCGTATCGGCGGAATTGACCAATCCCACCCACAGGGTGGCGGTGCCCCTCACCTTCTCCTATCCTCAGCCCGACATCAAATCGCAGGTTCCGGTTACCCTGCCCATGAATGCAAGGCTTGAGATCGTCGAAAGCGGCGAGAAATTCTCGAAGCTCTCAAGCGGCCGATATGTGTTTTCGAAACATATCAAACCGCTGAATGAATTTGAGCCGGACTTTGTCGCGGTGGCCGAAAGGTTCCTTGATGTGCCTTACCTCTGGGGCGGCAGGACGGCCCAGGGCCTGGATTGTTCCGGTCTGGTGCAAACCTCGCTCGAGGCCTGCGGGATTTTCGCGCCGCGCGACACCGACATGCAGGAGGCGCAACTTGGCCGGCAACAGATGATCAACGACCTCGATGCCCTGCGCCGCGGCGACCTGGTTTTCTGGAAAGGCCATGTCGGGATCATGGCCGACTCCAAAACCCTTCTCCATGCCAATGGCCATCACATGTTGACCGTGAAGGAGCCCCTGGTGGACGCCGTTTCCCGGATTGCCGGCGTCTACGGCCAGCCCACCAGCATCAAGCGGCTCTAATACCCTCGCGCCCGGTCAACCAGGTTGCGAAGCGGCAGGCCCGCCTTGTGTCTTTCGATCTGCGCCGCCACATAGACACAGATCACCTCCGGATCGGAATCCGCCGCGATATGCGGCGTCACGGTGACACGCGGATGGGTCCACAGAGGATCATCGGCGGGAAGGGGTTCAGTCTCAAACACATCGAGGGTCGCCGCGAACAAATCGCCGTCGTCGAGGCATGTCAGGATATCGCTGGCCACCTGCTGCCGGCCCCGGCCCGCATTGATCAGGATGGGTGCGCCAAAAGGCCCGCGTCGCGATAGTTTCCGGATGGTGCTCCGGTTGATGATGCCGTCCGTTTCCGCCGTCGCCGGCAGCAGCGAAACCAGAATGTCGGTCCGTGCCAGAAAGGCATCGAACTCGGAGGCGCCCGCAAAGCACTCAATGCCTTCAATGGATTTGCGGCTGCGGCTCCAGCCCGCCACGCGGAAGCCGAGGTCGCGCAGGCGCAACGCCGAATCCTGCCCCATGACGCCAAGCCCCATGATGCCCACCGACATTGCCGATGCCGCATGGGTTGCAAAATTGTCCCAAATCCGGAGCTTCTGGTTGGCGTCGATGCGCCGCTGCTGGCGGTGGTGCAGCAGCACATGCAACACCACATATTCCGTCATGCGCTTGGTGAGGTCATCATCATTCACCCGCACAATGGGGATGTTCTCCGGAAGCGTCGGATCCTTCAGAATGGCATCGACTCCCGCCCCTAGCGAATAGATCACCTTCAGGTTGGGAAGGCCCCTCAGCACATTGGGCGGCGGCAGCCAGGCTGCCGCATATTCGATATCCTCGACGCGCCCCAGGCCGTCAGGCCAGATCCGCACCTCGAGTTGGGGGGCGGCCTTTGCCATGGCAGCCTTCCATAATGCCGTGGGCCATGTGGGAGTTACGAAGAGAAATGCCATTATTGTCTCACGATGCTTTCTGGGGCTGCCTTGAGATTAAGCGAGGCCCCGATCAGTGCTTTGGTGTAATCGGTTTGCGGGTTTTCGAAGATCTGCGCCGCGGGCCCCCGCTCGACCGCCACGCCGTTGCGCATCACGATGACGTCATTTGCCAGGGCTCGCACCACCCGCAGATCATGGCTGATGAAGAGATAGCTCAGATTGTGCTTCCTTTGCAGATCGCGCAGCAAATCGACAATCTGCGCCTGCACCGACATGTCAAGCGCCGAAGTGGGTTCGTCCAGCATGATGAATTTGGGATTGAGCGCCAGCGCCCGGGCGATGGCAATGCGCTGCCGTTGCCCGCCCGAGAATTCATGGGGGTAGCGGTCCATTGTTGCGGGATCGAGTCCGACTTCGGTGAGGGCCTGGGATACGATTTCGCGGCTTTGCTCCGCATTGCCGCGCCCGCCTTGCACGATCAGGCCCTCTTCAACGATTTGCAGGAGCGAGAGGCGCGGCGACAGCGAGCCGAAGGGATCCTGGAAGACGATCTGCATGTCCTTGCGCAGGGGCCGCATGGCATTGGAACCGAGGCCGTCGATGCGTTTGCCTTGAAAGGAAATTTCGCCTTGCGATGAAATCAACCGCAGGATGGCAAGGCCAAGGGTGGTTTTGCCCGAGCCCGATTCACCCACCACGCCCAGGGTCTGGCCGGCCCTGACAATCGCATCGAGCCCGTCAACGGCCTTGATATGGCCGACGGTCTTCCGGAAGAAGCCGCGCCGGATGGGAAACCAGACTTTCAGGTTCTTTGTTTCGACGACGGCTGCAGCCGACGGGTCGGACTTGGGCGGCTTGCCCTTGGGTTCGGCCAAGAGCAGCATGCGGGTATATTCGTGCTGCGGATCGGCAAACACCGCCTTGGCATCGCCCGCTTCCACCACCTTGCCCCGTTGCATTACGCAGATCGTATCGGCCATGTGGCGCACGATCCCGAGGTCATGGGTGATGAGCAGCAGGGCCATGCCATATTCGGCCTGGAGGTCTTTCAGCAATTTCAGGATTTGCGCCTGCACGGTCACGTCGAGGGCCGTGGTGGGTTCGTCGGCAATGAGCAGGTCGGGATTGTTGGCAAGCGCCATGGCGATCATCACCCGCTGCCGCTGTCCGCCGGACAACTGGTGGGGGTAATCCTGCAGCCGCGTCTCTGCATCGCGGATGCCCACCTTCGAAAGCAGGCCGATGCTCCGCTCCCGCGCCGCCGCGCCCTTCAGACCCTGGTGCAGTTCCAGGATTTCGCCGATCTGCCGCTCCACCGAATGCAGCGGGTTGAGCGAGGTCATCGGCTCCTGGAAGATCATGGTGATGTCGTTGCCGCGCACCT
>CAZRZB010000002.1:0-72544 GCA_964604435.1 uncultured Aestuariivirga sp. | reverse complement strand
CGCCCGGATAGCGCCAAAACTTTTCGACACATTGCGGACGTCAAGCAACGTCATGGAGGACCTCCTTTGCGTGTCTATGCGGCATAGGCACGACCGGCACGGTATCGAAATTATGCGGCCTGGCCTCGCCAGGTTCGGCGGTCAACATGCCCTTCAGGAGTTGAACGGAGCAATGGCAGCCCTCTTTGCAACAGGGCATCAGGTGTGCAAACTCTTTCGAATGTTCGATCGCAGTTACCGTACCCAAATACGATAGCATTTCCCATTTCCCCTTGAACCTGCGGGACAAAATAGAGCTCTTGCCTCCTGGTCCATTCTGAACTTCGCGGCCATGCGGCCAGCATCGCTCCGTGTTTATGCAACATATATTGCAGTATTTATCAACACGCAACAAAAACTTCCATTCGTGCAATGCCCCACCAAGGACTTGTCCCGAATGCTCCGTGCCGCATGACTTAGAATTTTTGCGGCTTGTAGTCACCGACCGCCATCGGCATTACGCCCCGGAGAAGATCGACCGACTTCCGAACCCCCTCCTCACGGCCAAGCATGACGTCCTCATGCTCGATGGAAAGCCAGCTATCGTAACCCACCATGCGGAGGCGATAGCAGAAATCGCGCCACCAGTTCTCGCCGTTGCCGTAACCAAGTGTAATGTAGCTCCACGAGCGTCCGGGAATGTCCATCAGAGAGCCGTTCTCCAGTCTGCTCGTAAGCGCGGCCACCGGCTTGTTGATCATCGTGTCCTTGGCATGCGTGTGATAAATCGCATCGCCCAGTGCGTCGATTGCCGCGAGGGGATCAGCACCCATCCAGATCAAGTGGGATGGGTCGAGATTGGTTCCAACGGTTTTCCCGATCTCCTTGCGCAGGCGCAGCATCGATGGAACATTATAGACAACCTGATTGCCATGCAGCTCAACGGCGAGTTTCACACCATGCGTGTCGGCATGTTTCGCAAGCTTGAGCCAGTAGGGCAGCAACACATCCTCCCACTGATATTTTAGAGCGGTTTGCGTCTCGGGCGGCCACGACGACACAATCCAATTGGGGAGTCTTTCTCCAGGCGCTCCGCCGGGAAGGCCGGACATACAGACGACCGTTTTAACGCCCAGATCACCCGCCACACGTATTGTGTCATAGAGATCGTCGGATTGCCGCTTGCCATCAACGGGATGAAGTTGATTGCCGTTTGCATTGAGGGCCATGAGTTCAAGGTTGCGGGCCTTGAGGTCGGCGAGCAAGGACTTGCGCAGACCGGCATTCTTTACCATCACGGGCAGGTTGAAGTGCGGCGCCGAAGTCCAATTGCAGGCATTGAATTCAAGCCCGGAAATTCCCAGGGAGGCAGCGGCGTTCAGCACATCCATATAGGGCAGATGCCCCAGCGAATCGGTGACCATTCCAATCTTCATGCGGCCCTCAATACAAGGCGGGTTTGGCGACAGGGGAGACCTTCACCGGCGCACCACTTTCGAGCGATTTCACAGCAGCGTCGGCGATCACTGTCGCGGCGTAGCCATCCCAGGCGCTGGCACCAACAGGTTTTCCGGATTCAATGGATTTGAGCCAGGCAGAATTCTGCAAACGGTAGGCTTCAGCAAAACGCGGACGCCAGTCTGCGGGATATGTGGTCACCGTCTGCAAATCCACATGCAATTCGCTCGCCACTGGCGACCGCAGGAACACAGATCCTTTTTCGCCAACAAGCTCTCCGCGTACATCATATCCGTACGACGCATTGTTGTTGATCTCAACATTCACGAGCTGCCCGCCTAGAGTCTTCAACACCATGAAGACCGGGGCGCCCACCTTGTTGGGATCAGCCAGCGTTGGCCTGAAAACTGAAATTGACTCGTACTCCGCTTCCAGCACAAAGCGCGCGATATCGAATTCATGTGGCGCGGAATTGGTGATAGCCATCTGGCCTGTGAAGTTCGTCGGCGCGGACACGTTGCGATGAAAGTTATGCATCATCAGTGGAGCGCCGAGTTTTCCGGAGGTGAGTGCGGCCTTCATCTCGATGTAGGCCGGATCAAAGCGGCGCATGAAGCCAATTTGCACAAGGCGCTTGCCGGCCTTCGCTTCAGAGGCAAGCACATCAAGGCATTCAGGGACGTTTTGCGACAGCGGCTTCTCGCACAACACGGGCTTTCCGGCTTCGATACAGGCCTTTGAAAGCGGCGCGTGCGTTGCGTCGGGACTTGCAATCAGGACGGCATCCACCTGCTTGTCATTTATGACCGCGAAAGGATCTGCGCTCACATGCGCCGCTCCGGTCTCATCTGCAATCTTGCGTGCACGTGACTGGTCAGCGTCGCATATGAATTGAAGCGATACACCCGCGATTTGTTGCGACAAGATGCGGGCGTGATCCGCTCCCATGATACCCGCACCGATCAATCCAACTCGTATTGTCATTTATCCTTGGTCCGTTGTTTCCGCCGAAATGCCATCCGTATTTCGCTTCACTGATGTTTAGTATATGCTTTCAGGCAGCACTCAAGATCAATTCAAGCATCAAATCATGTGATTTCCATCAGAATTTGTTGCAATGCGGCAACCTATTGGCGCTTATAACTCTTCCCTTGATTACTTCAGACAAGCAGGTAAAAATGATGGTTTCAACACCATTTGATGTACAATGACACATTCATCCGGCAATCCTACCGCCTTGCGCACAGGCATCCTGCGCAGGCCCAGTCTGGCTCAAATTGCTGCAGAGGCGGGCGTCGGAACGGCGACAGTCGACCGCATTCTCAATGGCAGACCTGGAGTACGCGAACAGACCCGTAAGCGTGTTCTCAAGGCAATTGCTGCCCTGCAAGCTGTTTATGTGCCAGACACTCCAGCCGCAATTGGAAAATATAAAATCGCCTTCCTGTCAGACAGCGGAAAGAGTTTTCTGGAAACCTTGGAATCTGCCGTGTGGGAAACAGTCCGGCAGAGGCCAAATGTTGAAGCGACTTTTGAGGGCATCACCACTTCGCGTGTCGATCCCATCAAGTATGCGAATCTCATCGAACGCACGGCTGAGACAGCACAGGCGCTTGTGATCGTTGCGCGTGAAGATGTGATCATAAACAGGGCTATCCGAAGTGTCGTCGGCCGTGGTGTTCCAGTAATCTGTCTTACAACAGATCTGCCGACTTCAGGCCGCACCGCCTATGTTGGAAATGACCAGGCGAGTACAGGAGCAACGGCGGCATATTTGATGGGGCAGGCCGTAGGCAGCCGCGAGGGCAATATCCTGCTCGTCTATTCTGCGCCTTATCGCGTGCAGGAAGAGCGCGAATTGGGATTCAGAAGGGTGTTGCGCAGCGAATATCCGTCTTTGAAAGTAGACGAGCGCGTCAACTCAAACGATGAGGCAGAACTCGTCTATCCAATCGTAATGCGCTACATTGAAGAGCACGGTCCGCCGGCAGGCATCTACAATGTAGCGGCAGGTAATGTCGGCATTGGCAAGGCTATCAGCGAGCACGGGCTTACAGGAAAAACTGTCTTCATCGGGCATGAGCTTAACGCAAACTCCCGGATGCTTCTCGAGACCGGAGTGATGAATTTCGTTATTGGTCATGACGTAGCGGTTGAAGTCGAACTCTCCTTAAACTGCGCCATTCAAGCCGTTGGCCGTAAGCCAATCACTCCTCCTGCTTTCACGCGCATTCGGATCTATACCAAGTACAGCTGCAATTGAGACTGCAAATTCCGGGCTTCGGATTGCCATGGGTGTTAATTCGGTTATGCGATCCTGCCAGACCGCAAGATCGCCCGCAGGTACACCGACTTGCTTCCCCTACTGCATATGTCGGGCACGAGATAACTTCTAACTTATTGATTTAATTTGACCGTCATTCCTATCCATCACTGAACGAATTCTCGCATCATCCGGAGCCCATTCCGTAACGCTAGTTGTGCAAACGAGGTTTGAAATAAGTGAGGGCACGAGTGACCACTTTTATGCCCGCTTTGGAGCGGATATCAGTCGTAAGGCGTAGTCAGTCCCACTTCTGCAATGGGCCATGAACAGAAGCACCGCCCCAAATCTTCACGGTCTTCCTGGGGCCAAACTGGCCCCTTGGAATCCAACGCAGGTTGTAAGCCTACTGAAAGGTCTGGGGGCTACTCATTGCCGGATAGTTTTCAGGCAACAGGCAAGTACATCGAGAATTGCCCGACTTTCCGAGGCGTAATGTCGCATCGAACTTCGATGCGGCTGATTCCGTCAGATCAACTTGTACTGCTTCGCCTTGTTGCGCAGAAATGGCAGGCCATTTCCCATCACTTCGGTTTCATCACGCGCGACAGGTCTCCATACCGATAGGCCAAAAGCCACTTCAGGAGGCATGTTGATAAAACTCTCCATGGCCAATCCGCCCTTGAACCTAATAGCGGCAAGGGCGGCAAAAACCTCATTCCAATCGCAGGTGCCACAGCCTGGAGTTCCCCTGTCACTCTCGGAGAGATGGATATATTTCAAGTGCTCCCGCGCATCGAGAATCCCGTTTGCAGCCCCCTTCTCTTCGATGTTCATGTGATAGGTGTCGAGATGGATGAAAATATTGTCGGCACCGACCCGCTCGATCATCTCGACGGCTTGCCAACCGGTGTTGATAAGGTGGTTCTCATAGCGATTTACTGGTTCGATACCGAACTGGATGCCGCGCGATTTTGCATGTTTGGCCGCCGCAGACAAAGTCCGGGCAATATTGTCATATTCGGTCTGTGTTGGCGGCGAGCCTGTGCGTTCGCCAATACCGCCATAGGTGACACCCGATAGGGCAAGCCCACCCAATTCCGCGGTCTTGTCGATGGCGACCTTTAGGTGTTCGATTGCCCCTTCAGGATTCTTCGAGGCCCACACAGCCTGCGGAAGACCAAGCGAGCAAACCGCCTTCAAGTTGTTCTTTTCCAAGAGTGCCCGTGAGTGCGCTGCGTCCACGGCTGGCGCGTTGAGCAGAGCGATTTCGATGAAATCCATCTTGTAGTGAACCGCGGCGGCAATCGCTTTTTCCGCTCCGGCGCGATTCCAGTTCATTGTCCACATGCTAGTATGAACGCCAAAACCTTGCATTGTCCTATTCCTTTTTCCGGTTTGAGTTTCTGAGTGCGGCTGCTGCCCAGCGCAGGATCATTACTGCGATCAGGAACAGACCCCATACCGCTGTAGACAGATGTTGGTTGGCACCCAGCAGGTTCAGCCCCGATGACAACACCTGCAGGATGATCAAGGCGAGCACCACGGGAACGACCCGGCCAAAACCGCCGAAAGGATCGACGCCGCCGAGGAAGCAGGCAAGCACGGTCACCAGCAGCAGTGCCTCGCCATGGCCGACGCGCACGGAGTTGAAGCGTGTCAGCATGAGAATACCAGCAACTGCACACATCACGCCGGAAAGCGTGTAGATTAACGTCAGCGTGCGCTTCGTGTGGATGCCGGAGTAGTTTGCCGCAAGGATATTGGATCCGACCATATAGACCGAGAAGCCATGCCGGGTCCGGGTCAACAAAATGTGCCAGATCACTACCGCAACGGCAAAAATCAGCAATGGAACGGGAACCCCCAATATGTAGCCGTGCCCAACACCGTGGAGAAAATCCGGAAATCCTGAAATGTCACCGCCCTTGGTGAGGAATTCGCCAAGACCCCTGAGGAAGATCATCATCGCAAGCGAGACGAGGATGGGATGGGCGCCGATATAGGCAATGACCAGCCCCATGATGCAGCCTGCCAGCGCCCCCACCGCGATAGCCGCGGCCGCGCCCAGCAGAAAGGCAGGAACGCCGGCATCGGCGCCACCATACTGCATCAACACCCAGGCGAGTGTAAGACCGCAGATGTTGGCAGTATAGATGATTGCCAGATTGAAGCCGCCGGAAATGATCGGCATGAGCATGGCCAGAGTCAGCAGGCCAAGTTCGGGCAGCTGGAAGGCAATCGAATCGAAATTGGCGGCACTCAAAAACTGCGGCGATGTCAGGCTGAAAACCATCAGGACCAGGACGAGAAATCCGAGAAGTCCGATAACGCCTGAGCCAAATTGCTTGTCGAGTTTTGCGTAGAGCGTTGTCATTCTAGTGGCCCCCCCGCGCCGACTTGGCGAGACCGCCGAAATTCAGGTTCGACATGGAAATGGCAAACAAGATGATCAAGCCGACGATCATTTTGAAGGCAAAGGGCGAGACGCCGAGCAGGTTAAGGCCATTCTGGGTGACCGCCACAAGCAGCACACCGAGGAAGCAGCCAATGACCGAGCCGCGACCGCCGCCGAGCCGCGCCCCGCCAAGCACCACCGCCGCCAGCACATCCATCTCGCGGCCGATCAGGGCATTGGGCACGACTTCCTGAACGATGTTGGTCTGCATCAACCCGCCAATGCCGGCCATCAGACCCATCCAGCCGAAAGCGATGAATTGCATCAGCGCGATATTGACGCCCGCGCGCCGTGCCCCTTCCGGATTGTCGCCAAAAGCATAGAGTTGGCGGCCGGTAGTTGTGTGGCGGATAAGGAACCAGGTCGCTAGCATGGCCACAACCATTACGGCGACCGGCAGATTGAGGTTGGCCCAGGTGCCATCGGCGCTCTGCGCTTCAAAAAGTGATATGGGAGTCGTCCACCAATCTGGAAGATCATAGAGAAAGCGGCCGGAAGTGGTGAACATCAACAGGCCGAACAGCGCGTTAAAGGTGGCGATGGTCACCACAATAGAGATGATGCGGAAATAGTGGATCAGGCCTGCGTTGATGAAGCCGACCAGCACCCCCAGTCCGCCGGCGACTGCGAAACCGATCAGCCAGTTGCCGCCGCCAAGAGCTTGGAAAACGTAGACACTGACATATTGAACGACGGAAGCAGCCACCGCGAAGGAAATGTCGATACCGCCAGCGATGAGCACGACCAGAAGCCCCACCGCCCAGATCACATTGACTGCATAATTGTTGAGGAGGGAGGTGATGTTGCCAAGCGTGAAGAAACTATCGGTGGCAAACGATAGGAAGGCGCAAATGGCCAGCAGAACGGCGAGGAGCCGGGTTTCCGTTGGATAAGCGCGAATCAAACTATGCATAGACCGCCTCTTCAAGCTCCCGCAGCGTAGTGCGGCGCGGGTCGAATTCGGCGGCAATCCGCCCACCCGCCATATGGAGAATCCGGTCGGCGTTGAAATGCACTTCGGAGACCTCGTCCGAAATCAGCAGAATGGCGAGCCCCTTGTCGGCCAGCGCGCGCACGATCTTGTAGATTCCCGCGCGGGCACCGACGTCGACGCCCACAGTCGGGCAATCGAGGATCAGCACCTTTGGATCGGTTGCCAGCCATTTGGCCAGAACCACCCGCTGCTGGTTGCCACCTGAGAGTGTGGCAATGGCATCCTCCGGTTTGCCGATCTTGACTGCCAGATCCTCAATCCACTTCGATACGAGGCCGGCCTTTTTTTCACGGGAGATCAGGCCGTCACGGCCCGAGATGCGGTCCAGGACCGGCAGTACGAGATTGTCGGCGATCGACTGCGGTTGAATGAGGCCGAGCGCCAGCCGGTCCTCCGAGACATAGGAGATGCCGGCGGCCACCGCATCGCGGTTGGACTTCAGGTGCAGGACTTTACCGTTGAGCCGCATCGTGCCGCGGTCCGGCTTTGTCATGCCGAACAGTGTGTGGCCCAGTTCAGTGCGGCCGGCACCGATCAATCCCGTCAGCCCCAGCACCTCGCCGGCTCGGATCGTGAAGTTGATGTCATCGTACTCGCCCTGGCGCGACAGATGTTCAACCTCCAGAACGGCAGGACTGGCGGCGGTATCGCGCGCAGCCACCACCTTGTCGAAGGTCTTGCCGGTCATCAGTTCGGTAAGACGCGACTGGGTCATGCCTTCGGTCTGGTAAACGCCGACCAGGCGGCCATCGCGTAAAACGGTGACGCGGTTGGCGATATCGAGGACTTCAGCCAGGCGGTGGCTGACGAAGACCACGGCTACTCCTGCCTTGGAGAGGGTTCGCACCACGATCAGCAGATGATCGGTTTCGGTTTGAGTGAGAGAGGATGTCGGCTCGTCCATGAAGATCAGCCGGGCATCGCTCACCAAGGCACGCGCGATCGCCACGAGTTGGCGTTGGGCAATGGGCAGTGTTTTCAGCCTGGCCTCAAGATCCAGCTCGACACCGAGTTTTGCAAGCGCCGCGTGGGCCAGGTTGCGCATCGCCGCATAGTTGACAAGGCGAGGACGATTGCCAAGCATCGTCTCGAAAGCGATATTCTCGGCCACCGTCATTTCCCCGAACAAAGCCAGATCCTGCCAGATCACGGCAATGCCATGGCCGCGCGCTGCATTGGGCGTGACGGAGGATTCGGCATTGCCGAAATACTCCATCACCGCGCCCGGCTCAGGCGCGTAGACACCAGTGATGATCTTGATCAGTGTACTTTTGCCGCTGCCATTTTCCCCGGCCAGACAATGGACTTCGCCGCGCCCCACTTCGAAGGATACATCGTCAAGCGCGAGAACCCCGCCAAAAATCTTGGAAATGTGGCTGAACCGGATGGCCGGCACATTGGTGCCGTCAATCGGCTTCCGCTCTTGCTGAACTGCGGCAGGCATCAACTCGTCCCATCTTTCCCGCGATACTACTCAAGGTTTGTGTGATTCGACCGCATGACTTCGGGATCGATCTTGAGCTTGTCCTTCAGCTTCAAGACCATCACCTCGAACAGTATGAACAGCGCGCCCTCATAGAGAGACCCCATGGGAAGAACCGAACTTTTCTTCTCGCCCTGGTCGTCGGCCATGGTCTGCGCCGGAAGCGTGAGCACGAAATCGGCAAAAGCGGCAGCCCTTCCCTTAGGCTGGGCCGTGATCACGAGGATCGATGCTCCCGCATCCTTGGCTACGCCGAGAAGTGCCAAGGCAGTGGAAATCTCGCCAGGCCCGACGGTGACGATGAACAGGTCGCCCTTGCCCACCGGCGGCGTCGTCATGTCGCCCTCAACAGCAACGGCAAGGCCCATGTGATAGAGCCGCATGGCAAGTCCCATGATCTGCAACCGTTCGCGGCCGCCGCCGAAAACCACGATCTTCTTCGCCTTGGCGATCATGCCGAGGGCGGTGTCAACGTCGGCATCGTTCAACTTCGCAAAGACACCGCCAAGTTCCGAGAGGGCGATTTGATAAAGCGTGCTCATTGTCCAAATTTCCATAGTTGAAGACATACCGCATGGCACAGTCAGGCGCGATACCGCTGAGAAAGGGGCCGCCAGAGACTGGCAGCCCCTACGGAAGTTGCCGCTCTAGAGCCCGAGGTCCGCCAGCTTGTCAACGGTTTCGGCGTTGATGGCGATCAGGTTATCGGTGATGATGTTATGAGTTGCCGCATCGGGATGCACGACGCCTAGACCTTCAATGGTCATGCCGTCCGTGAATTCCGTGCCCTCGGCCAACATCTTACCAACGGTGACGAAAACGCGGCCAGCTTCGGCCGGGTTCCACATGAAGCCGCCGGCGATGGCTCCTGCCTTCACCAGCTTGCGGCCCTGGCCTGGAGAGAACGGCCCAAGCACAAACACCTTTCCGACCAACTTGCGTTCCTCAATGGCGCGGCCAGCACCGATTGGGCCCTGGCTGCCGAAGGCGAGGAAGCCCGCCAGGTTCGGGTTGGCGGCCAGCAAGTCGAGTGCGGTCTTGCGGCTGTCGTCGACGCTTTCGGCGACACCATAGCGCTCGCCGATGAGCTTCATATCTGGATATTTCGCGGCGATGTAGGCGTTCCCCGCATCGGCCCAGGCGTTGTGCAGCGGAACCGTGAGCGAGCCCACGAACACCGCATATTCACCCTTGCCGCCCATCTTCTGTGCCAGCAATTCGGCGTGGGTTTCACCGAAACCCTTGGCTGAGGCCAACTCAAAATCCCAGTCCTTGTTCACGATGCCGGGGCCTTCATGAGCCACGACCTTGATCCCGGCGGCACGGGCCTTTTCCAGCACCGGCTCGAGGGCCTTTTCGTCATTCGGCACGACGCCGATGACATTCACGCCCTTGGCGATCAAGTCTTCGATGGCGCGTACTTGAAGTGCCGGATCGGCACTCGTGGGACCGATCATTGTTGCGTCCACGCCCAGTTTCTCACCGTTTTCCTTGATTCCCATTTCCATCGCGTTGAACCATGGAATACCGCCAATCTTGACCACGATGCCCATTGTCGGCTTGGCTTGCGCGACCGCGATCCCTGGAACAGCCGTGGCAGCGACTGCTGCTCCCATCATCTGCAGAACTTGACGTCTAAGCATGATATCTCTCCCGTTGTTTACTGGAGCCACTTTTTGGAGTGGCAAAATACAAGTGCACATTCGATTGTGCATTAACATTTAACAAAAACTGAATCCTTCTGGATTTTCACATCAGGCGACATGTTTTTATTGCAGTTTTTGCACAATCGATGTAGCAATTCTGATTAATAAATACAAAGATGTCAAGTATGCCTCTGGTGAGGCGAGAAAGAATTTCTTCCAGGAATGAAACGGCTAACACGAAAATCGACGATCTATGACATCGCACAGCGCACCGGCGCTTCACCCTCGACGGTCAGCGCGGCACTGAATGGCACCTGGCAAAAACGCAGGATTAAAGAGAGTACGGCGCTTGAGGTCCAGAAGCTTGCCGCTGACTTGGGCTATACGACGAATATGCAGGCCCGCGGCTTGAGAAACGCGCGTTCAGGTCTCATCGGCATGATCTTGCCCGCACATTTCAATAGGTACTTTTCGTCACTGTCCCAAATTTTTGAAGCCCATGCCCGCGCCCGCGGTCTGTGCCCGGTCATCGTTAGCACATTGCGTGACCCAGACGAGGAGCGCCGCACAGTCGAAACACTGATCTCATATGCGATCGATTCCCTTTTCATTGTCGGCGCCTCCAATCCAGATGCGCTGAGCGACATTTGCACAGCCATCAACCTCCGACATATCAACATCGACCTCCCGGGAACCAAGGCACCCTCGGTCGTCAGCGACAATTACAACGGAGCAAAGATGCTCACGCAGGAAATCCTGCGATTGATGCCAAAGGTTCCCAATCATCCGCGCGGGCAGATTTACTTCATTGGAGGAGCATATTGGGATAATGCCACCGCCGAACGCATCAGGGGATTTAGGGACATCATAACCGAGCAACAGGGCGAGGTATCCGACTCACAGATTTTTGCCAATAGCTATGAGCCAGATGCATCGACACATGATGCACGAGAGTTATGTGAGCGTATCGGGGGAATTCCTGCCGGACTTTTCGTCAATTCCACCTTCGCATTCGAAGGCGTACTTAAATACTTTTCAACTCAACCAGTAGAGGCTTTTCGGAATACCATTGTCGGCTGCTACGATTACGACCCATTTGCAACCTTTATGCACTTTCCAGTCATTATGATCCGGCAGAATGTCGAGGAGTTAATTGCCCAGGGATTCCGGATTCTCGACGAGCACATAACGGACCCGCGCGTGATCAAGATCGCGCCCGAACTTGTTCATCCACGGAGCATATATACCAGCCCGCATGAGACCCTGAAGCGGCACTGAGTTTGACCATGAGGGTCAAGTCAATGTGATCGTTATTGGAGTAACCGTCCGGTTTGGGTCAGAAGCGGCTGTTCAAGTGCCTTGTGGAGAACGACTATTTCAAACCCAAAGGGAACTCCAATTTATCCCTTTTGGACCTCTGACAGGGCTAACCGGGAAGACATCTATCCTGATCATCGCATGGTTCGGCCTATGCGACTCGGGCGGCGGGGCAACGAAACCCGGTTGATCATACAATCAGGGACGCAAAAGCGGCCGGTGGACCATAAACTCCTCAATCTAGTCGCCAGGGGATTCGCCTGGAGAGAAGAGCTTCTTTCCGGCGCGGTGGAATCCGCATCAGACATCGGGGATCGTGACGGCATCTCAATATCCTATGTGTCCCGGCTGATTGACCTCAGTTTCCTCGCACCCGATATCATTGCCGCCATTGCCAATGGAACAGCACCTGCCGATCTCTCATCTGAGAGATTACAATCCATTGATGCGCTGCCGCTCGGGTGGGCGAGCCAGAGAGCTGTCCTCGGGTTCAGCAGGTAGCCAATCCGGAACAGCGTACTTCGGCCAATCGGAACCTGAGCCACTATCTTACGAGCCGGTTTCGATGACCAAGGCCCTCACGGACGAGGAACGCGCTGCATTCTGTGCGCGTATTACCGCCGCGTTCCGCGCTGACAGGTATGTGGAGATCAGGGGCGCATGGGGCATCGACTGCGTTTGGGCCATGAACGGTGACAATCACGACCTGGAAGACCTTCCCATCAGCGAAGACCTCTCATTGCGTCTCCGTGAATGGCAAGAGGACATTGACAGGTGTGAAGATATTGATCAGGACAAAGCCAATCTAGGGCTTGAGGCCCGTATCGCCCTCTGGACGCCCGTCTCAGAAGCGGGCCTCAGGCTGGCCCGCGCCGTGAAGGCCGAACTCCCCGACTGGACAGTCGTCTATCACCACAATGCCCTGACTTTCCAGGACCGCGGGCCACCATGCCCACCGGTGCGTTTCAGATTCGAGATAGGGAACTGACCGACAATGCGTTCATCGCAGCGTTCAACCGCAAGTTCCGCGGCGAGTGCCTGAATGCGCATTGGTTCATGAGTCTTGACGTCGCCCGCCGGAAGACGGAGGATTGGCGCAGATACTATAACAAGGAACGATCCTACAGCGGTATCGGCCAAATGACCCCGATATTGCTGCACAAACCAGTGGCGCATCCAGCCCGCTATCGGCGAAACAGGCCGAAAACTCTGGCATCGGATGATCAAAAATTTAGGAGCGGAGCAAAAGGCCTGAAACTCTGGCGCCGGATGACCCAAGGATTGGGCTCGGAGCAGATCGCTCTGAGCCAAGTCAGAGTCCGGTACGCAAGATGATTCAAGCAGTCTTTCCACCTCTTCTCATGTTTCACCTTGAATCATCGGAAAGTGACATCTCACCATGTGTGAGGGACCGGGCATTGTCACATGCGCTGCTTCGCGGCCACACAAATCCCTGGCTTTGGAACAGCGCGGATGGAATTCGCATCCAGCGGGCCTGTTCCTGAGGCTTGTCACTTCCCCCATGAGTACGGGTTCGGTGCGTCGCATTTGGGGATTGGGATGCGGTTGGGAGGCTATTAGCGCGGCGGTATAGGGATGGGCGGGTTTCGCAAACACCGCGGCGGTCGGCCCCATTTCGACGAAGCGTCCCATATACATGATTGCCGCCCTATCACTCACATGACGCACCACGGCAAGATTGTGGGTGATGATCACATAGGTCAGACCGAACTCGCTTTGCAGACGCGCCAGCAAATTCAGGATTTCGCCCTGCACCGATACGTCAAGACCAGCTGTAGGCTCGTCGGCGAGGATGAGTTTGGGGTTGAGCGCGATGGCCCGCGCCACCCCCACCCGCCGCGCCTGGCCGCCCGACAACTGGTGCGCATAGCGCGACGTAAAATCCTGAGGCAGGCCGACCAACGACAGAAGCCGGCGGGCCTCGGCCGCAAGGTCCACGTCCTTCATGCCGTGGATGATGAAGGGTTCGGTGATGAGCGCCTGGACGGTCCGGCGCGGCGACAGGCTTGAAATCGGGTCCTGAAACATCATGGCAACATCACGATGATAGGCACGGCTGCCGCTGCCACCGCTGCTGAAGGGTTGCCCGCCATCGAACTCGATCGTGCCGCCGGCAATCGGGGTCAAGCCGATGATCGCGCGGGCCAGGGTGGATTTTCCGGATCCGCTCTCGCCAACAATCGCCAGCGTCGACCCACGCGCGACATCGAAAGAGACATCTATAACGGCATCAAGGAAACGGTTGGTCAGACCTGCAATCCTGGCCTTGAGTGGACCTGCGAGGGCATAGCGGACGTGGAGGTTTCTGACCTTCAGGAGACTCATGCCGGTGCTCCCTCCACCAGATGGCAGCGTACGCGATGAGTTGGGCCTGCCAACCTGTCTGCAGGCCGCGCTGTGTGGCAGCGTTCAACCGCTGCGCTGCAACGCGGCGCAAAGATGCAGGCCTCCGGGATCATGTGCAGGTCGGGCACATCGCCCGGAATAACCGGCAACTCCCGCGTGGTCTTTTCGATGCGTGCCGGATCACATGCAATGAGCGATTTAGTGTAGGGATGTTGCGGATGATCGAAGATGGCGCCGACAGGGCCGGACTCGACGACCTCTCCGGCATAGAGCACGACAACGCGGTCGCAGATTTCGGCAATGGCGCCGAGATTGTGCGATATGAAGAGGATCGAACCGTTTATTTCCTTGCGGAGTTCCCGCATGAGATAAAGAATCTGCGCTTCGAGGGTTACGTCGAGCGCGGTCGTCACCTCATCGGCAATGAGCAGTTCCGGCTTCTGCAGAAGGCTCATGGCGATCGCAATGCGCTGACGCATGCCGCCCGAAAACTGGAAGGGATAAAGGTCAAGCTGGCACGCTGCATCGGGAATGCCGACGCGCTCGAGGGCGGCGATGGACTTGGCCCGCTTTTGTGCGGCGCCTGTGGTTTTGTCCCGGTACTGTATATCGGCCATTTGCTGGCCGATGCTGCGCACGGGATTGAGCGAGGTCATGGGATCCTGGAAAACCATGGATATCCGCGTTCCCCGGATCGCGCGCATCTCAGCCTCGGAGAGTCCCATAAGGTCAACCCCGGAAAACCTGATCGTTCCGGAGGTGATTCTCGCGTTGGCCGACAGGAGCCGGATAACTGCGAGCGCGAGCGTTGACTTGCCGGATCCGCTTTCGCCAACCACACCGACGATTTCACCTCGCGGCACTGTTATATTGATGTGGTGTAGCGGATATACGGCGCCGTCCTGCGTATCGAAGCGCAGTGAAAAATCCCGTATCTCAAGCACTTCGCCGGTCATAAAATGCGTCGCAGTTTGGGATCAAGCATGTCGCGCAGCGCCTCACCCAGAAAGGTAAAGCCAAGCGTTGTGATGATGAGTGGGATACCGCCTGCCACCACGATCCATGGCGCCATGCGAATGAAACCGAAGCCTTCCTGGAGGATTCGCCCCCAGCTTGGTGCAGGCGGCGGAATTCCCATACCAAGGTAGGTCAGGCCGGCTTCAAGCGCCACGACCGAAGGGATGTCCATGCTTGCTATGATGAGAAGGGGTCCTACGACATTGGGAAGAAGATGAATGCCGATGATCCGGAATTTCGATGCCCCCAGCGACTCGATGGCTTGGATGTACTCCGAGTTTTTCAAGGACAGTGTGGCCGTGCGTGTCAGCCGGAGATAGGCAGGCGTCTGAATGACAATGACGACGAACATGAGCGTTGCCACACTGGCGCCCAGCAATGTCACAACCGTCAGTCCAAGGATGACCGTTGGAAACGAGTAGATCGAATCCGAAATGAGGATCAGCAGGTTGTCGAGCCAGCGCGGCCCATAGCCTGCGATGAGGCCGAGCGTCAATCCCAGGGCCAATGCCATCGCTATGGTTGAAACGCCGACCGACAGCGCGATCCGGCTTCCCGCGACAACACGGCTGAAAACATCTCGGCCAAGATTGTCCGTTCCAATGATGTGCACCAGGGAGGGCGCCTGGAATTTGTCCGGAACGTTGATCTTGAAGGGGTCGAATGGCGTGATCCACGGCGCAAAGATACCGGAGAAGACGATGATCAAAACAAGAATGAGCCCGACAAAACCCATCGGGTCGCTCTTGAGGCGTCGCCAAAACAACGACAGGCGGGCGGATGCGAGCGCTGGACGCGCGTCAGAGGGTTGCGCGGACACGTGGGTCAAGCCAGGCAACGAGAAGATCGGCAATCGGCATCGTCAACGCAAAAAGCGCGACGGTGGTGAGGACGCCGCCCTGCACAACCGGAAAGTTTCGCATGTTTGCGGCATCGACAATGAGCTTGCCAATGCCCGGCCGCGCGAAGATGGCCTCAATGAATACGGCGCTGGAGAGAAGTCCGGAAATCGCCACAGCCAGCAGGGTGATCGTCGGCAGGATAGCAATGCGGAGCGCATAGGATTTGATGATCTTGAACTCGGTAAGGCCGAAGGCGCGGGCCGTTCGGATGTGATTTTCCCCCATAACCTCCAGCATGGAGGCGCGCACGATGCGCGACAGGTAGCCGACCCAGCCGAGGCCTAGCGCGAAAGCCGGCAGGATCAGGTGCATGAGCTGGTCGCCCCAGTCTCCGGAGTTGCCGGCACCAATCACGGGCAGCCAGTCGAGGGTGATCGCAAACAGCAGGATGAGATAGATGGCGACCACGAAAGAAGGGATGGAGATGGTGCCGACGGAAATGACGCCGGTGATCTTGTCAATGAAGGAATTGCGGCGGATCGCCGAATAGCAGCCGAGCGGAATGCCAACGAGGGCGGCCCAGCCCAAGCCAACAGTGATCAGCACAAGCGTATGGGGAAGGCTCTCCGCCACCAACTGGCTCACCGGCCGCTGGCTCCACATATCGGTACCGAGGTTGCCCTGCAAAAGCCGGCCGAAGAATGTGCCGAGCTGCACCATCAGAGGATCGTTCAATCCCAGTTGCTCGGTGATGCGGGCCCTCATTTCAGCGCTCGCCCGTGAACCCAGCATAATCGTTGCGGGATCGCCGGGGATGAGTTTCAGCGCTGTGAACAGCATCACCATGGAGGTGATGAGGATCAGGATCGAAAGCCCGATGCGTTGAATGGCATAGAACAGCACTTCTTCGCCCCTTAATTCCACGTCCCGATGTCAGAATCGAATGGAACCGACAAGGCAGTGTCGCACAGAATGCCGATCTTGGCGAGATTTGGCATCGGTGCCCGCTGCTACATGCAGTCGCGTTTGAAGGATCGCTTGAAACTCCTCTCGACGAACGGTTGACCGCGCTCGAATGTCTTGACCCGGCCTTCCATGTGGAAGTGGGTCTTGTCAGACGTCATCACCACTTCGGTTTCGGTTCGTGCGTCCCAGTCCCCGCGCCGGTAATGCCATGTCGTGGCGACTTTTGAGCTTGGCGGCGAGCTGTTGTCGCGGCTCACGGCGAAGTCCTTGAACTTTGTCAGGCGGACCTCGGTGCCAATGTCATCTATCACATAGATTCCGTCATCGCGCGTAATGGTGAAGTTGACCCGCTGCTTCTCAATGTCGAGGATGACCTGGCGGGTTTCGGCGCCAGGATCCTTGACTGTCACCGGGGCCAGCAAGGCCTTCTCGACAGGCGCGAATTTCACCTTGGCGAGCCCCTTTGTGGACGTCAGCCGCGGCAGTTCGACCACAGACTTTGTGGGATCAATGGTGACGGTTGCCTGCTCTGGCGAAGGCCAGGCCATTGGCCAGTAGTTTGTCGATACTGCCAGGCGGAGTCGGAAGCCGGCCGGAATTGTCTGGGCAATCTCGTTCAACTCCACAGTGACGTCGTAGAATTGGCCCGGCTTCAGCGGCGTGGGCCTTTCATGGCTGTCACGGTGCGCGAGGTTGAGAAGGCCGTAGCTCACGCGCTCGACTTTGCCATCGGGATGGACTGCATTCAGCCGCACGGCAACAAGGGCCTGCGGCTTGTCGGATTTGAGGCGGAGCCTCACATAACTCCTGCCGACGATGAGAAACGGCTTTTTGAGCGGTTCACTGTCGAAACAGAGTGATTGCACGTCGTCTTCGCGCTGGTCGATCGCAAGCTCAGGCGCGATTTTGCCCAAGGCGTAGGCGCACCATTCGCCGGAGGTGAGACCCGTCGACAGGCTCGAGGAGATCGAGCAGGGCTTGGTTTTGGAGCGTTTGCTGAGCAGCGCTCCGTCGCCGAGATAGAATTTCTCTGTTTTGATGTTCTTCCAGGGCCACTCCGGCAAGCCGATCCATTGGCCTTGGCGCTCATCGAAGTGGGGTTTCGGGGCTTCGCTTTCCTGCAGCCACAGCCGCAGCGGCGGGTCTTTTTCGACACCGGTCTTGATGCCCTTCAGCCAACGGTCCCACCAGCGCTTGCACTCCTGCAGAAAGCCGATGGCAGGCCCTGGAATGGCCACATGCGGATACTTGTGCCCCCAGGCGCCGGCAATACCCTTGGCCCCTGGCAGGTTTTCAACACTGCGAAACACAGCCGCCGTGTAGCCATCAGCCCAGCCGCTGACATTGAGAACCGGCACCTCGATCGCGGCATAGTTCTCGGAAACCGAGCCGTGTTTCCAGAATGCATCGCGGCGCTGGTGTTCCATCCAGAGCATCGGATAACAGTCGAGATTGTCGAGGCGATTCTTCCACATCTGCTTCCAGCGATCCCGGCCGACAATTTCGGGGTCTGGCGGCAGCGATCCACAGGTAAAGAAGAAACCGCCCCAGTCGAGCGTGTCGTTGAGCAGGCAGCCGCCCATGTAGTGAACATCGTCCGCGTAGCGGTCGACTGTCGAACACAGGGAGATCACGGCTTTCAGCGCCGGCGGCCGGCGCGCCGCGGCCTGCAGCCCGTTGAAGCCGCCCCAGGAAATGCCGATCATGCCCACAGCACCCGTGCACCAGTCCTGCGCTGCCAGCCATGCTATGATCTCGAGCGCATCATCCTGCTCGCGCTTGTGATACTCGTCCTGGATGAGGCCGTCACTGTCACCCGACCCGGAAATGTCGACGCGGGCCACACCGTAGCCATGGGCGGCGAACCAGTAATGGGTCTCGTCATCGCGGATACGCGTGCCATCGCGGCGGCGGTAGGGAATGTATTCCAGAATAGCCGGAACCGGCCGATCCTTCTCGCTTTTCGGCAGAAGCAGACGGGCCGCCAGCTTTCGCCCATCCTTCATCGGGATCCATGCGATCTCGATGTTTTCGACCTGGTCCCGATAATCCCGGACCTCCGGCTTCTTCTGCACCATGCTGCCCTCCCGGCGGTGTGTTTTTTAAGACCTTTGCCTGTCGCACGGGAAGCCAACGGCTGTCCCGGCGACAAGCAGTCGCTTCAAATCAGGCCGGCTTCGTGCCGAGCATGTAGATGTGATCGGGCGGAAGCACTTCTGCGTGAAGGCTGCTGCGTATGAGAAGGTTCACGGGGTCATGGGCGATCCATACATACGCGCCCGTGTTCTCCATCAGCTCCTGCATTTTCAGGTAAAGGTCGGCGCGCTTGCCTTCATCGCGCTCGACCAGCGACTCCTGGTGCATTCTATCGAATTCCGGATCCTTCCACCGTTCCCAGTTCCAGATGCCGACCTGGCTGGCCAGGTACCACTGGGTTTGCTGGCTCGGGTCCGGAGCATCCTGAAAGCGGCTTATCCAGAGCTGAAGGTCCTTCCAGTCATCGCCCTTCTCTTCCATGCCGAGATTCCAGAATGGCCCGGAATCGAGCGGGACAATCTCCACTGTAATTCCAACATCGGCAAGATTAGACTGGATCACCTGCGCAGTCGTCACGTTGAGCTGCTCATTCAGGATTTTCAGCTCAAGCGTAAGGCCCTCGACGCCTGCCTCCTGCAAGAGAAGCTTGGCCTTTTCAACATCCGCCTTCTCAAAGGCCGTCGTGGTGCGGTATCCGAGCAGTCCGCGCGGCACGACGCCGCGGGCCCGAACCGCCGCCACGCCGCCATAAGAAGCCGCGATGATCATGTCGACATCGACAGCATTTTGGATGGCCTGGCGCACCCGCAGATCCTTGAGTTTCGGATGTTCGGTATTCATGCCCATCCACGTCCAGGCGAGTCCCGCCCCCTCGTAGAGGGTGGTGTTGGCGGGCGGCGACTTTTTGTAGTTGGCCAGGGCGTCGAGCCCGATGTGCGTTAAATCCACTTCACCGGCTTCGTAGGCGAGTTGCGCGGTCTGAGGTTCTTCGATGAACATGAGGTGGATCTCGTCATAGGCCGGCGCTTCGCCGTTCCACAGCGGATTCCTGATGAGCTCGATGCGCTGCTTGGGCAGCCACTGCTTGATTTGGTACGGACCGCAGATTGCAGGAAACTCCGTGGTGTAACGGCCGCCGGCAGCTTCTACCGCCTTCCGGCACAGGATGCTTCCGGTTCCGTCACAGATGGTCGTGAGCCAGAGCGGCGTGAATGCCTGCTTCAGCACGATCACGCCGCTATATTTCCCGGTAACCTGTACTTCCGCGAGCGCTCCCCACTTGTCTTTCCATGCCACCTGGTTTTTAGGGTCTGCAATGCGCTCAAACGAGAACTTGACGTCATCGGCCGTGAGCTCCCCGAATCCGCCAGACCATTGAATACCCGGCTTCAGCTCAAAGATGATGTGCAGGTCGTCCGGCTGTTCCAGCTTTGCCACGAATGGCGAAGGCCGCCACGACAAGCTTTCACCCGGCTGATACACAGCCAGCGATCCGAGACATGCATATTGGAGGTCAATTTCTGTGTCCCCGATCATCCAGGCCGGATCGAGGATCTGGATATCCTGGCGCGAGCGCAGTTTGAGTATGTTCCCGCCTGCCGTTCCCGGGGCAGCGGGAAATGCTGAAATCACAGCTGCTCCTGTCGCTGTCCAAATGAAATTGCGGCGTGTAAGTTCTGTGCCTCCCAGCATGTATTCCTCCTTCGTTATGTGTCTCTCCGGCAGTTCCTGCCGGCGAGTCGTCAATCCATTTCAATTCGCCCCTGAACTGCATTCCGATGGATGGCGGCAGGGATCGCAATGTATGGCGGCATTGGATTGGGCGCTGAGCAGACGTCTGCTGCGGGCAACACCCTCACTTCCTCGGCCGCGTCAATGCTCAAACCGGGATCGCCGAGCGTGCTTTGGATGCCAATACTCCGGCGCAGATTCGAGACCCGGCCAAGCACGCCATCAAGCCGCGGCCAGGAAAGGCCGAGCCGGCGTGACAAGTGAATCAGGGCGACTTTGCTTGCTGGACGGCCGCAAGCGGGAACATACGGCGTGAGAGTGGCGCTGATCAGCCCATGACCCGCCCCGAAGGGAGGGCTGCCTGAAGAGCTCACCGACATGCCATGCACCAAAGAGAATCGGCCCTGGAAGAGGCCAGCCCCCACGAAGTTCCCTCTGCCTTGATTATGGTCACTTTCGCCACCTACGAATGAACAAACCGGCACCTGGAAAAAATAAACCCCATAGTCTTTGTTGGGTCAAGTAATAAATTGTATGGTTGAACAAATTATTCTCTCGTGTCTGTCATGTCTTCAATGGCAAACTCTTCTCTGGAGTTTTGATTCCAAATGGCCAGGCTTAAGATTCGCGATTTCCGCCGTAACGAGTTGATTGATGCAACCATTGCCTCGATCGCAGAACTCGGGTTGTCCGACACAACCCTTTCAACCATTGCCGCCCAGGCTGGCGTGTCCCCGGGCCTCGTCAATCATTATTTCGAAGGCAAGGATGAACTGCTCGAGATAACACTTCGCCGTCTTGCTAAAGACCTAGCGCTTACAATTCGAAATTTGATGCCGAGCGAGCCCAGCCCGCTCGATCGGTTGCACGCCATCATTGACGGTTGTCTGACGGTGGAGAATTTTCGTCCCGATGCGCTGCTGGCCTGGCTGCATTTTTGGATGCAGGTACCGAACAACCCTCGCTTTGCGCGGCTCCAGCAAGCCATCAACCGACGCTTCCGGTCCAACATCCTCTACGCGCTCAATAATCTCATCCCACACGCACACGCCGAGGAAGTCGCAGTGGGGCTCTACGCACTGATCGACGGTTTCTGGTTGCGCCAGGCAATCGACCCTGATGCGGTTCGGCTGGAACTGGCACGCACTGTCTGTCGTGGTTACCTGACCATGGTGCTGGCTTGCCAGTCCGACAGTACAATTCTGCAGTCAGTCAAGAGGCGCTCCCCCAAGAAGTCAGCGAAGTGAAGCGACGATCGCGCATTGCGGAGAGGGAGGGCAAGACGAACCGCGATGCCAATGGTGCGCCCGGCGAGTTGCCGCCCGAATTGCCGGCGTCAGCGACCAAAATATCGACGCCGGGACCAAGTTCAATGATCATGTCCCGAATTATGATGCGCTACTGGCATCGTAAATACAGGGAATGGCCATGTGTTCCTTATAGCCGGACGCATTTCTATTGAGCCCAGGGGCTTTGCCATTTCCCCTCATCAATCCAGATGCTTTTCAACTTCATGTGTTGGCGGATGCATTCATCACCCATCTCCGTGCCGATGCCGCTGCTCTTGTAGCCGCCATATGGAGAACCGGGATGCAGTGTATGGACGTTGTTCACCCAGACAAGGCCGCTTTTGGAACACCGCGACATGCTCAGCGCTCGCGTGACATCTTGTGTCCAGATCGTCGTAGCGAGGCCGTACCTGGTTCCGTTGACGAGATCTGCTGCCTCGCCTTCGGTCTTGAAGGTCATGTGGGCGACAACTGGCCCAAATATTTCGTCTTGAGCGAGTTGGGAGTACGGATCGACATCAAGAAACAGTTTGGGCTCGACGAAATAGCCCTGTTCCGGGATTGATCGCTGTTCCAGCGTGGTTTGCCTGATCCCGGCCGCGGTGGCCGACCTGCAGTAAGCGACGACAGCCTCCTTCTGCTTCGCCGAAATGAGCGGACCAACCTGGGTCCCCGGTTCGAGTGGATCGCCGATTGCAATACTGTTGATCCGATTTGAAACGAGTTTCAGGAATGAGTCGGAAATTGATTCCTCAACCAGGAGCCGGGACGCGGCCGTGCAAGTCTGGCCGGCATTATTCAATGCCGAAAAGACAAGCGCATCCGCGGCTCTTTCGAGATCGGCATCCGCAAAAACAACGAAGCCCGTCTTGCCCCCGAGCTCAAGGGTCACTGATTTCATGTTCTGGGACGCAAGTCCCGCGACATGCCGGCCGACGGCCGTAGAACCGGTGAAAGCAATCTTGCCGATCCTGTCGTTGGCAACAATGGCCTCTCCTGTCAGCTCGCCTGGACCATTGAGCACGTTCAGCAGGCCCGGCGGCAAGCCGGACTCATGGGCGACCAGCGCAAGCAGGAGCGCAGAAAGCGGCGTCTGCTCTGCTGGCTTGAGGAGAACAGCATTACCTGTTGCAAGTGCCGGCGCTATCTTTCCTGCGGCGTTCGTGAGGGGATAGTTCCATGGTGTGATGGCGCCCACTAGTCCGATCGGTTCATATTCGGTGAAATTGGTTCGCCCAGGCTGCACGGGTACCAGCGCGCCCCGCAAGCGATCGGTCATGCCGGCGAAGAATTCGAATATTCTGGCGGCGCGCTCCACATCACGGGCAACCGTATCCCGTATGGGCCGGCCCGCATCCAGCGAGTCGAGGGTGCCAAGCGCCTCTTTTCGGGAGCGAATTCCATCGGCAATCCTTCTCAGGACCCGGGCACGGTCCTGACCATCGCTTTCCCACCAGAGTTTCTGGGCAATTGTTGCGGCAACGACTGCCCTTTCGATTTCAGCGGGGCCGGCGACTGCGACGTCGATCAGTGGCACAGCGACAGTTGGGTCAATGCATTGCATAAGCCGTTGCGGTGATGCAGGAGCCCATTGGCCATCGATCCACAGCGGCAATGCGCCAGTCTGCAACCCCGGGAATGCCATGCGCAGTAATTTGATACGCTCATTTACGAGGATTGTCATGACCTCCAACTCTCTCTGCTGCAAGCATTCAGGACCAGGCAGACTCGAGCCAGGCAATGATCTCTGCCTTGTCTGCCCGACGGGGGTTCCAATAGGTCTGGGGATCTGCCATCACGTCATCCGCAATCCGGTCGAATTGCCCGGCTGGAAGCCCGATCGCCGAGAGAGACCTCGGCGTCCCGAGCCTCTCCGACAGCCCATCCACCGCATCCACAAGTGCGGCGGCAGCTTTCCGGTCGTCTTCGCTTGAGGACACGCCGCAGCGACGCGCTGCGTCGGCGATCCGAGGCATCGCTGCTTTAAAATTGAACTTCAGGCTGTGCAATACCATGACGGAGTTAGCCCGGCCATGCGAGAGGCCATAGCGGCCCCCAAGACTGTGGCAGACAGAATGGCCGATGCCGAGCCATGAGTTGGCGTAGGTGAGTCCTGACATTGAAGAATGTTCAATTGCCAATTGATAACGCTCAAGTCCTGGAGGGGCGCGATCAGGCGCGAGCGACGGCAGGTGTTCCAGGAGTCCTCGTAACGCCCCCATCGCCAGAGCGTCGGTGATCGGCTGCGCGCCGCGCGAATAATATGCCTCTAGACAATGATGTACGGCGTTCATGCCACTTGCTGCCAGGATACCACGTGGCGTTGAGGCGACCATTTCACCGTCCAGAAAGACACACGTTGGCGTCAATTTTGGGTGAACAAAAATCAGCTTCTCGCCGTGGTCCGTATCTGTGACTGCTCCGCCGCCGACCACGTCCGCGGCCGAAAATGTCGTTGGCAGGGTGAGAACTGGAAGGGGATCAACATCAATCTTGGGTGCATGAAATGTCGAAGGTGGCTCGAAGCGGCTGACAAACTCCGTGATGCTGCGGCCGCTGGGAACCATTACGGCTGCTGCCTTGGCCATGTCATGAACCGCACCACCGCCAACTGAAATGACGGCATCTGGCCGGAGTGGCCCTACGCGTTCCACGACCTTGTTTACGGCAGCGACAGGTGTGTTCGGCTCAATCCTGTCGATCACGTCCACGAGATAATCTGAAAGTGCTGCCGTAATTTCGGCAATGAATGGTGTGTTCGCCTTGAGACTGCCGCTGCATACCAGCACGATCCGGCGAAGTCCGAGACGCCTGATCTCAGTCGCAATCTCACTGCGTGAGCCAAGACCGCTGATGATGGTCTTTGGAATTGCGGTACCTTCGAAGCGGTGCTTGAACATCTTTGCCTCTTTTGGAGAGAGTGAGCGGTGGCCCCCCAGGGAGCCACCGCAGTGCACGTTATTGCCAGTCGGCCGGTACTGCCTGGCCGGACAAATCGACCACGCCCATATTGGCCTTCGTTATCATCGTGGCCTGGGTCAAGGTCTCCTTCGGGATCGTCTTGCCCTCCGCAGCCTCAATGGCGCGCTGCACGGCGAGCCGAGCCATGGTGACAGGCTGACTGACCACTGTTGCCGCAATCCAGCCATCCTTGATGAGCCGCTCGGTCTCCGGTTCCATGTCGGTCGTCAGAACCAGTACATCGCCCGGCTGCTTGCCAGCCGCCCGCAGCGCCTGCACGGCACCGATGGCGATTGGGCCGTTGAACGCATATACAGCCTTGATGTTCGGTTGCGACTGCAGGAAGTCCTGCATGGTGGTCAGGGCCTCAGCCGTTGCTGTCGACGTGAATTTTTCGGCGACGACCTTCATCCCCGGGAACTTGCTGACGTAGTCCTTGAAACCATCGACGCGGAAGCGCGTGAGATCAAGCCCGCTCGGACCCGACAGCATGGCGAGGTCACCCTTGCCTTCAAGCTTGTCAGCCGCGTAGGCGGCCAGGAGTTCCGTCATCACATATGATGGCTCACCAACAAATCCGGTAATCTTGTCTGACTTCGTTGCGATACCGTCGTTGATAACCGGAATACCCGCAGCAATGGCCTTTTCCACGACCGGCACTGTGCCATCCGAGCTCGCCGGCACGAGCACGATTCCAGCGACCTTTCGCTGGATGACATCCTCGATCTGCGAAACCTGCTTTTGCAGATTGCCGTAGCCGCCCGCGTCATAGACGTTAACGGTGTAACCGGCCTTCTTGCCTTCGTCGATGTAGCCATAGGCTTTCATCTTGAAGTACGGGTCGCCTGCTGCGGGTAGCATCACGGCGATTTCCTTTTCCTGCGCCGTAGCGGAGCTGATGCCGCCGATGGATGCCACGACTGCCATGACGGCGAGCGCGGTCATTCCGAATAGTGACTTGATCTTCATTTTCTTCTCCCTTTCTTTTGCTTTCCTCGTGTAGAACCAGTCTCATGTGAACAGAACTGGTCCCTGTTTCTCTCACCGCAAACGCCTCAAGCTGTTGATCCACGCTGAGAGAATGATGATGGCTCCAACGATCACCTGTTGGGTAAACGTCGAGATCGCCAATAGGTTGAGGCCATTGACCATGAAGGCAATGACCAGGACTCCAAGCAAGGTCCTGAGTACGCTGCCACGGCCGCCGAAGATGCTGGTTCCGCCGATGATAACGGCGCCGATGGATTGCAGGAGCAGATCGCCAGAACCGAGCAGCGGCTGGCCGGAAATGACCCGGCCGCTCAGGATGAACCCAGATATCGCCGCGAATGTTCCACTGATGAAGTAAATGAATATCTTGGTTCTTCCCGCATCAATGCCTGACATGATGGCGACCTGTTCATTGCCGCCAATTGCGTAGACGTGCCGTCCAACTGGAGTCCGCGTCAGTATGATATGGGCGGCGGCCAGCAGGACACCAGCAATCAGGACCGGAACAGGAAGCGGTCCGATGAAACCGCCGCCGAACCAGAAGAACCGATCGACATCCGCTTCCGGCAGGCCAAACACCGTCGCGCCGCCTGAAATCAGCAGCGCCAAGCCCGCAACAAGGTAAAGCATGCCGAGAGTGACGATGAATGGCTGGATACGGGCAAAGCCGATCAGTAGGCCGTTGACGACGCCGATGAATATCCCGGAGCCAATCCCAACAATCGCCGCGGGAACCAGACCGTATTTCATCATGACAGCCGCGGTCACCACACTGACCAGGCTGATGATTGAGCCCTGGGATAGATCGAGCCCGCCCATCAGAAGGGCAAAAGTCTGGCCCGTCGCAAGGATGAGTAGAGGCGCACTCTGAACAAGAACGTTTGTCACGTTCTGCGAGGTTAGAAAATACGGGCTTGCCATTGAGTAGACGGCGAACATGAGCATCAGGGAAACACCTGGCCCGATCACCGCCGGATCGATTCTCGAGAATGTGGATGTGATCTTCGATTGTGCGCTGGCAGACATTGGCTTACCCGTGCGTGATTGCGTTTATGATCGCTTGCGCGGACAGGCGCGAGTGATCGAAGGCTTCGACAATGCGGCCCTCTCGCATCGCTATGACGCGATCACCAATTGAGAGGACCTCTTCAAGATCGGAAGACGCTACGAGAATTGCGTGTCCTTCGCGTGCAAGCTGATCGATTAGCCCATACAATTCGCTCTTGGCACCGACATCGACACCCTGTGTTGGCTCGTCGAAGAGCAGGATTTGCGCGTTGGTGGACAGCCACTTGGCAAGAACGACTTTCTGCTGGTTTCCGCCCGAAAGGGTCCCGGCCAAGGTTGTCGCGGAGGGCGTTTTGATGTTGAGCTTGGATATCATCTCATCCGCATGAGCGAGCTGCCGGCGTTTGGACAATCCAAAATACCCCACGAATCGGCGAAGGATTGGGAGTGTGATATTCTCGCATATGGAAAGGACGACAGCGATGCCTTGTCCGCGGCGGTCTTCCGGTATCAGGGCCAAACCGGCGGAGATTGCCTCGCTCGGAGTGCTGATTTCGATTGGCTTTGCAGAAACTCGGATCTGGCCGCTGTCGGGTCGCCGTTTTCCGAATACCGTCTCAAGCAGCTCAGTTCGGCCGGCGCCCACCAATCCGGTGATCACCACAACTTCGCCCGGACAGACGGAGAGGCTGATGTGTTCGAACTCCCCGCTTCGGGACAGGCCCGCAAGTTCAAGAAGCGGAACTGATGAAGATGCCCTGCGCTCAGAACGCATCTGCACCTGGCGCTCCTGCCCCGCGATCAGGGCGGTGATCTTGTTGCGGTCCAGGCTGGCGGCTGGAAAGGTCCCGGCGGAGCGCCCGTCGCGCAGGATGGTTACGCGTTGCGCCAGCGCCGCGATTTCCTCGAGCCGGTGGCTGACATAAATGATTCCCACGCCACGGGCGGATAGTTTGCGCAGAAGGTCAAAGAGGCGATCCGCCTCGCCCTGGCTGAGCGCGGCCGTTGGCTCGTCAAGGACCAAGACCCGCGCATCGCCACGAAGAGCCTTCGCAATCTCGATGAGCTGTCTTTGTCCGGCTCCCAGCTCCGCGATGCTTCGGTCAACCAACCCTTCAGCACCGACGAGATTGAGCAATGCCGCCGCTTCCTGTCTGGTCGCCGCCCAGTCGATCAATCCCAGACGGGTCTTCAGCTCACTTCCTAAAAAGATATTCTCCGCGGCCGTGAGGTCAGGGATGAGCGCCGGATCCTGATAGATCACACGTATGCCGGCAGCCATGGCCTCTGAGGTATTGTGAAACTGCACCTCACGGCCGGAGAGAGTAATACTGCCGCCGTCGGCCCGGTAGAGGCCGGTAAGAACCTTGATGAGAGTGCTCTTGCCAGCGCCATTAGCACCAAGAAGAGCGTGTACTTCGCCCCTCCGCAAATCGAAGTCAACCTTGTCGAGCGCAAGAACACCGGGGAAAAACTTTGTCAGCCCGTGGATTGCGAGGACTGTTTCGTCGCCAGTACTGGTTGATGGTGTCAGGGATTGAGCAAGAGCGCTCATTTCACCATATCCTGCAACCGCGCTCCCGGATCATCCACTAGAAAGCGTTGCCGGACGACGGCGCCCATCTCGACAACATGATGCGAGCAGTCGCACATGTGACGGGCCATTACCTTCATCACGCGCTCCGGGTCACGGGCTTTGTAAGCCTCGATGAGTTCACTGTGCGAGCTATGATTCTCCTGATCGATCCGTTCCTGGCGCTCCAGATACATCCGCTTGACCACGACCTGCTCAGCCAGCATCCGATTGATAAATTGGCAATTGAATGAGATCAGAGGGTTTGGGGCTCGGCGCGCCAGCACGTTGTGGAATTCAAGCTCATCCAGCCGCTGCTTGCGCCGCGAATCCGGCGTGTCTTCGGTCAAGGCGCAGGACATGACCAACCGTTCGAGTTCCCTGATGTCGGCGTCCGTCAAGTGATCCACAACCGAAACCGCCATCTCAGGTTCAAGAAGGCGGCGAAGATCATAGATCTGCTGCACCGTGAGATGCTTGAAATAGAAATAGTTGCCGAGGAGACTGGCAGCTGTTTCATAGGTTACTTCGGCAATCGCTGCCCCGCCGGACCGGCCGGCCACGACCCGGATGATGCCCTGAACTTCGAGGGCCTTCAGCGCTTCGCGGATGGTGCCGCGGCTGACACCGAGAAATTCGCCCAGCTCTTTCTCCTGAGGCAGCCGGTCACCCGGCTTCATACTCTCGGACATGAGCCAGAATTTGACCCGGTCAACTACCTTGTCGGACAGCTTCTGTCTCGAGATTTTCCCGGATCTTTTCATGAAAAACTCTATATTATTTTAATTATCATAATAATATTGATTTATTTGTCAATGTATCCTTCGAGCGGTACGGGGCGAAAGACTTATCAATGCTGTCCACGTCGTCGAGACCCTGGCCGATGTCATGCTGTTTAGGGTCATCGCCATCGCGACTGTCTTCGGTTCCCATGATTGCAGTAACTGGAAACTTGCCAACAAGAAGGCCATTGAACAGAATTGCGCTCTGGAGGCTGGTTTCGTCGGCATTTCAACAACCAATATTGATGATGCATTGGTCTCTTCGCGGGGCAAACAACCTTTGGATCGGGGCTTTTGGGCGCGAATGACCTGATACGGGCTAACGGCCGTGGCGCGATGGTAGAACGGATCGGCCGCATGGACTTGCGCACGGCATCAAGGAACGCCAGCGATCAGCAACCCGGATCGCCTGGGAAGCACTCTTGCCGCAGCCTCGCCACAACCGCCACCACGATCCCGCGAGAGGACTAATTGCCTCGACGGAACATCTGGAGGCCGCAAGGTCCCACCGGCCAGTGCTTCCACCATCCAGCACCTTGAAGGAGTGCGCGCCGGCGAAACCCGATCTCTAGCGATATTTGCATCACGAAATCAGATGAGACCGAGTGCTTTCTTCCGGGAGGCGGACCAAGCCTGTAGAATTCGATCGGCAATGATAGCGATGATGGCGACGCAGAGGCCCGCGACCAGGCCGCGGCCTGTGTCGGCACGGCTGAGGCCGATCATGACTTCCGTTCCAAGCCCCTGAGCGCCGACGAGCGATGCCACGATTACCATGGCGAGAGCCATGGTGATCGTCTGGTTGAGGCCCAACGCGATTTCGGGCACCGCCACCGGAAGCTGGACCTGCCCCAGCATTTGCCAGCGCGTCGTACCTATCATACGGGCTGCCTCGACAATGTCGGCAGGGACGTTGCGCACGCCATGCTCCGCGTACCGAATTGAAGGCACGATTGCATACGTGACAATTGCGATAAGCGCGGTGAACTCGCCCACCAGAAAAACCATGACGGCGGGAATTAGGAAGACGAAGATCGGCATGGTCTGCAGAGTGTCGCAGACAGGAGCGATGAGCGCCGAAAAGCGATCGTTCAATGCTGCCGCCACACCCAGCGCCGTACCGATCAGGAAGGACAGCACAACGCCAACCAGGCAGATCTGCACAGAGATCATGGCGCTGGTCCAGGAGCCGGTCACCAGGATGAAGACCAGACCGGCGCTGACGAGAGCTGCAAGGCGTGCGCCTCCGGCTGCAAAGGCGAGACCGGCGACGAGAGCGGCCATCGCCGGCCAAGGAACGCCCGTCGTGCCGCTGAAATAGAGGGTCGCGCCAATAGCAACCCAAAGTGCCAGCCACTTTCCTCCAAGATGCCAGGCGAAGGTGACAAGGAATAACGCCACCGCAGCGAAAGCGAGAACAACCCTCGGCCCCATCTCAAAACCCCAGAAACTGGGGCGTACGCTGTCTGAAAACCCAATTTTCAGCGGCAGGAGGACGACAAACACGATCCATGTCTTGATCGCTGATGTCACAGGAAAGGCGACGACGGTCAACCACTGCATGGCGCTGTTGAAAGGCGGCGCAAGCTGCAAGACCCACTCTTGGGGATATTCGGCAATCTGCGGAATCATGAGAGCGAGCGTCTGCAACAAGAAAACGATCGCAACAATTACCGTCCAGAAGCGTGGCCCGGGACGGCGCCCCGACGGATCAAGGCTGGTCGCGGCAAATCCGCGCGAGACCCGGTCTAGGATAATAGCTACGAGCACGATGACCAGTCCCGACAAGAAGCTTTCACCGAACTTTGCCTGCTTCATCGACTGGAACACCTCGATGCCGATGTCGTCGACACCGCCGACCATCGAGGCAATGACGACCATGCTCAGTCCCGCCATCACTGTTTGATTGACGCCGACGAGGATGGTTCGCATCGCGGCGGGAATCATCACCCACCAGAGGAGCTGCCCCCGCGTGGATCCCGACATCTGCGCTGACTCGATGATTTCCGGGTGGGTCCTCTGCAATCCCAGCCTGACGTTGTGAATCATCGGCGGCACCGCATAGATCGCGCTGGCGATCATGCCGACAACCGGTCCGATTCCGAAAAGGACGAGGATGGGGATCAGATAGGCAAAGGTCGGAACCGTCTGCATCAGATCGGTCAACGGCGAGATGACATGGCGAGCCGTCGGTGAGCGCCATGCGAGGATGCCGACGAACAAGCCGATCATGATCGAAACCGGCACCGCCACCGCCACCATCGACAGCGTGACCGCAGTCTTCGGCCAGTAGCCGCATATGACCGTGTAGGCGAGTGCTCCGACGCAGAACGCGGCCAGTCGAGGCCCTTTTGCAGCGTAGCCCAACGCCGCGCCGAGCACGATGACCGAAGGCCATGTAAGCCAGTCGAAGACAATGCGCACGGCGTAGAGGGGCCCTGTCAGAAGCCAGGTGATCGCACGAAAATAAACCCGGAAATTCACCGTGAACCAGTCCGTCAGTTCGGTGATCCAGATCGTGAGGGGTAGCAGTTCCGGGGGCGCCGGGAGAATCTTGACCCCGGTGGCATCGATGCCGAATGTAGCGGCAATCAAAGAAAACGCGATCAGCCAACGCAGATTTGCGGTGCTGCCGGTTTGGGCAGGCATCTGCGAGTCGGGCCGACTGGGGCTGTTCATGGTGCAACAACAGGTTTTGGGGCGAGTAGAACAAGGAGACGGTCGACGGTGATCTGCCCGAGGATGCTGTTTCCTTGCCCCATCACCGCAAGGGGGCGACGACTGCCGACAAGGTAGGGGATCACGGTTTCGATCACCGCTCCGGCCGGCACCGCGAAACTGGCGTCGAGCCCCTTTCCGGCTGGTTCCATTATGTCCGCTGCAGTCAATATCTTCACGCGCGGCACATCGCGCGTGAACTCTGCGACGTAGTCGTTGGCTGGCCGCAGCACCAGCTCCGATGGGGTGCCCACCTGCACGATGCAGCCGTCACGCAAGATTGCGATTCGATCAGCAAGTCGCAGCGCTTCAAGGAAATCGTGGGTGATGAAAACGATCGTCTTCTTCAGAACTGCCTGCAGGCGGAGGAACTCGTCCTGCATCTGCCGGCGGATGAGTGGATCGAGGGCGCTGAAAGGCTCGTCGAGAAACCAGATGTCTGGCTTGATGACGAGACTGCGCGCAATACCCACGCGCTGCTGCATGCCCCCGGACAATTCGCGCGGATAGCTGGTCTCACGCCCGCTCAATCCCACGAGATCGATAACGTCACGAGCCCTTTTCTCCCGTTCTTCGCGGGGCTTGCCTTGAACACGCAGAGGATAGGCGACGTTTTCCAGCACGGTCATGTGGGGAAACAAGCCGAAATGCTGGAAAACCATACCCATTTTGTGTCGCCGCAACTCGACAAGTTGCGACTCGCTGAGGCCGCGGACATCCTGGCCGTCGATGCGCACTTCGCCTGCCGTCGGTTCGATCAACCGGGACAGGCACCGTACGACAGTTGACTTGCCGGACCCCGAAAGGCCCATGACAACAAACGTCTCACCTGGCGCCACCGAAAGCGAAACTCCGCCGACCGCGACCACCAGACCCCGGCTCCGCAACTCCGCTGCCGTCGCGGCAGCGTCGTGGGTGTCGGCTTGCCTCAGCGCCTCCTCGGCATTCGGGCCGTAAACCTTCCACAGATTGACGCAGTCGAGACTGGCACCACCATTCATCGCATTACCCTAGGCTGTGCCGTTAAGAAAGAGAAGGAGCAAGCAGTTGATATCCCTGCGAACCGTCAACTGCTTGCTCTGAACGTCACTTTACCGCGGCATCGACCCAAGGCTTCCAGACCGCCTCGTTGGCGTCTACCCAGGCCTTGGCGACCTCCTCGACTTTCTTGCCGTCAACTTCGACGGCCTTGGACAAGGCGCCTTGCCAGTCGTTGCTCACTTGATAGGACTGGAGGAACTTGTAGGCGGCCGGCCATTTGTCCTTGGTGCCCGGCCAGACGAATTTGACGATGTCGATCGGCTTGCCGGCGCAATCGAACAATTTTGTCGTCTCCACACCTGCAGCTTTTGCCTTGCCGCAGGCAACGCCGTCCCCGTCAAGTGTCACGATGTTGAGCTTGTACTCGCTGACAAGCCAGGTTGGCTCCCACCACTGCACGAGGATTGGTTCCTGGCGGGCTGAAGCTGACTTGACCTCCGCGGCCGTGGCGCCTTCGCCACCTGAGGGGGCAGCCACCAGGTTCAGGCCGAGTGCGTCAATCCACTTCTGCGCGTCCGGGTTCCATTCTGCCGGGTAGTCCAGCACGCGGCCCTTGGGGGCCGTCTCGGGTGTGGCGAAGATTTCGGCGCATTTCTCAAGCGCCCGCCAGTCAGGCAACCCGGGACATTTCTCCACGACGTAGCTCGGATAATACCAGCCCTCCGACCCTTTGAGGCCGGTTGGTCCCAGCGGGTCGATCTTCTGTTCCGCGAGGGCCTTGTCATAAAGCGGCTTGTTGCCCTGGTTCCACCACTCCAGCGATGCCGTGATCTCGCCGTCGGTGATGGCCTGCATCGACGGAACCTGCGTCGTTTGCACGATTTCGACAGTGTAGCCCATGCGGCGCAGGATTTCGGCCGCAACCTCTGTGGTAATGTATTGACCGGTCCAGTCATACTTGGCGAGCTTGATTGCATCGCCTGATTCCGGAACGGATGCAGCATCGACCGTGGTCGATGCAAAAGTAGCCGCAAAAGCGGCAGATATGACGGCCCTGGCTAGCCATTTCGATGGTGTCACAGCGCTCATGATGTTCTCCCTTTTCCCTTTTCCGGACATCCCCTCGGTTTGGCCGAAGGCAATTGGCCGGAAGGCCGAACGGTATCACAGTATTTCAGCGGCCATTGCCCAGGTTCGCCGGGGCGTTGCCTGCGCTCGCCAATGACGAGGATGGCGGCGCAAGAGTCTCGTCGATGGTTCGATCGCTCCCCGGCTGAATCTGGTAGCGCGACTTGTAAGCCCGGCAGAAGTACGAGACCGAGGTAAAGCCGCAGGCCAGCGCCACCTCGCGCACTGCCAGATTGCTGTGCCGGAGAATTTGGCGGGCTTTCTTCAGCCGCACGGAAAGATAGACCTGCTGGGGGGTGCGCCCCATGGCGCGGTGGCATTTGCGCTCCAAGCTTCGTTGAGACAGTGAGGCGAGACTCGCGACATCCGAGATCCTGATAGGTACTTCGATATGCTGTTCCATCACCCTTATAATCTGGTGCAAATCGTCGGCGGCACCGGGAATGTCGGAAGTCGTGCCGAAACCGGCCGCCGGCTTCCGCCGCCGTTCCAGCATGAGGCGGCTCGCGATCGCATCGCCGAGCCAGCTGCCATGCTCGTTTTCAAGCATTTCGAGAATCATGTCCAGCACGGCCGCCCCGCCGGCGCAAAGAATGCGCCTCGCGTGCAATTCGTAAGGCTTCTCCGATAACGGGATGTTTGGGAAAAGTTCGCTGAAGGCGGCAGCGCTTTCCCAGTGCAAAGACGTCAGCACATTGTCGAGGAGGCCCGCGGATGCGAGCAGGAAGGAGCCGGTATCCACAGCGCCCAGCACCGCTCCGCGGCGATCGAACTTGCGAAGCCATGACATGAGCTGGCGGTCATTCTGCGGCCAGGGATCGAAACCTGCAATGACGATGAGGCAGTTCGGCGCCGCCTTCACCTCGGGCAGGCAATTGCCAGCGGCGGCGATACCGCAGCTCGCGCGCGCGGCGGTTCCGTCGCGCGTGAAAACCCTCCAGCTGTAATGGGCGCGCCCCAGCAACTGATTGGCAAGGCGGATCGGCTCGAGAATCGCGAAGAAGGCGAGCATCGAAAAACCTGGCATCAACAGGATGCCAATGTCACGCGGCAGTTGTTGTCCCACGTCCGTCCTTGCCATCGGCTACAACTCCGGACTGAATCGCCTCTTGCGATATCAGTGCTTCAGGACCTTCGCCGGGTACCCGGTGGGGTCCCTATCACCGATAGTCTGGAGAGACGGCGAATGCAACCGTAGCTGTCTTGGAGCCATTGTTCGCATATTGATGACGCGTCCCGCCCGGAATATACAAGACGTCGAGCGGGTTCAACTCGAACCAGTCGTAGGTGTCTGGCAGGTAAACATGAACCTGCTCATCGAGGGCGAACAGCGTTTCATCCCCGCGATGCACTTCCGGGTCGCTCATGGTCGACGGACGCAGGTCGATCACACCGCCGGTGATCAACTTGCTCGACACGAGAATGTCGATCCGAATGGGGTTCTTCTCACCATGCAGGAACGACAGGGCATCGCTGCGGCGCACAGTCAGGACACGTCCATCACGCTCGCGCAAGGCGCGATCAGCTGAAGCGTTGTGCGGCCAGTTCCCGAGTAGATCTTCGCGGCTGTCTACGCGCTTGGCGAGTTGGCGCTTCTTGGCCGACGCCGTGATCTCGGGAACATCCAGAGCGCGCTCGTTCGGCGCGTACCAATCGAGGACCAGGGTTTCCGCGAAGTTGGTGTTGTAGCCGAAATGGTAGCGTGCTCCACGCCAATAGACCGCCTCGCCACGCCTCGCGACGGCGATGTCTCCGGTCTCCGGATCCTGGATAGTCAGTTCGCCACTGACCACATAGTAGTAGCGGTCTTGGTCGTAGACCGTCCGCCATGTGTCGGATGTGCGGAAATACTCGCCGGGGCTGAGCTTGAAAGTCGTCGCGGAGATGCGCTCCCCGCGTCCATAGATGAGGTCGGGGACGTAGTGGGATTGCTCGTCGCCCCACAGGAATCGAACAGCCTCGGACTTTCGCACCAGCGTCGGCTTATCGAACCTCACGACATTCTTCGGTGCCTGCACCAATTTAGGATTGGTTGTCATCGTCTACCTCCTGCATTCCTATGATATGTGGACCGCGTGCCCATCCCTCCATCATTGCCAGAACCGGCCCAAGCTTTGTAACCCGTCTTCGCCTACCTAGTGACGAATCTGGGCAAGGAATCATTCGTTCTTTGGCCACGGGAAGTACGGTTGTCAGATAAATTGGAGGCTCAACAGCATCACACAGTTGGTAGCGTTCTCCCAGGGCTATAATGCTTGTGCGACAAAAGCATTGTCCGGCGAACCTGTGGAGATACTTGGCGGCGCCTCATCGTCAAATATAGCAGATTGTCCAATTAAAAACGAATTCTAGCCCCAGAGGCTACGCTTGAAGCCCTTATGGTGGCCCATAAGCTGCTGTTACGGACGTCCCTGAGGGAGGCCGGAGATCTTCAAATGGAGTGTGGTCTTTTGCGCGGCTGTCGTGTAATTGTCCTCAAGCACGACGCAGCCTTTTCACTGCGGGTAAAACAGCACCGTATAACACGAATTCTGCGCTAAATCATATAGTTATGATTTTCGCCCTTGTGACCCGGACAGACGAAACACTCACGCTCAAATCAGTAGTTTTTTTGAGATTGAAGCTCCAAGTGTATACTTCGGGTCCACCATATTCCCTAGCCGCACACGGCCAGCCTGCGTCAAAAGCATGTAGGCGTCCAACTCGTTGAAACCGTAATCAGTTGCCATCCACCGGACGAGTTCACGATAGGCAATGCGTGCAGCGTCCAGCGATCACCCCTGCTCTGCAATCATTCATAGAGCAAATCGCTCCGCTGGGAGTCTATCCAGAGTTTCGCAGTGGTCTGAGCTTCAAATGGGACAGCCCGACTGACCGGACCGTTAATCTGGGAATTATTACCCGCGACGGCAAACTTTGGACAACCCAGGTAGCTGGTGCTTTGAACGCTGATCTGGGCCTGTACTATGCCGAAACCTTGGCAAGGGCTTTCGAAATTGGGGCCGCCAAGTACGGTGGCAAGAACTGGTATGTCGTCCGCGATGGTAAAGCACCGCAGATTCAGTCGCTGATCGAGCATTTCCCGGGTTGGGTTGACGCCATCCGATCCCTTCAATCACGAGTCAGGAGTATCATTGGTGCACAAGAGGGCACCAAAGCAGACAGGACTGAGAAGTAGCACAATCGTGAAAAAGTGATACTTGGCGAAGTCTTTCCAAAACTGGCGAATTGGCGTAGAGACTACAATGAGGTGCGTCTGCACAGTGCGATCGGCAACAAACCGCCGATTTCGCTCATGAATTGCTTAAGCCAACATGGCCCGGTCTGAGCAAAGCGGTCAGGAAGAAGACCAGCACCATGGTCCAAAGATGGGGGCAGGTTCAGGCCAGCGCGTGGTAATTCCTTTTTCCTTCACTCACGGGATCAGACGATTGGAGTTATTTTCGAGCCAGGGCTCGAGCCACCGCGTGTGGAAGTCGGCCTTGCGGACGCTCTCATCCGAGACCAGCAATTGGTGCAAGGGCTTCGTCGTCTTAAGACCGCCCACTTCAAGCTCGTCGAGCGCGCGCGCCATTCGCCCGATGGCGGCCTCGCGTGTCTCGTCCCAGACGATGAGCTTGCCCAGAAGCGAGTCATAGAAGGGTGGCACCTGATAGCCCTGGTAGAGCATGGTATCGAAGCGCGTGCCCGGACCATCGGGCACGCGCAGCGACGTGACCGTGCCCGGTGAGGGTATGAAGTTCTTCGCCGGGTCCTCAGCATTGATGCGGACCTCGATAGCGTGACCCTTCATATGCACGTCATCTTGGGTATAGCGCAGCGACTCGCCTCCCGCGATGCGGATCATTTCACGCACCAGGTCGAGGCCGGTGATCATCTCCGTCACTGGATGCTCCACCTGGATACGGGTGTTCATCTCAATGAAATAGAAGTGATGCGTCTCATCGTCGTAGAGATATTCAACCGTGCCCGCGCCGCGATAGTTCACGGCTTCCGCCAGAGCCACGGCAGAGGCGCAGAGCTTCTCGCGCACGGCCTGAGGCAGAGCGGCGGAAGGAGCTTCCTCCCAGACTTTCTGGCGGCGGCGCTGAAGCGAACATTCCCTCTCGAAACAATGGATGGCGCGCTGACCGTCTCCCAGGATCTGAACTTCGATGTGGCGCGCCTTCTCGATCACCTTCTCGATATAGAGACCACCATCGGCGAACGCAGCCTTCGCTTCAGCGGAAGCCTGCGGCATCAGCGTGGTGAATTCGGCCATGTCATGTGCAATTCGGATGCCGCGGCCACCACCACCCGCCGCAGCCTTGATCATCACCGGGAAGCCGATGGCGAGTGCCACGGCCTTGGCGCGGTCGAGATCGTCAATGCGGCCATCGGAGCCCGGCACCACGGGAACTCCAGCGGCCTCGGCCGCAACGCGCGCTGCAACCTTGTCGCCCATCACGCGGATGGCATCGCCCTTGGGGCCGACGAAGATCAGGCCTGCAGCCTCGACTGCATCGGCAAAGCCAGCGTTCTCGGCCAGGAAACCATAGCCCGGATGCACGGCGTCCGCTCCGGTGTCTCGCGCAGCCTTCAAAATGTTCTCGATGTTGAGATAGGATTTCACGGCATGGGGCGGCCCGATACTTACCGCCTCGTCCGCCATCTTGACCGCGAGCGACTCGACATCAGCCGCCGAATGCGCCTGCACGGTCCTGATGCCAAGCTCCTTCGCCGCACGGATGATGCGCACGGCGATCTCGCCGCGATTGGCAATGAGGAGCTTGGTGATCGGCATCGTCAGGAAATCTCGGCCAGGGGCTGACCCGCCATCACCGGTTCCTCGTTCTCGGCGGCGAACGTGATCTTGCCCGCCACCTCCGCCTTCACTTCGTGGAAGGACTTCATCACCTCGATGAGGCCGATGACGTCTCCCGCAACCACCGCGTCGCCATCCTCCTTGTAGTGCTGCTTGTCGGGTGTGGGCTTCCTGTAGAAGGTTCCGGGAAGGGGTGAGAAAATTGTATGGCTCATGCAGCGCTCCCAAGCTTCAGTCCAGACAGGACAAGGTCAAGCTTCTCGACAAAAATATCCGTATTTGCGCGGGAGAAGACCAAGGCGGGCCTAATCTTCAGAATGTTGGCGGAGGGGCCCGTTGCGCTGATGAGCACGTTGTTCTCCCGCAACCCGTTGACGATCTTGGCTGTGACATCCGGATCCGGCTCGCGGGTTGCCTTATTCCCGACGATCTCGACACCAAAGAAGAGGCCCGCGCCGCGTACGTCGTCGATGATCGCATGCCGCGCAGCAAGTTCCCTCAGCCCCCCCATCATGTAGGCGCCGACCTCAGTGGCATTTTGCTGGAGCCTTTCCTCCTCTATGACGTCGAGCACCGCTGCCGCAACAGCCACAGCCACCGTGTTGCCGCCGAATGTATTGAAGTAGCGGGCCTTGCGCCCGAACTCCTCCACTACCTCGGGCCGCACCACGAGACCTGCAACGGGATAGCCGTTACCCATGGGCTTGCCGAGCGTCACCATGTCAGGCACCACGCCATGGCGCTGGAAGCCCCACATGTGGCTCCCCGTCCGCGCAAAGCCTGGCTGCACTTCATCCGCGATGAAGAGGCCGCCAGCTTCGCGGATGGCTTCGACAGCGCCAGAGAGGAAGCCAGCGGGATCCGGAAGCACGCCGTCGCTGGAGAAGATCGAGTCCACGATAAGGGCGGCCGGCTTGATACCGTGGCGCAACAGATCGTCAATTGCGGCCTGGACGGCCTTGCGGAATTCTTCATTGACCTTGTCAGCCCCCAAGCGGTAGGCATTGGGGGCCGCGACTGTTCGAACATGCTCTCCGAGGTTGACATGCACGCCGAGCGACGGTGAGAGCCCCGACACGGCGAGACTGGTTCCATGATAGGCACAATCCGTGACAATGAATCCGGTGCCGCCGGTCTTCGCCCGCGCCAGCCGCATGGCAAGATCGTTACTCTCGCTGCCGGTGCAGGTGAACATCAGGTTACTCAGTTCCGAAGGAAAATAGGCCAGCAGGCGTTCTGCGTAGTCGAGAATAGCTTCATTGAGATACCGGGTGTTGGTAGACAAGATCGCGGCCTGTCGCGACATCGCTGACACCACGTAGGGATGGCAGTGGCCAAGCGAAGCAACATTATTGTAGACGTCGAGCAGAGCGTTGCCTGCCGAATCGTGTAGCCAAACACCCTCGCCACGAACCACCTCGACAGGCCTTCCATAGAATAGCCGATAGGCTGGACCGAGCAGCTTGCGGCGACGCTCGATAAGTGCAGTTTCGTGATCCGTAAGCTTTGCATTGCCAGGGACAAATGCATTCACCATTGTGGAGTCGCGCGTCATTCCGATTACCTCACCATGCAGAGGCGAAGGAAATAGTCCAGCGCCTCATCACTTCTGACTTCCTCGATCAGGTCGAGGGCCGACCAGGACGGCCCCGTGTTTCGTAGGATATAGTCCTTGTTTTCAGGATAGCGCTGGGCCCGCCAGTTGGTAATGGTAATCGTTGTCGCCAGTCTCGTCTTGATCAGATCGAAGAGTACACGGAACTCATCCGGCTCGATGGGGTAGACACCGTGATACGCGGACACGAACTCGCCAATGGTTTCCAGTGGATGCGACGTCGGAGCGGCCTGATAGGCACATGCAGTCGCCAGATCAATGATGAGCGGCGTCTCAACCATGTCACCGAAGTCGAGGATGCCCGTAACCCGCGTTGGGTCGTCGGGCGCCACAAGGATGTTGTGCGGATTGAAGTCGTTATGAATCACCTGCTTGCGCAGGCTCGGCAGAAGTGGCGCAACCTTGTTATCGAAATCATCGAGTATCCGCGCCACTCGTGCGTATTGAACTGGTTCGGCCAGAGCAGCGATCTTCGATCTGAGCTTTGCGGCATTCTTGATGTCCCATTGCAGCTCGTGCGGGATCGATGGCGGCGCGGCCCCTTTCAGCGCGAGATCAAGCAACCCGAGGCAGGTCGCGATGTTGCGGCGCTGCACGGTTGTGCGTTTTGTCCTGTGCAGCGGCTCGCCGTGCAGATAGGTCAACAGGCGGACAACGCTGGCGCCCTGCCCCGGCAGTTCTATGACCTGCTGTATTTCCCCGGTCCGTGTGGGGACGATTCGTGGAACCGGCAGCGATGGAGCAAGACGTGCTATCAGCAATAAGGCCTCGGTCTGGAACCGCGTGATGGGCCGCGGTTCGGCGACATTGGTGATCTTCAGCAGCACGTCGCGGCCGTCGGAGGAAAGCACGTGATAGTTCTTGTCGCGCTCGCTGGTAAGCGGCGAAATGACACCCTCGATGCCGTAAATGTCGGCGAGCAGGGCCCGTACCTCGCCGTCGCTCAGCACCGGAGCCGATGAGTTCAGGACGCTCGCGGACTCTGGTGCTGCATTCGGCATTTCTACTCTCATCGTCATGGATCCCGCCCGGCTGCTAGTTTGCGATAGGGGCGAGAGCCGCCATGGTCAACTGCTTGTCGATACTTCTCCGCAGGTTCTGGGCCTCGGAAACCGTGATGCGCTTGAACCGCAGGATCTCGTTCGGTTGGGCCTGCCCCAATTTCCAGAAGGCCACGCTCGGCACAGTGAAGGGATTGATGAATCCGCCGGTACTCGGCGCATCATTGACGAGGATGATCGGGGTTTGCCCCGCCAGGTTCACAGCCCCCAGGGGATAGCCATGGTCAAGGATGTTGGACGGATCTTGCCCGTGTTCGGGATTCTTTTCTGTCGCCCGCGGAGCGAAGCTGAAGGCTGGCCCCGTCAGGCGGATTCCCGTGCGGTTGCTGCGCGACTGCACCACCCAGTCGCTGGAATAGAACATCTCGATGGCTTCTGCCGTGAGCCAGTCATCGTTGGGACCCAAAGCGCATTCGATGTCCCAGCGGCGCGTCATCGAGAAGGGGGGTCTCAGATCCTGCGGAACCATGGCCGTGAGTTTTGGCACGGGGGCGGGGCCAAGCGGAACGTGCTGGCCGGCCTTCAGCGCAAATCCGTCCATGCCGCCCACGCCCGCCATGTGGAACGTGGCACGCGAGTTGAGCACTGACCGTGTGGCAATCCCCCCGGCGATGGCAACATAAGTCCTCATGCCCCTGCGGGCCCCTGACAATTCAAGGGTCTGGCCCTTCCGCACAAGCACGGTCTGCCACATCGGGACGGGGACGCCATCCAGCTTCGGCGCCATGTCCGCGCCGCTTATCCCCACCGCGCGATCATCCGTAAAGCGGAGCGAGGGGCCAATGAGCTGGCATTCCAGGGCCGCAGTGTCACGGTCGTTCCCGGCCAGGAGGTTTGCCAGGCGGAACGACCAGAAGTCCATCGGACCCGATGGCGGAAACCCCTGCTCCCAGTATCCAATGCGGCCCGGCAGTTCCTGGATGCTGGTCTCCAGTCCCGGCGCCACAACTTCGAATACGCCGCTCATATCGCTGTCCCTTCCCTTGCCGGCATGGATGTGAGCCAGTCCCGGTAGGCGCGCACCGAGAACTTCTGATAGCCGACTTCCGGATGCTGGTAGGTGCCGTCTGAAATACGCGCTTCAATCCACTCATATTCATCGAGGCCGATCGGAATGAAGCGCACCCGGTCGCCCGGCTTGAACAGCGCAAGACTGTTGCGGAATGCACTCAGCTTTTGTTCACGGTCCCAGATCGGCATCGGCGTGCGGCCCAGCAGCTGGTATCCGCCGGGCGTCTGGTCCGGATAGATGCAGGTCAATGCCCCACCCATGCCGATCGTTCCCTTGGGCGTCCAAGTGCGGGGGGGATTGTATTTTGGCGCGAAGAGCCTGGCCCGTGGATCGAGCGGCATCAGGGAGCAGAGGCCGGGCCAGAACCCGAGGGCCGCCACCCAGTACTCGGAGCTCGAATGGACTCGCTGCAGGCTGGCGCGGTCGGGAATCTTGTTCATCTCGCAGACCAGGTCCGGATCCCACATCTTTTCGGAAACCTTGGTCCGGTAGTCCTCAATGCAGGCCTTGGTCCAGGGGTCGAAATAGACCACCGGAACGGCAAACAGCCGGCTGGGGAGCTCAATATCGCCGACCTGTCCGGACTGCTTGTGCAAATTGGCAATTTCCTTCGTCACGTCCTCATAAGAGATGAGGTCGGGATCATAGGATACCTGCAGCGAGGCCAATTCGGGGATCAGTTCGACCACGCCTCGGATCTGCGAGTGCCGGATCATCGAGCAGAGCGTATGGACCATGAAATTCAGGTCGAAGCTCATCTCGTCTCCGAGCTCAACCTCGATGTACCGGTCGCCCCCTGGCATAAATCGCGGCGCTTCGTAGATCATTCCTGGTGTTCATCCGTTGCAGATAATCGGCGACAAAAAAACCATCATGGGTCAAAATACATCATATATCATATCACAAGGCAAGGCCAGCGCAGCCCCCGCTGTGAACAACTTGGTGAATGGCTTTGCTTGGTGTAATGAGAGCCCCGAGCGGAGCCGTACATGAGCAGGATCGAGCACCAGACACTCAATGACCGGGCCTACGGAGAAATCCGCAAAGGGCTCATTTCCAGCCGCTTTCAGCCCGGGCAGGTGCTGGTGATCCGGAATCTGGCCGAAGCCTATGGCATCTCCACGACTCCTGTCCGCGAGGCCCTGCAACGGCTCGTTGCCGAACGCCTTCTCGTCCTCCTGCCCAACCGTTCCATCGCGGTTCCCAGCCTCTCGGCAAGGAAATTTTCCGAGCTCGCCCGGATCCGTTGCGCGCTTGAGGGGCTCGCCGCAGAACTCGCCGTTGCCAATATCAAGCCGGCGCAGATCAAGAAGCTCAAGGACCTTCTCGGAGAAATCGAGACCGCGGTGGCTGCACGGGATTCCCGGCTCTATGCAAACCTCAACCAGAAATTCCACTTCGTGATCTACGAGCGGGCCAACTCCCCGCACCTGTTGCAGATGGTGCAGGACCTCTGGAGCCAGGTGGGCCCCTTCTTCAACGGCCTTTTCGAAGACGGGAATTTCGTGGGCCATGCCAATGAACAGCACGAACGCATCGTTGAGGCTCTCGAAAAAGGACAGGCCGAAGATGTCCGCAGGGCCATCGTGAGGGACATCACCGCCGCCGCCGAAACGCTCACGCCGCGGCTGCAGCCCTAGGGCGCCCGTTCGGGCCATCAGCTTCTGTCCAGCTTCGCGAAGAGCAGCCAGAACACGCCCGCAAGCAATGGCAGCGTCACCAGCAGCACGATGCTCGCCAGCGCGAAGATGATCGGCACCTGCGACTGCTGCGAGGCCGCCATGATCCAATTCCAAACCGGCATCGTGGTGTCCGTGCCGCGCAGGAAGATAGTGCGCAGCACCTCATTGAACGAAAGCAGGAAACCGAAGAGGCCGGCGCCAACAATGCCAGGCATGAGCATGGGAAACTCGATATCCCGGAATATTTGCCAGTTGGAGGCCCCGAGATCGGCTCCGGCCTCGATGAGCCGGTGGTCGAACCGTGTTGTCAGCACCAGGATGATCAGCAGAGCGAATGGAAAGGCCCAGACAAAATGCCCGAGGGCTACGGTCCAGTAGCCAAGCTTCAGCCCGAGGACGGAGCGGAAAAAGATGAACAGGGCCGCACCCATGGACATCCCCGGGACAAAAAGCGGGAAAATACACAGCAGAATGACGGTTCCGGGCCGGCCGCTGCGCGGCAGGGCCCTTCCCACGACAGTGGCGGTGACTGCACAGACGAGCCCGACGGCCGCCGCGATTACGAGGCTGGCAACAAAAGGCGACAGCCAGTTCATGTCCGAAAACAGCGCTGCATAGTGCTCTCCCGACAGCGGGAACGGAATGCCGGAGAGCGGATTGCGGCTTACGGACATCAGTGTCAGCCAGAACAGCGGGAAATAGATGAGCCCGAGCATAACCAGGCCCAGCCACTTGCCGACGGAATGCCACCCGGTCCATGCGCTCCAGTCGCGCATCGGAGCGCGCTCGGGGGTCCTGGTCACCGGCCTGTGGTCCGTTGCAGTCATGCGGGTCATCCTCTCAGCGGCCGGAACGTGGAGGAAATGTCGCCCAGTTTCCGCGCCAACAGGATCATCACGAAGAGCAGCAGCCCGAGCAACACGATGATCAGCGTCGAGAGCGCGGCGACCACGGGATATTTGAGGGCCGTATGCGCGCTTTCCACCGAGTTGCTGAGCAGATTGACGAAACCGCCGCCCAGCATGCTTGGCTCGACCCATGCGGCAAGTGCCGGACCGAGGGTGAAGACGAGGCCCGCCATGATGCCGGGAAGCGACAGCGGCACGATGACCAGGAGGAGGGTTTGAAGCGCGGAGGCGCCCAGGTCATTGCTGGCCTCGATCAGCGAATCGTCGATGATATTGATGGCCATGTAGATTGGCAGGACCATCGTCGGGAAACAGATGATGGTCATGCCGAAATGCACTGACCACTCGGTATAGAGCATCCACTCCATCGGCGCCGTGATGAAACCGGCCCCAAGAAGCACCGAGTTGATGAGCCCGTTCTGGCCGAAGATTGCGCGCCAGATGATGGTGCGCGAGGACATGTCGAGAAAGAAGGGAATCGTCAGCAGCGCCAGCACAATAGCCCGGGCGGCCTTGCTCACGCCTCCCTTGGCGAGCCAGAGGGCGAACGGAAACCCGAAAAGAAACTCGATCAGGGTGACGGTGAGCGCAATGCGAAGCGTGCGCAAGGTGACCTCGAACCGCCCGGACTCGAACAGCGAGTGCCAGGTCTTGAGGGTCGGCTCATAGATCGTCGCGAAACTCCTGGTTTCGAAAAAGCTGAAGATGAACAGGATCGCGAGCGGCACGATTACCAGGCTGATCCAGAAAACAAGGAAACCGGGAATGATCCAGCCGCCGTCCAATGCCAGGCGGCGGAGCCGGGCGGCGCGGGTATGGCGGCCCAGGCCGGCTTCGCTCCGCGCTTCATCCGATGTGACGGCACCCGTGCCCGACATATGCAGCTCTCCTCCCCTGAATAAATATGCCCTGTTCCCGGTTACGGGAACAGGGCCCATTTAGCGCCTAGTCTTAGGCGTTGAGGAACCGTTGCCACTCTTCTTCCATGGCATCGGAGTTGGACGGCGTCGTCGTGCTCACATAAGGCTTGGCGAACTTGCGGGCGATCTTCTTTTCGGTTGCCTGCAATGCGTCAATGTCCTCCTGCTTCCAGCCCGCCTTGGTGGCATATTCGACACCGAGGTCCATGTTGGGACCGGCATAGCCCCGGTCACGGGCCTGCAGCGCACGATACTCGCCGCCGAGGAAGTAGTTGAGCATCTTGTAGATGTTGTCCAGGTTGCCACGGTCCTTGGCCTGGGACGCGACATAGGCGCCATGACCCCACTTGAAATAGCCTTCGACCGTGTAGGCATACTTGGTTGCGCCGACGCCGAGCTTCAGATTGGCCTCGCGGACGGCGGGTTCCCAGCAGTTGATAACGTCAACTTCCTTGTTGGTCAGCAGCTGCACCTGCTCCTCGAAGGCCGAGTGCAATGTGCGGAACTGGCCTGCCTTCTTGCGCTCGATGAGGAAGTCAACGACGGTCTTGGCCTCCTCCTTCGTGAGGTCGGCGATGTCGCCGAACTTCTGGCCAGTCTTCGCCGAGAGGTAGAGGGCCGCCGGTCCGAGCGAGTAGGTCCAGGTCTGATCGTAGGCAACACGGCCCCGGGTCCGGTCGTCGTCGAAGACCACCGACCAGGAAATCTCCTCGTCGCTGTCCGGCTTGACGCCCAGTTTGTCGGGAAAGTATCCGAAGCTGTCGGCATTGCCGATCACCGGCACGCCGAACTGATTGCCCTCACGGTCCTGCACGACAGCGGAGCGCTTCCAGTCGTCCGATGTCCTGTCCCACAGCGTAAGTTCAGGATGCTTCTCATCGATCGGGAGATAGACGCCCTGAGGCCCGAGAATGTCCTCGGTGCCCGACTCGAAGATGAAGATATCGACCTTGTCGCCCAGTTGCGAGGCAACAACATCGCGCAGGAATACGCCAACCGAGTTGTTGGTGCCCTCGAATTCCATGTTCACGCCGATCGACTTGGTCATTATCGACCAGTCCTTGAGCTGCGCGGTGGTAACACCGTAGGCGCGAACCGTTGCATCTGCGGCCATGGCGCCCGTGGGCATGCCGGTGACGGCCCCGACCGCAGCAGCGCTCACTGCGCCGCCAAGTGCACGCAACATGTCTCGCCTCGTTAGGTCGATTTGGCTGTATGTGGAGAACTTATCTTTCATGGTAGTTTCCTCTCTTTTTATGGGGCCCTTGTTCTGGACGAAATAATGACGCAGTCGTCCACCTGCCACGTCACGGCATCGGTTTTAGCAGATGCCGCACGATCCCACCGGCGAATCCTGACTTTTCCGACAGGCGTGTCAACGGATTGATCGATATACTTGCCGCGATAGACATGGCCCGACAGCGCACAGGGCAGCCAGTTCGTGCCGGCTTGGGCAACTGATCCAATGTCGGCCAGGGCCATGCGTTCCGCACGGACCGCGGCGAAAACTTCCTTTCCTTCGGGGATGGGCGCATGGCCGGGGCTCAGCCCCCGCACGATCTGGCCGCCGTCGAGTTCCACAACGGCCGCGCCGTTGTCATCGGAAGACTTCACGACGCCCGGCAGGAGGTTTTCAAACCCCATGAATTCCGCGGCGAAGAGGCTGAGGGGGCGGTCGAAGAGGTCGACGGGCTTGCCGGTCTGAACGATCTTGCCCTTCCGCATCAGCACAACCCGGTCGCTCATGGTGAGCGCCTCCTCCTGGCTGTGGGTGATGTAAACGAAGGTCATGCCAAGCTGCCGCTGCAGGGCAACCAGTTCGGTCTGCATGTCGAGGCGGAGTTTTTCATCCAGGGCGCCCAGCGGCTCGTCGAGCAACAGGATGGCGGGACGCGTGACAACGGCACGGGCAAGTGCCACCCGCTGCTTCTCGCCGCCGGAAAGCTCCGAAATGCGCCGTGTCGCCTTGCCCTCGAGCCTTACCATGCCAAGCGCCTGCCGTGCCTCGCGCAGCATGTCCTCCCGTGCCACGCCGCGGACTTTCAGTCCGTAACCTACATTCTCCTCCACTGTCATGTGCGGAAACAAGGCGTAGTTCTGAAAGACTGTGGTGCAGCGGCGGTGGGCCGGCCGAACGCCGATGACATCCTCTCCGTCGATCGCAAGGCGGCTCACGCTGGTCGGGTGCTCAAGGCCCGAGATGACCCTCAGCATCGTCGTCTTGCCGGAGCCGCTTTCCCCAAGAATTGTGAGGAATTCGCCGCGATTGGCGGAGAGCGAAACGTGGTCGAGCGCCAACACGGCGCCATAGTGGTGGACCACGTTTTCAACCTCGAGCATTCCTGGCGGGGCCGCTTGCAACATCCTTACTCGCTCCGGGCACTTGCTATATGATATATCATATTTGCGACTTGCCAATAGGCTATCGCGCGATGATGGCACCACTACGGAGCATCAGGGTGGAAAAGCCAACAGCTTGATTCAAAACGGCTTTCGTCAGGACAAGCGGGTCCTGCCTGCGCTTTGACAGCAGTTCGGCGGCCTTCTCGTCAGCGGCGTTCGCGATAAGCTGCCGTGGAACGGAGGTGAGCGCCTGGACCAGGCAACGGAGCGCGGCAGCGTCAACCCCCTGCCCCGGGTGCCGTGAGAGTCGCGACGCAAGCTCCGCATAGGCCCCTCCACCACCCTGCACGGCACCGTGGCGCAGGACCGACTGGAGATTGGCCATGGCCGCCCGGGTCCGTTCGACCAGCATCGATGTCTCCTGGGGTGTAGCGCCCATCAGGCCCATCTGGCACCACACGCCCGCAAGCCGCGCCCGGCGCCGTTCGTAACATTCGCGGTCATAGGAGAGATACTTCGCCTTGTCCGCCTGGGCTGCAAGGAATTTGCGGCGGGCAGCAATGTCCTCCGGCTTCCCTTCCGGTGAGATAAACGTGGCCCTGCCTTGCTCAATCATGAACGCCTTCGCACGGCCAAGCATCGCGGGCTTCAGCCTGCCAATCCGGGTTCCGAAGCGCTCCGCAATCAATGTGGCGCCCGTCGCTGTGGCCAAGTCCTCCAACACTTCAGCCGCCTGTGACCCCATGTCGGCGGGCTGCATCGCAGCTACCGTAACTATTTTCGCAGCCTGATTGGCCTTGAGTGTTGCGAGTGCCGTGCCCGTTATGCCGCGGGCCGCGATCACAAGCGACTTGTGCCTTGTCGCAAAGCCCTCGAGCACCGACGCGATCGCTCCAAAATCGGTAATGATCTCATCCGCTACGAGCACGTTGACCGAAGAGAGTGACGGAAGCGCATCATTACCGATAGGCTTTACGTCAACGGCAAAGCCTTGCGATCTTGTGATCGTCAGGTCGCGGTCGCCGTCCTCTCTAATATCGAACGAGGCTTCAGTCCCCACTTCGGCTGCCAGCGATGCCAGTTCGGAGGCCATGACGTCGCTGAGTCCGCTCGCGCGTGCAACTTCGACCAGGTCGGGCACCACTTGAAGATCCGTGGCGAGCAGGTCTCCAGCTTCGGCAGCGCGTTGCGTCATCGCTTCGACCAACTGCGGCACGGGGTAGCCGGCCATTGCCTCCCGGAGCAGGACCGGCAGGGATGCTCCTGCCACAACAGCAAGCCGCGCCGTGCCATCGTTGAAATCCCGGTCGAAAGCGAGCAGCAATTCCTTGAGCAGGTGTGCACCGACACCCATAGCACCCTCCGGAATGGGCATCTCGCGCGCGATGCTGCTTCCCTTCCATAACACGAGGGGCACACCGCCCTCTCGGCTGACGAGAACGCCTCGCCCATGCGGCCCCAACGCCGATCCGATAGCCCGGACCATTGGCCGTAGAGAACCCACGATCCTCCGGGCGGCCTGGCTGCCGGATACGATCTCCGTGGATTTTCTCAAAGCCGTCCGGCCAGTGCGCCATGCACAGCCTTGGCCACCTCAACTGCATTCGGTGTATCGCTGTGAACGCAGATCGAATCAGCGACGACGGCGACATCCTTGCCATTTACCGACTGCGTCTTGCCCTCGGCGACCGCGCGCAACACCTTGCGCGCAACTTGCTCACTGGTCACGGGCTCATGGTGCATTGTTATGATCTGCCGACCGCTGTCATCATAATCGAGGTCGGCATAGAACTCACAGCTGAACGGTACGCCGCGGCGTGCAAACACCTCCGACATCGCGCAGTCAGAATAGGCAATAACCGGCACGCCATAGCGTAGTGCGGCTTCGGCGATGCCATCGGCAATCTTCTCGTCACGCTGCGCCATACCAAACAGCGCACCGTGCGGCTTGATATGCGACAGCGCCATGCCCTCGCTGTCCAGAAAGGCCTTGAGAGCCCCTGTCTGGTATAGGACCAGGGCCGTCACCTCGTCGCGCGAGAGTTTCATCTCGCGGCGCCCAAAACCTTCACGATCCGGCAGCCCTGGATGGGAGCCCACAGCAATCCGATGAGCTTTTGCCGTCCGGACTGTGCGCCACATGACGGTAGGATCCGACGCATGGAAACCGCAGGCGACATTGGCATGCGTGACATACGGCATGCAGGCCTCGTCGTCGCCGAAGCGGTAAATGCCGAAGGCTTCCCCCATATCACAGTTGATAGTAATGCGCCTGTCCTTCACCGGAAGCCTCTTCAGTAACTATTCTGGTATATGATATATCCGATTGCCGTCTTGGGCAATGGAAATGCGCCTGCAGGTCAAGTTCGCTGTGGCTCCATTCATTCGCAACAGGGTAAAGTAAACAAAGTGGAGAAAGCGTAATGACGAAGCCTGCTCTGCCCCCCGATAATTCGATCATTTTGAATTGGAGTTTTCCGCTGTAATTTCCCTGGTTGGGAGGAGTGGAAGACCATGAAAGCATAAAAGTTCAGCGAGGGGCAGATCGCCTATGTTCTTCGCCAGACGGAAGAAGGCACAGCGATTAGAGAGGTCTGCCGGTCAGTTGGGATCTTTGAAGCCACGTTCTATAACTGCCGGAAAAAGTATGGTGGGTTGGCGTAGAGACTACAGCGAAGTGCGTCCGCACAGTACTCTCGGCAACAAACCACCAATGGCACGATGAATTGCTCAGGCGATAATGGCCCGGTCTGAGCAAGGAAGATCTGAAAAAACCCAGCGCCGCGATCCAACGATGGGGCCAGGCTCATCCCAGTTCAATACTCATATCGTCTGGTTCAGAAAAAGCCAATCAGATCAAATGATGGGGAACATGAACCGCCTCGGATCGGCCTTTGGAATATCTATGAGCATCAAATAGCATGAAGTTTGATGTGATTGAGTCAGAAATACACAGTCAACGAACCGCGAATGGCCTGACTATCAAAATCTTGTGTCTGGTCATAACAGCCCAAAACATCCGGCCAGCATGCAGAGCAAGATTCTTTTCATCAATTCCACTGATCTTGACATCGACAGAAGACCAGAGAGACCAATTTGAGCCATCTCAAATTATTTCATTTTAGAAGGCAGCTTGATTGTCTCGCCATCAACGACGAACGTACCACGGCCATGATGGTGAATCGTGCGGGGGTTTTTCTGTGAGCGGTCAATCCATGCTTTGACCACTTCGCATATGAAAATCCCGTATCGCGCAACCAGCTTTGTGTCGGTCACCTTGCATTCAAGATTGGCATAGCATTCGTCGATAAGCGGGGCATGCACCATGGCACCGGCAGATGATGTAAGACCGAATTTCTTGAATTTATCGACATTTCGTCCTGATGTGTTCCCGCAGGCCACCACTTTTTTGGCAAGTTCCACCGTCGGGATGTTGATCACGCATTCTTTGGTTTTACTCAGGATGTCGAACGTGTAATCCCTGTTGCTAATGACACAGGCTATAAGCGGCGGCACAAAATCAACCATCATGTGCCACGACATCGTCATGATATTCGCTCGTTTGCCGCTCATGGTCGAAACTAGAACCACCGGTCCTGGCTCAATCAGACGGTAAACCTGAGATAAGGGTAAAGATTTTTTTACCATAGATATCATTTCCACGTGAGTGCCCTGCTCCCATATCCCTTTATGCAGTATCATGCTGCCAAACAGGATGTAGTTCAAGGTGACACGGCCTAGTTGAGCCGAAGTCTCGCCAATAACTCATAAGACCGAAGACGCGCCGCGTGATCGTAAATCGCCGATGAAACCATGAGCTCATCAATCGCGGTCTTGTCGATGAATTGCCTCAATGCGCCCTCAACCGTCCTTGGATATCCGACGAACGAACAGCTCAGCATTGTTGATGCCTGCGCCTTCTCCGTCGGTGTCCAGTAAGACTCGATATCATCAATAGGCGGCTTGGGATAACCGCGGTCTCTTCGGAACATATCGGAGAGCCGCTGCTGAACTGATGAAAAGAGATGGGTTGCCTCGCCATCGGTTTCGGAAAGAATAAATTCACACCGGCCATGGCGCAAAGCTTGGCTAATTGTTGCGATGGCTCAAATTTCGTACGATAGACGTCCAGTGCCTGAAACAACGCGTCGGGGGCAAAGTGCGATGCAAATCGTAGGGCAGGCCCAATATTGCGGCAAGTTGGGCGCCGAAAAGGCTTGATCCCAAGATCCATAATGGAGCATTAAGACCTGCGCCTGGAACCGCCTGGATTGTTTGGCCCGGCTGTAACGGCCCCAAGAGCGCCTGCAATTCGATGACATCCTGTGGGAAGCGTTCCGAAGAAGACTAGTCGCGCCTAAGGGCAAGCCATGTTTGTTGATCGGTACCGGGCGCGCGGCCAAGGCCCAGATCAATGCGCCCGGGCTAAAGGGATTCGAGAGTCCCAAATTGCTCCGCAATTATCATTAGCGAGTGGTTTGGCAACATTATTCCACTGGCGCCAACCCTGATTGTGCGGGTGCTGCCGCGATAAAGCCAATCACGACCGATGTTGCGGCGCTGGCAATTCCCACCATGTTATGATGTTCCGCCACCCAAAACCTTTTGTATCCCAAGGCCTCAACATGTTGGGCGGGATCACGGGCATTCCGCAATGCATCGGCAGGTGTCTTTCCTTCTGAGACCGGAACCAAATCAAGAGCAGCAAGCTCAACCATGTCGCATTCACTCAAAATTCACGAAAGACTGAACGATAACACGTTCTGATTCAAAGTATTATGTCACTTGCGAGATGCAAGCGTGATTCGCCTGCTATTCCATAACGCCCAGTTCTGCGAATTAGGCAGGCACGATTGACCCAATTTACGATGTCCGCTTTGGAGCAGATATCAGTCGTAGGGCGTGGTCAATCGTACTTCCGCTAAGGGCCATAGGCGGACATGTCTCCCATGTTTCTCTCACTTGGGTCTTTGACACAATCGGGTGGCGGTTCACCTACAGCAACTTTCAGGTAACTCGAGTATTTAGCTGAATTGTTTTGCTCTGCCCCTCGGTAATTAGATCGTTCTTGGGTAGAGTCTTACGCTGGATTTCCAGGGAGCTGGGTCGTTCTCGACCAGTTACCCATGCATGCTCACTACATAAAGGCGAGGGCTGAGAATTGGTACTAGTGCGGTCATAGGTCAAGCTTCTCCAGCAATGGTGGCCAGGTATTGCGCCAAGGCTTGGCCTCCTCGAAGGCCGCACAAGCCCTCAACACTGTTGGATCATCAAGATGGCGACCAATGATCTGTAGGCCGATCGGCAGACCGTCGCCACTGAAGCCAGCCGGGACCGAGGCCGCAGGTTGGCCAGTAAAATTGAGCGGAAAAGTGAAGGCCAACCATCTGAACGGGTGCACGATGCAGCCATCGATTTTTTCGGGACCTTGCATATGGACAGGAAATGGAGGAACTGCGAGGGTAGGTGTGAGCAGAAGGTCATACTTCTGCATGAACCTCCACATCTTGTTCACGACCGCCTTGCGTGTCATGATGGCATTTGTGAAGTCTTCGGCAGTCCACGGTCGCTGGATGAAGTCGATCAGGTGTGGCGTCATTTGATCGCCATGCTTAGCAACCAACTCGCGCATCCTGCGCAAATCCGTCTCCATCGCCACAATGGCCCAGAATGCGCCGTAGGGATCTTCGAATCCGGGGCTCGCCTCTTCAACCACGCAGCCAAGGTCGCGCTCGAAGACCTTGACGGCTTCGCCGACGACGCGCCGCACCTCCGGATCGACCTTTGCATATCCCCAATCGGCGCTGTAGGCGATGCGAAGCCCCTTAATTCCTCCATTTAGACTTTTCATCCAGTCGAAGTCGGCGCGCGGCAAGCTGTAACGATCTCGCGAGTCCGGCCCGGAAATCACCGACAGCATCAAGGCGCTGTCGGCAACGGTCCGGCTGAGAGGGCCGATATGTTCGAGGCTTTCCCAACTCGAAACCCCAGGATAACGCTCGTCCTTGGTGCCTGGATAGAGCGGCACGCGACCCATCGAAGCCTTGATGCCGACGAGGCCCGAATGCGCCGCCGGGATGCGGATGGAACCGCCGCCGTCGCTGCCAATGGCGAAGGGCCCCACGCCCGCCGCCACAGCCGCACCAGAGCCAGCACTTGAGCCGCCCGGCGTCATCGCCAGATTCCATGGGTTGCGTGTTGTTTCGAAAATTGGATTGTGTCCTACACCACTGTAACCAAACTCTGGGACATTGGTCTTTCCGATAATCACGGCTCCGGCATCCTTGAGACGCTCGACAACGATATCGTCCTCGTCGGGGACGAAGTCCTTGTAGACGACTGATCCGGATGCCGTTCTGATTCCCTTGGTACACACAAGATCCTTAATCCCGACCGGCACACCGGCAAGGGGCCCCATATCTTCGCCAGCAGCGAGGCGCTTGTCGATGTCCGCCGCGGTCTGCCGCGCCAGGTCAGCAGTCGGCGTACAGAAAGCGTGGAGATGCGGCTCGAGCTTGTCCATCCGGGCAAGTACGGCTTCTGTCACCTCTCTGGCCGAGATCTCTTTCTTGCGGATCGATCGCGCCAGTGATACGGCGTCCATCCTGCCGATCTTGTTGTGAGCTTGCATGACCATGAACCTCGTTTACCGGAGACGGATGCGTTTGCAGCAGCCGCTCAACTCGCCAGCAGTTCCTTCAGGCACTTGTCCAGAAATTTGACGTCTACGGGATTGGTACCGGGTCCACCGGCAAAGTGACCCCAGATTGACGGGATCGGCCGGAACTCCGCGTTCGGCATTTTGCTCACCTCATACTTGCTGTCCTCGGTCGGGAAATAGAGATCAGTTTGGCCCGGCATTACCAAGGCCTTGGCCTTGATCGCGCCCAAAGCCTTATCGAAATTCCCGTTGAATTGCGGGTTTGCACTGATATCGCCATTCTGCCACGTCCACAACATGGTCAGCAGATTGTTGGCATCCTTCGGCAGGAAAAAGCCCTCCCAGAAGGCAACCAGAAAATCCTCAAGGGACGAGTAGCCAAGCGTCTTGATATCCAGTTGCTCGCGGTAAAATGCCTGCGAAAAACCCCAGCCTGCATAGACCCGGGCCATGGCCCGCAAGCCTTTTTCCGGCTTGGCCTTGTACCAGCCATTGTCCCACGCCGCGTCGGCAGTCAGCGCCGCCTTGACGCCTTCAAGAAACACGAAATTGTGCCGTGAGCATTTTGCTGAACCGCAAAATGGCAGAATACGCTCGACCATATCGGGAAAGAGACAACCCCAGTGGAATGTCTGCAAGGCACCCATCGACCAGCCGGTCACCAGCTTGACCCGTTCAATGCCGAATTTTTCAGTGATCAGCCGATGCTGCACACGAACATTGTCATAGGCCGTGACGTTCGGGAATCGTGATGCGTTATAGGGCTCCGGCATGTTGCTTGGCGAGGAAGACAAGCCGTTGCCCAGCATGTTGGGGATGATAATGAAATAGTTCTTCGGATCGAGAGCCATGCCTTCGCCGATGAGCCATTCGTTTTCGGTGTGCTGACCCGAATACCATGTCGGGTAAACGATGACATTGTCTTTCTTGGCGTTCAAAGTACCATACGTCTTGTAAGCCAGCTTGCAATCCCTGAGCGTTGCGCCTGATTGCAGCTGCACTGAGCCGAGCTCAAAAATCTTATAATCAAGTGTCATTTTGCTTCTCGCATTGGAGGAGGCCGGCTTTCGCCGACCCCCGGTTGCTATTAAAGATGGGAAATCACTTGCTAATCTTGCTGATGGCGAAATAAACCACGCCCGCAACAAGAAAAGCTGAGATGGCGGTGGACCACTGCGGTGCATTGAACTCGACGAATAGCGCAACTAGCGATCCTGCGACCCAGGCGATAAAGGCGTGCGGACGCCAATCGGCCGATTGAACCGATGACGGGCGCGTCAGGTATTGATCGACCAGGATGATGGCCCCGATCGGCGGTACCAAAACGCCCAACAGCGACAGCCACTGGATGAAGAAGGCCCACACATTCCCGGCGGCGACCATGATGCCAATGGCACCGAGGACGATTGCCATGAGGCGCATCTTGCTGCCGAGGATTCGCGACCATCCCGTTGCTGAATTGTAGAGACAGTGCGCGCAGACCGAGCCCAAGTTGCAATAGAGGAAGATAAAGGCGAGGACGGAAAGCCATACCGCTTGCTTTCCATTCATGTAGCCAAACATGTTGTCAACACCGAACGGGTTCGCGTTTGGCACCGCCAGGGCGGCGGTCATGACGCCACCTACAAGCATGGCGACGAGGTTTGCAAATGGGAAGGCGCTGAAGGTTGCAACCAGTGAGCTTGTTGAATCCTTGGCCCAGCGGTTGAAATCTGCCGTCACCGTTCCGGCATCGACAAACAGCGTCAGGACGATGGTCAACCCAACACCCATCGACATCGTTGCCACACCATTGTTGCCTGCGTAGCTGTAGATCGCCTCCCAGGTCGTCGTACTCGCTGCATCCGCGGCGACCCAAATTCCGAGCAGGACAAATAGCGGAACTGAGACGACGCCTATCCAATGTAGCCCGCGAACGCCAATGAAGGTGATGGCGATATAGAGCAGGCCCGCGATCACAGTCATCGCCACATAGTTCATGTTGTAGGTGGAGCTGATCAGCGCCCCGGTAATGCCAGTCTGCACCGCATACCAGCCGAGCAGCAGCGTGGAAAGCAAACCGGACGCCAGCACATAGCCCTTGCGACCGAAAACAATGCTGGCAATAAGGGCAAAGTTCATGCCACTCTTTGTTCCCAGCAGGCCGAGCAGGCCGACATAAATGAACATGATGATATTGCCGATAAGCATGGCCTTGAGGGCGCTGGAAAATCCCATGCCGAGAACAAGGATGGAGCCTGTCATTGCCCCTGTGATGATCATGGGGAACCCAATCCACACCATCGTCATCGAGAAGATGCTGACCCTCGCTGAGGCTGGAACCGGGCTGTGCTCATATTCATGTCCGAGAAGATGTTCTGTTTCCTCGTCTAGGTGTGCGATGGGACTCGTATGAGGTTCGCTTTCTCGGGTCATATTGGTGTTACCTCTCTCTGGCGGCTCCCTGATTGCGGAACCTGGCGCAACTGCACGAAACCAAACAATCCGAGCTCACCATAAAACGCAAAAAGCCCCAAGCTCAACCGCTGGTGCGGTCAATCTTCGGGGCTCTTGTTGCCTGATGTTCGTGACACTATTGTCACAGCTACGATGCAGAATTGACACGCTAGGTCGCCACTTGAGTACTGTCAACCATAAAAACTTCAATATATATGGTCAGGAAGATTTTTGGGGCTCTTCGTGGTTACTGCTTATTGCCGGGTATCAGCTCTCGAGATAAAATCATACAAATATCCGCCTGTGACTACTCCAAGGAGTGGCCCTCCCACGTAGATCCAAAAAAATTGCCAGTCACCGAGGAAAATATAGGGGCCAAACGCCCGGGCCGGATTCATGGCCGCGCCCGCGACGGGCCCCATGAGCATAACCTCGATGCCGACAACCGCGCCGATGGGGATTGCCGCAAACTGGCGGAACGGAAGTTCGGCCGCGAAGGATCCGCGGATAACCAGCATCATCACGAGTGACAGAAAACTCTCAAGGACGAAAGCCTTGAAGGCGGTGATGCCCAGTCCGGTGTTCGGCAAGTTGGCGCCCATGCCGCCATGTGAGCCCAAAGCCCAGTAAAGTATTGCCCCCGCAAGCGCCGAACCGCCCATCTGTGCAATGACATAGCCGAGAACGCGGTTTCTCGGGAAGTCGGCGAGGAGGGCCAGCGCCACGGTCAAGGCGGGATTGAAGTGAGCGCCGGAGACACCGCCGAGCGCCCAGATAAGGATCATGAGCGCCAGCCCCGATGCAGCGCCCGATATCAGCGGCCCGGGAAGGCCGCCGAGCATGGCGCAAACCATGACGGAACCTGCGGCGAAGAAGACCAGAATGGCGGTGCCCAGAAATTCCGCCAGGTAAAGCTTCATATTTCCGCAAACTCCCGAGGATCTTGGCATTGTTACACGGTCAACCGAAAATACAGCATTGGCAGTTTTTGCGGCAATGCCTCAATACGGTTGATCATCAGATAATTGCGGGATCCAAAGATGCGGGGCAAGTAGCTCTCACCACCACTGTCAAGTCCCACACAGAACACATCAATACCCTTGTGCGAAAGTTCGTGAACCGCTTTGCGCGAATCCTCGACCAGGTATTTTTTGTCAGCGACATCGACGTCCGACGGTTCGCCATCGGTAATCACCAGGACCAACTTGCGGTGCGTGGCCTGCCCTTCGATTTCCGCACCTGCCTGGCGGAGCGCCGCACCGAGCCGCGTCGACAGCATCCCGCGGAGACCTGCAAGCCTGGCGCGCGTGGTGTTCGAGTAGGTTTCATCAAAATCTTTCACGCGATAGTATCTGACCTCTTCGCGTCCATTGGAACAGAACGCATGCACCGCAAAGGGATCACCAAGTTCGGACATCGCCTGAGCGAGCAACGCTGCAGCGGCACGTTCCAACGCAATTACGGTAGTCGTCGTATCCTTGACGCGATCCCTGGTCGATTCCGAGATGTCAAGGAGCAGCAGAACCGTGAGATCGCGGGACCGCATGACACTCGTTTCATACAGGCGTGGATCAGGGGTAATGCCGGCTCGACGTTCAATGGTTGCCCTGATGCAGGCATCGAGATCAAGCCTGTCACCCTGTGGCTGCCGCCGCATGCGTAGCGGACGGCTGATCTTTGCGGCTTTCACCAAACGCGCGATTCGCAATTCCACATCTGCGTAGTCTTCGAGAATCTTGTCGATAGCCGATGGAGACGCTGGCTGAGGCCTGAATTCAACGATGGTTGTCCATTCACTGCGCTGGATGCCACTGATATGGTCCCATTCGGGATGACGTGCGATCGGTATTCCTGCATCCTCGGGAACCGCGCGCATCTTGGCGGCCATGTTGGCTGGTGTATTGTCGTCGTCCTTGCGCTCACGCTGGTCGCGGCTGTCTTTGTCGTTCTTTTCCGTGATGCGCACTGATTCGAAAATGGTTTCGGCGGTCTGGGCTTCCTCTGGCGGCGGATCGCCGAAATCCCATAGTCCGGTGTTGTCATCCCGGTAGGAAGGTTCCACAATATAGGTCTTGGCATTGAACTGTATGCGCATCTGCCCGATGTCGTTTCCGAGCAGCCCGCCGATTTTGCGGCTGATCGCAGGATCATCCCATTGGCTACGGTGTTCAAAGAACATCATTCGACCCTTGTTTACCCACGGATCGTTATCGACATAGCTCGCATCGATCAAAGCCCGCGACAGGCGCGCCATGAGGAGTTCAGCGGTGACTCCAGCACCAGGCTGCGCGTAATGGAAACGGCTCCAAAGCCGGCGCAGACCCGGATATTCCTGCGCTGCCAGAGTTTCGGCCCTTGCGTCTTCAATCAGCCCCACGAGCGCGATCTGGATTGGCTTCAGCGAACCTACTGGGAATCTTTCGCGCCCGTAAACAATGTGGGCACCAATATGAGCCAATACTGCATCGTAGTGGGCCCTTGCCTGATCACCTCGGAACCCGGAGTAGATTTCGGGAATACGGATAAAAGTACCATCGAAAGAAGAGCGCCGCGGTGCCCGTCCACCAAGACGAACGGTAGCCGTTCGGATTGCCGGCCGCAATTTCCAAAGTGCCATCAGAAAAGCCCGCAGGGACCTCTCCGCATCCACAAACATGATGTCGTCTGCGTTTCTTTCAAACGCGATCAGGGACGGCGTGTCAGTCTGCAAGAAGTAGGCGACGCGTTTTGCTGGATCCCCGGCGCTGCGCTTTATGCCGTTCAGAATCCAAGAGCGGAATGCAAGAACACTCAGCCGGCTGAGAATTGAGGCAGATTGCTGCATGATGACTTCGGCGGACTCCGGCGCAAGACTGGAAAGTTCCTCGACCGTGCGAAACCAGATGCGGAGAGTGGCGGGCTCTTTCAGGACTGCCGATACGCCGGGAAGTGCATTCAGAAATCCCGTGGCGGCATGTGGTCCCCCTGTTTTGGCAATTGTCAATGCAGTCTGGCCAGCCGTTGATGCCATATCCACCCCAAAGGTCTCCGCCACGGCTATGCTGCCGGCTGCGAAACTGAGGATTGCCGATGGCTCCGGAATGGAAGAGGCAATGCGGTCCAGCGCATCCGCCCAGCGATCAAAGGCGCGATCAGGGAATGCACGCCTGACAGCGCCCCACGTCTTGGCATCGATAATATCGGCGTATCTTGCCGATTTCAGGAGCCCATCCACAAAACTTTTGCCCATTGGCGGATCCTGGCCTGTTTACACACAGGCCGCAATGACCTCGGTGAGTGCTTGCCGCATGTCCGGATCGTCAGTTATGGGCAATACCAACGCCACCTCACAGGCTTCGGCCAGCGGAATCGACTGCCCCATCAACCGTCCGGCCTGTATCAGCATGCGCGTTGATACCCCTTCGTCAAGACCATGGCCCTTTAGGTTGCGTGTGCGTTCAGCAATCCTGACGAGGGACTCTGCGTCTTTACGATCTATTCCGGATTCATGTGCAACGATCTCGGATTCAATCACCGCTTCGGGATAGGTAAAGTCGAGCGCCGCAAAGCGCTGCTTGGTGGATTCCTTCAGATCCTTGATCACGCTCTGATACCCTGGGTTATAAGATATCACGAGTTGAAAATCGGGATGCGCGCGCACCAATTCGTTCTTTTTCTCAAGCGGCAGGATTCGTCGATCGTCAGTTAGCGGATGAATAACTACTGTTGTGTCCTGGCGTGCTTCAACGATTTCGTCGAGGTAGCAAATTGCACCGTAGCGGACCGCAAGTGTCAAAGGTCCATCGTGCCAGACAGTGCCTGCGGCATCGAGGAGAAAGCGACCGACCAGATCTGACGCGGTCATGTCCTCATGGCAGGCAACTGTAATCAGCGGCCTTTTCAGACGCCAAGCCATATGCTCGATGAACCGGGTTTTCCCACAGCCCGTTGGTCCTTTCAGCATCATCGGCAAACGGGTCGAATAGGCTGCTTCAAAAAGTGTTATCTCGTTTTTCACCGGCCTGTAGTAAGGCTCGGAGGCAATGAGATAGCTGCTCAAATCCATCGCTTGGTTTTCCGTCCATCTTGTCAAGTGGTACGCAGATTTTCTGCTGGCCGAAACCGGAGAGTGACATGCCGTCACTCTCCGGACTACGCCTAGCGGTGAGTGCGGGTCTTCTGGTTGGGAATGCCCTCAATCGGGCTTTCATCAGTTCCCGGCGTGGAGCGCGTGATCGCCTCGACCATTTCGCGTGTGCCCTCGGGATCGGTGATCCACTTCTTATAGAAGTCAAAGGGGCATGCGGCAACACCAGACGCCGACTCTCCGGAGTTGATCATTCCGGTGTAGCCGCGGTGCAACAGCTTGAACAGGTGGTTCTCGGACTGCATGTTCTTGCGCGCGTCACGGATCAGGGATTTCGAGATCGCAGCATACTGGATACCCATCTCTTCTTCACCGCATTCACCCAGCGTGCGGCCGTCGAAACCGATGACCGCCGAATGGCCGAAATAGGAATAAACACCATCAAAGCCCGTAGCATTGGCCACGGCCACATAGGTGTTATTGGTCCAGGCCATGGCCTTCGCCATGAGAATCTGCTGTTCCTTGGCAGGATACATGTAGCCTTGGCAGCGGACGATCAGTTCAGCGCCCTTCATGGCGCAATCGCGCCAGATCTCGGGATAGTTGCCATCATCGCAAATGATCAGGCTTATTTTCATGCCCTTGGGGCCTTCAGACACATAGGTGCAGTTACCGGGATACCAGCCTTCAATCGGCACCCACGGCATGATCTTCCGGTATTTCTGGACGATCTCGCCCTTGTCGTTCATCAGGATGAGCGTGTTGTAAGGCGCCTTGTTGGGGTGTTCTTCATGGCGTTCACCGGTCAGCGAAAATACGCCCCAGACCTTTGCTTTGCGGCAAGCCTGGGCAAATATCTCTGTCTCTTCACCGGGTATCTGCGAGGCGGTCTCGTACATTTCCTTCTGGTCGTACATGATGCCGTGGGTGCTGTATTCGGGGAAGATCACCAGATCCATGCCCGGCAGACCTATCTTCATGCCAGTTACCATGTCACCTATCTTGCGGGCGTTATCAAGCACCTCTTTCTTCGTATGAAGACGCGGCATCTTGTAGTTGACGACGGCGACGCCGACTGTGTCGTTACTGCTAGAGATATCACCATGGTACATTTTAGTTCTCCTTAATGCTTGAGCCTAGGGATTCCGCACAGGCACATAGCGTTAAATTGCCAGGTGCTTGTGCACGAGATTGTCCGTCAGGTTTTTCACCGGACCCTCCGCCACGACCTGCCCCTTCTCCATAATAATGAAGGAGTCCGAAGCACGCCTTGCGAATTCAATATCCTGCTCAACCAGCATCATAGTTATCCCATGAACCTTGTTGAGCTTGATGATCGCCTGTTCAATCTGCTCGACGATGTTGGGCTGGATGCCCTCAGTCGGTTCGTCGAGCAGCATGATCTTCGGATTGGTAAGGAGAGCCCTTCCGATTGCCAGCTGCTGCTGCTGTCCACCGGAAAGATTGCCGCCTTGGCGATCAAGAAAATCCTTGAGAACCGGGAAGAGCTCGAACACGAGATCGTCGTATGTTTTGTCGGCAGTACTGGAGCGGGCGAATGTTCCCATCTTGAGGTTCTCGCGCACTGTAAAAGTGGGGAGAATGCCGCGGCCCTGTGGAACGTAGCCTATGCCGGCGTGAGCGCGTCTAAAGGTCGGCAGGGAAGCGAGCTGCTGCTTGTCAAGCATCACGTCACCGCCGCTGCGATCCATGAGTCCGAGAATTGCCTTGAGCAGCGTGGTCTTGCCGACGCCGTTGCGGCCTATCACGGCGACAAATCCGCCGCTCTCAACCTTGAGATTGATGCCCTGCAGGGCGCGCGAGTTGCCATAAAAGGCTTCGAGATTTCTGATCTCAAGCACCGCTGATCCCCATCGAACCCAAATAGACCTGTCTCACCTTCGGGTCGTTCTCAATGTTATTGACAGTTCCTTCCGCCAGGAGCTTTCCCTGATGCATGACGGAGATGATGTCACCAATCTCCTTGACGAAACCCATGTCGTGCTCGACGACGATGATCGTATGCTTGCCTTTCAACCGGTTGCAGATATCGGCGGTCTTTTGGGTTTCCTGCGCCGTCATGCCAGCCGTGGGTTCATCAAGGAGGATGAGTTCGGCGTCCTGCGCCAGCAGCAGCGCGATCTCCAGCCACTGCGTCTGGCCATGAGATAAATGAGCTGCAGGAACATTCAGATAGTCGTCAAGCCCGACGAAATCCGCGAGTTTGTCCAGGCCATCCGAGTCCGTAGAGCCGGCCCAGCGGAACAGATTTGATAACACGCCGTTGTGCTTGCAATATGCAACCTCAAGATTTTCCCGCACCGTCAGCTGACGGAACACGCTTGGCACCTGGAACTTGCGGCCCACACCGGCACGGGCTATCTCGTAATCCTCAAGATTGCTGAGTTCCGTGCCCTTATAAACGATGGAGCCAGCGGTTGGAGCGGTCTTGCCACAGATCAGATCAAGCGCGGTTGTCTTTCCAGCGCCGTTCGGACCGATCAGGCAACGCAGTTCGCCCTTTTCAACCGACAGAGACAGCTTGTCGACCGCCTTGAAACCGTTGAAGCTCACGCTGACGTCTTTGAGTTCGAGGTGGATGGTCATTGCCCCCCCACCGTTCCGGTATTCGAAACGGATTTAGCTGTAGGTGTTTCAAGGCCCGCTTTCCGGACAATTTTTTCAAATATGCTGGCAATGCCGTTTGGCAAGAAGAGCACGACGAGAACGAACAGCGCACCCATCACCAATGTCCACGTATCGAGAAAAATTTCCGACTCCGAAAGAGCGCCTTGCATGCCGGCAACCAAAACAGCACCGAGCAAAGCGCCCACCAGGCTCTGACGCCCGCCTACGGCACACCAGACAACAATTGACAGGCTGAGCGGCACATTGAGGAAGGTAGGTGAGGCGAATTCCATCACGATCGTGTAGAGCATGCCGGCAAGGCCTGCGATCCCCGCCGAGATGCAGAACACCATCGTCTTGAACAATGCAACGTCGTAACCGAAAAAGCGCACGCGTGCTTCCTGGTCGCGGATCGCCTGCAGGATCAGTCCAGCTTTGCTCTTGGTCACAGCAAGCGCGAAGAACAGGCAGACACTGAGACAGATGGCAATGAGATAATAGGTCGTTGAACTGTAGGCATCGAAGGTGATGCCAAGAATCTCAAGCTGGGCAAGGTCCGTAATGCCGTTGAAGCCGCCGGTGGCCCATTGCTGGTCGATGATCAGAAGATTGGCGACAACGAGAGTGGCCAGGGTGATGATAGCGACATACACACCAGTGACCCGGCCGCGGAACATGAACCATGCAAGAATTGCGGAGAGAATCATTGGCAGCGCGATACCGGCGACGATCGCGAAAGTCATCGAATAGAAAGGCATCCAGAACCATGGCAAAGCCTCGACATTGTTCCAAACCATGAAATCCGGAAGACCTTCGGAGCCCGTGTGCACCGGAATGGTCCTGAGCTTGAGGCCCATCGCCATGCAGTAGGAACCAATACCGAAACTCGTGGCCTGACCGAGATTCAGGATGCCGGCGTAGCCCCATGACAGCGACAGCGCCATCGAGACCATAGCCAGAACGAGGTAACGGTCGATGCGGTTCAACAGGAAGTCGTCATTGATCACCAATGGAAGCGCTAGGATGACAAGGCAGACCAAGCCATAAACAGCAATCTGGACCAGGGTTTTCTTGGATCTCATGTCCTCACCCGCGCGACGAAGAGGCCTTGCGGGCGGAATCTTATGAGCACCACAATGGCGATCAGCACGAGCGCCTTTGCGATTGTGTCATTCTGCCAGAAGGCAAGGACCCCGGTGAGCTGGCCGAGCAGGAAGGAGCTAGCGACGGTGCCGAGCAGACTCTGGATGCCGCCGAGCACGACGACGAAGAACGCATCAACCACATAGCCCGTACCCATTTCAGGCGACACGCTCTTGAGAGGCGAAACAAGCGCACCCGCGAGACCCGCAAGACCCGCGCCATAGGCGAATGTCCCGGTATAAATGCGGTCGGCATCGATGCCGAAAGCGGTCGCTATGCTCCGGTCCTGAACAACGGCGCGCAACTTCATGCCCACAGTTGTCTTGTTGATTAGATACCACGTACCTCCGAAGAGGACGCCGCCTGCAATAATAATGAACAGCCGGTAGGCGGAGACGTCGACGCCGAACAGGTTGACGGTTGCGGCGAGGCTTGGAGGCATTTCGACATAGCGGAGTTCGCCGCCAGCTGCCAGCCGTACGGCCTGCTGCAAGATCACGCCGATGCCCCATGTCGCCAGGATGGTGTCAATCGGCCGCTTGTAGAGGTGCCGGATCACGCTGCGCTCAATGATGGCTCCGAGGATTGCAAGACCGGCAAAGATGAGGATCAAGCCGGGGAACAGGGTGATGCCGAGGAACGTCTTGAGCGCCCATGCGCCATAGGCGCCCAGCATAATGAATTCGCCATGGGCCATGTTGATCACGCCCATCGAACCGTAGATGATCTGCAGGCCCAGTGCGACGATCAGCAGGATTGAGCCGATGCTGAGCCCGGTAACGAATTGTTCGACAAAAAATTCCATTGCTCACGGCCCATAGGATTGACCGCGGCGGCGCAGAGGCCGCCGCGGTTCGACACAAATCTTAAATTTCCTTCAGACCTGCTTCAGTGCACTTCTGATTGGGATAAGCCGCATAGGGATCCGGTGCCTTCCATTCTGCTGAATCCTTGAGGATCTCGAACTGGCCATCTGATTTGGCTACGGCGATCTTTGGCCACAGCCAGGTATGGAGGTTCTCCTTCTCAAGACGGATCTTGCCTTGCGGCGCAATCAGCTCTTGACCCTTGATCGCCTCGCGGATGGTGTCGGGCGAAATATCGCTTCCCGCCAGCTTTTCGATGGCCTGCTTGAAGAGATACATCTGGAAATAGCAGGGTTCCGACACGAAATGGGTGACTTTGTCGTCGCCCCAGCGTTTTTTGTAGGCGGCAACGAACTTCTCGTTCTCTGGCGATTTGTGGACCATGAAGTAGGGAGCCGAAGTGAAGTGGCCGGCTGCAGCATCGCCACCCATGGCGGCGACTTCGTTTTCGGAGGTTGTAAGGCTTGCCATTGGCATCTTTTCGGGGTCGAGGCCGGCCGCGCGATACTGGCGGTGCAAAGCCACAACCGAGTCACCGACGACGGTCGAGAAGATCACGTTCGGTTGCGTGCTCTTGATCTTGTTTATGACCGAGCTGAATTCCGAATGTCCGAGCGGCACGTACTCCTCGTTCACCACTTCAGCGCCGAGCTTCTCGAGCAGCTTCTTGCAGTAATTGTTCTCTTCCTTCGGATAGATGTAGTTCGATCCGATGAGGAAGAACTTCTTGCCGAATTTCTCGACCAGCCAAGGTACGAACTCGTCCTGCTGCTGGTTGGGCACGGCACCGGTGTAGATCACGTTTTTCGAGCACTCGCGACCCTCGTACAGGGTCGGATAGAAGTAGAGGTTGTTGCGCTTTTCGAATACCGGGAGCACGGCCTTGCGGCTCGCAGAAGTATAGGAGCCGAACACGCTGACGCATTTATCGCCGACCACGAGCTTGCGCGCTTTTTCAGCAAATGTCGCAGGATCCGAAGCTGGGTCTTCGACTATCGGCGTGATTTGCATGCCGTTGATGCCACCGACCGCGTTGATTTCCTCGATCGCCATAATCGTGGCTTTGTTGAGGGACTCTTCGATGATCGCGGTCGTGCCAGTCAGTGAAAACAACACGCCGACCTTGATTTCGCCGCCGGCGGCGCGCGCAAGCGAGTAATCCTTGATCCAGATGTGGGGAAAGCCGCCGAGGACGCCCGCGCCCAAAGCAGCAGATCCTTTTAGAAAATTACGTCTCTTGATAGTCATTATTTCCTCCCTGAAATAGCAAAAAACCCCCACGCTGACCAAGTTATGGTCAATCATGGAGGCGATATTGCCTATCTATTTGCGCGGCATTGTTGCCGCTTCCCGCCTAAACGGATGAAGATTCTTTAAATCAGATCGTGGGGAGAGTCAACGAATTTGGAAGCGACTGATGCAACCGTCATTCGGCGCTGCATCGCCATGTCGCGCAGCATGCGAAATGCTTCGGCCTCGCCGACCTGCTTGCGCGCCATGATGACGTGCTTAGCCATTTCAATATCGCGCATGGCATGGATGTTTTCGTCCATGCGCGCAATACGCATTCTCTGCCGCTTGCCAAAGTTGAAGTGATCGAGGCCAACCATCAGCGCGACATCGATGGCATCGGGAAGATAGGGACGATGCAGGACCGCATCCGGGCAAGCTGCCTGGAGTTCGCGCAAATCGAGGCGCCCAGTTTGCGGCAACAGAACGATCAAGGCAGCTCGAGGTTCACCAGGCATCCAGGCCAGGCGTTGCCTGAGTCCGGGGCCATATTCGCATAGCAGTACATCGGCATTCTCTCCAATTCGCTCAGGAGCCGGCCACATGTGCATGACGGCAGCGCGCGTGCGCTGCAGGTGCCGTAGCAACGTCTGCCCCTCCGAGTCCATTTGACAGACAAGGAGAATCCGTAGGCGGGACAATTGTTCGGCGGAATGACTCATCGTCGTGGCTGCATGACGTCAGGCGGCTCTATAGGGGCCGATAAGGTAGGGGTCGGCATCGATTTGCGACAGCGACTGATGCACGATGGAAAATTGCCCGGAGCGGTTGGCTCGCCCCACCCGCGACCAGACATTGGCATGACCGGAGGCTGGATTGATCGAAATCGTCCCTTGCGGTGCATCAATGCTTGAGCCGAGAATGATCGGCCGGAGCATGTCGGTGTCGAGCGTATTGACCTGCTCCAAGGCCTTCGCCAAAAGATGAACCTGAAAATAGGCGGCCTCGACGCACATGTTGGTCTTCTCGGATTCTCCGTAGCGTTTCTTATACCTCGTGACAAAGGCCTCTTCTTTTATGCCACCGGCACCCTGGAAATAAGCAGCTGCCGTGATGTGGCCTTCGCCGACATCCGGGCCCATCGCACTGATCTCCGCCTCGCTGGTGGTCAGGCTGGCAATCGGCATTGTGCTTGAGTTGAGCCCGAAATCGTTGAACGTCTGATAGAGATATGTCGTCGCCTCGCCCACAACGGTCGAAAATATAACGTCAGGCCGGGCGGTCTTGATATCGCGCATAATGGGGAAAAATTCTTCACGCCTGGCGTTGAGAGAAACATACATCTCGCCCACCACTTCGCCGCCACTCTGGTTGATGAGGGTGCGCATGATGCGGTTCGATTCGCGCGGATAAACATAATCCGACCCGACGAAATAAAACCGTGTACCGTAATTTGCAGCAAGATACCTGAAGAGAGTGAGGCTATTCTGATTTGGTGCCGCTCCAGTATAAATTATGTTAGGTGAGAATTCGAAGCCCTCGTAGAGCGTGGGATACCAGAGCAGCCCGTTCATCCGTTCGACGATGGGCAGCACCGCCTTGCGGCTGCTCGACGTGTAACAACCGAAGATTGTCTTGATACCGTCCTCTGCAAGCATCTTGCTGGCATGGGCGCGGAACAACGAGTTGTCCGAAGCGGGATCAAAAACGGCCGGCACAAGCTCACGCCCATTGATCCCGCCCGATTCATTGATCTCATCGATAGCTATCATAGTGCCGCGGTATTGAGTTTCCTCAATCAAAGCCATATAACCACTGCGCGAGAATAGAACTCCCACCCGCCACGGCTCAGATGTCTTACTCTTCCACGACACGTCGTTCATTACGCTTCAGCCCACTGGCGGCAATTCACGAACCCAAAAAACAACATTGCTCCCCCAAGCGGCAAAATTCAACGTCTGATTCGTTACTAGCCATTTTCGTCAGGGTAACACACTGCCGTTTCGGTTTTTCTGACTACCGTAGCTGACCACACTTGGTTTCTTTGTGGTTGCGGGAGCCTGCAATTGGCGGAACTAGACTGCCTACTCCAGCCGTCCTCCCAACGCACTTGACCCACCGCGCTTGATTCCCCAGCTCAGTAAATTGTCTGCATTTGCGCAGCAAACCGATATAGATCGGACGGCAGTCAATCAAAACTACTGACCGATGCTGCTAGAAAGTTCGATTGATTGCACCATATCTTCTTTTCTGGTTTTTATTGGCGTTTTGGCTCTGATTTATTTGATCTGCTCCAATGGTCGTTTCTTTGTCATTTGGCTGGCCAGCATTGCGACTGATTAAACCACAATCAACTGCCAAGATGGCCATCTAAAGGAAAGGCAAAGACAAAAGAACCACGCGAGAAAATGATCAAACAAACCAAAACCCAATCACCAAGAGTATGTCAGGTCGAAAACGAAGTTCAACCAATTGAGCTCTTGAACTTTATCGACCCCTATAGGACGTTTCAGGTATCATGAACTTGTCGGTTATAGTAGTCGAAGCTAGCAACTCGTTCCTTTCCGGTCGATAAGGAGCACTTGCTCTGAGAGTCTCCCGTTCTCCTCACGAAAACCACCACCAGTCTTTTGATGCTGGTGCAACTTCTCTATTTTGAGGTGTTCATGCGGCCTGTTGATAGAGAAAGTCTGGACCATGCTGCCGCTGGCAGGCATCATTTTCGATCACAAGGGGGAGCGGCTGACCCCCAGTCATGCCGTCAAGAGCGGAAGGCGTTACAGGTATTACATCTCCCAATACCTCGTCACGGACCGGGCGAAGCCAGACGGTATAAGGCTTTCGGCACCGGAGATCGAAGGCGCCGTTGCAGCAGCGGTGAGAAATCTGCTGAACGACCCGACCCAGCTTGAGAAGCTTCTAGGAAGTCATGCCGCGACACCATCCGAGTTGAAACAGGTGATTGCTAACAGCCAGGAGCTAGTAACCACAATCAGTCGCAAGACCGCCGCCGATCAACTCATGATATTGCGGCCAGTGCTTTCAAAAGTCATTATTGGCAATACCGACCTTAGTCTCGATATCAGACTTCAACGACTTGCAGCGCTACTGGTCAAGCAGGATGCGTCGGGTTCGGACCATAAATACCTGGAAGACTTACGATCTGATCATCGCATGGTTCTGCCTATGCGCCTTGGGCGGCGCGGTAACGAAACCCGGTTAATCTTACAATCAGGTACCCTACAGCGGCCCGTGGACCAAAAGCTCCTCAATTTGATCGCGAAGGGATTCGCGTGGAGAGAGGACCTCTTCTGCGGTGCAGCAGAATCCGCATCAGAAATCGGAAACCGTGACGGTCTCTCTAGACCGTATGTGTCCAGGTTGATTAATCTCAGCTTCCTCGCACCCGATATCATTGTCGCCATCGCCAATGGAACAGCACCTGCCGATCTCTCTTCTGAGAAACTGCAATCCATTGATTCACTGCCGCTCGGCTGGGCGAGTCAGAGAGCTGTCCTCGGGTTCAGCAGGTAGCCAACCCGGAACAGCACACTTCGGCCAATCGGAGCCTGAGAACTGCCGTTGGTAAGCAGACGGTCAAACTGGCTGCCGATTTCGTTCAGTCAGTTCACAAGCCAAGTTTCACGCAATTTCAGGCTGATTATTGCAGCACTTTCCGATGGTTGCCGTCCTCGAAGGGAACTGAAAAAATGTCAAACTGAGAATTTCCAGAATGATCGCCCATGTTGGTCGAAACTCTCTGGTTCCCTTCCCAAAAGCCGATGGTCGGACGCGCGAAAGAGGCCGGTTCCGCGGGCACTTTGGCCATTAAAGATATGGATGCAGAAAATTATCTCTTTACAAGGAATGACTGGCGGAGAGGGAGGGATTCGAACCCCCGGTACGCTTGCGCGTACTTCGCATTTCGAGTGCGACGCGATCGACCACTCTGCCACCTCTCCGCAACTTGAAAGTCCGTGGTCGCCCCCGCTCCATAGCCAAGACTGGCGCCCCTGCCAAGCCCCATTCGGCCCCCGGTTGACAGGGCGCGGCGACCTGCTAGAAACCGCCCGAACTTGTGAAACAAAGGCCCGCCATGGATATCGCCGCACCAGCGATGCTCTCAGCCCCGGCTGCCCCTGCAGCTGGCGGACGGCCATGCCTTTCTGCCACTTTCAAAAAACCAACTAAAAAAACCGCTTAGCCTCATCCCTCGGCCTTGTCGCTCTCGGGGGGTGGTGGCCGAACCCCCCTTTTGCCGAAAGCGGAACCCGCAGGGTTCCAGAGCGGGCGGAACAGAGACCAAGTCAAGGAGACTTCCATGGGTTATAAGGTTGCAGTCGTCGGTGCCACGGGCAATGTTGGCCGCGAAATGCTGAATATTCTCGCCGAACGCGAATTCCCCGTCGATGAATGCTTTGCCATCGCCTCGCGCAAGTCCATGGGTGTGGAAGTCTCTTTTGGCGACCGGACCCTGAAGTGCAAGGACCTCGAGCAGTTCGACTTCTCCCAGGTGGATTTCGTCCTGATGTCGGCGGGTTCTGCCGTCTCCAAGGAATGGTCGCCGCGCATCGGTGCCCTTGGCCCCATCGTCATCGATAATTCCTCCTGCTGGCGCTATGACCCGGAAGTGCCCCTGGTCGTTCCCGAGGTGAACGCCCATGCCCTGGTCGAATACATGGCCCGCAACACCCGCCGCAACATCATCGCCAATCCCAACTGCTCGACGGCCCAGCTCGTGGTGGCCCTCAAGCCCCTGCATGACGTGGCCGTGATCAAGCGGGTGGTGGTGTCCACCTACCAATCCGTCTCCGGGGCCGGCAAGGAAGGCCTGGATGAATTGTGGAACCAGACCAAGGGCATCTTTGTCACCGATTCCCCGACGCCGAAGAAGTTCACCAAGCAGATTGCCTTCAACGTCATCCCCCACATCGATGTATTCATGGACTCCGGCGAGACCAAGGAGGAATGGAAAATGATGGTTGAGACCAAGAAGATTCTTGATCCCCGCATCAAGCTCACCGCCACCTGCGTGCGCGTGCCCGTGTTCGTCGGCCATTCGGAAGCGGTGAACATTGAATTCGAAAAGCCGATTTCCGCCGAGGAGGCCCGCGAGATCCTGCGCGAGGCGCCGGGCTGCATGGTGGTCGACAAGCGCGAGGACGGCGGCTACGTCACCCC
>CAZRZB010000001.1:19457-102321 GCA_964604435.1 uncultured Aestuariivirga sp. | reverse complement strand
TGAGGTCCTTCGCCGCCAGCCGCATCAGCCCGGTGCCGATCGATTCGGACACCGTCTGGCGTTCCTTGGCAAGGACTTCCGCCTCGCCCTTCTTCTTGGCCTCTTCGGCGGCGGCAAGATAAACTGAAATTGCCAGATCCATGTCCAGCAGCGCCGCTTTCACCAGGGCGGCAATCGTTTCGCCAACCGCCTGGGCCGATTCGCCCCTGCCGCCAAACAGGCCGGCGAGTCCCTTGCGCGGCTGCAAAGCCTTGACCGCCTCGATGATGAGCGTCTCAAGAATCAGCGCATAACCGCCGATGTACCAGCGCGGCTCCAGGCCGATGCGCGCGTGAACCCCGCCGATCGTCGTGACCTTGCTGAGATAGCCCTGATCATATGCGCCGGAGGAAATCGAATCCCAGTGGCCGGTCTGGGCACTCTTGGCCTGCGCCATATGGCTGTCGTTGCTGAAGAAACGGGCTACCTCGGGCGTTTTGCGCAGCTTCGAATAGAAGCGGTCAAGTCCCTTGCCGATTTCGCGGGCAATGATCGGCCTGAGCTTTTGCAGACGGTGCCGCGTCTGCTCGTCCATGTCCATGAAGCCAAGCCGCTTGATCAATTCCTGATGATTGTTGTTGTCCATGGGGATATTTCCGCCTGTTTGCTATGTTGAAGAAAAACGGTTTGAACGCACAAGACAACGCCAGGGAATTTTCTTTGAGCTGAGCTTCATTCGCCCGGAGGCCATGTGAACGGCACTTTGGTATAGGTAGTTTCACTCATACTCGAACCAATTAATCCGCATAACTTGCGTGGGACTTGCTGTGTGAGAACGGAATGTAGAGAAAAACTCGATAATGGTTTCGCAACGCGCCCAGTCTTTCATGGGTTTTTCAGATTATCAGCTGAGATTCTTGCAGCGAGCCGTGATGTCTCCTGGATATGCCTGTGGCGGCAATCCGAATCTGCACACAAAGGATGCATTGATTTGGTTAATTGAGTATTAACACCTATTCCAGATCATCGCGCTTCAGAAAATATATTGTGAAACACCGGCTCGCTTCACCTCGCCGCCAAGCCGGGAGAGGCGCCGGCTAGGGGGCAATGTCCTTGCGGTGAATCATGATTTTTATGTCCCCCTCGGGCTCCATTTCGCCCCGTTCATACTTGCGCCGCGCCACATGATGGATATCCGCCATCAGTTTCTCGAAAGCGGAGATGAACGCCTCGGCCGGCAACAGGCCCTGGTGCGGCAAGTCAGGAATGCAGTGCTTCAGCGCATAGGTTGTCACCCCACAGACAACCTGTTCGGCCCCGTCAACCCCGATGAAGCGTACGCACTCGCCATCGAAGAGGGGGGTATCGTCCACAAATGCGAGGGTTCCCATGATATGCGGTTTCCAACATCTATCTATTGTGTATAATTTTAGACCAGTAACATCCGGGCACATTGAAACAGATCAAGATTTCCCGGCGAAACGGGAGATTACTTTCCCGGCTGGGCGAATTTCCACTCGGGCCGCATGGCGTGGATCATCATCATCTCGGCCACGTTCTCAAGCGTCAGCAGGCCGGCAAGGCGGCCGCTCCCGTCGACCACGATCTGGGCGCGGAAGCCCTGCCGCCCCATCTCCGTGACCGCCTCATTGAGCGGTACCGTGGCGCCCGTCACCGCCGGCTTGCGCATGACGGCGGCTACCGCCGCATCAGGCCCCTTCTCCTTCAGGCCAAGCAGCAGATCATCGCGGTCGAGCAGGCCTACCGGCACCTCCATGGCGTCCACAACTGGGAAGGTGCGCTGCGAACTGGCAAGCAGGCCCTCGACCGCCTCGGACAATAAGGTATCGGCGGAAAGACGCAGGACCGCCCGCTCCATGCCATCCGCGACCGTGAGGCCCCGCGCAAACCAGCGCAGGGCATTGGCCTGCAGCTCCGAAGCGGCGGCGATATAGATGAACATGCCGATAAGAACGAGCATCGGACTGACGAACAGCCCGGCGGCGGCAAACAGGAAGGCAAACACCTGGCCGAATTTCGCGGCAATCTCCGTGGCCCGCTGCGGTCCCAGCCGCATCGCCAGGAGGGCCCGCAGCACCCTGCCCCCATCCATCGGAAAGGCGGGGATCAGGTTGAAGACAACCAGCGAGACATTGATCAGGGCAAGGCGCTGCACCAGGGAGACCTGCTCCAGCTCAATGGATTGCAGGTCTTGAACGGCGACTCCCCCTGCCATGATCAGCACCCCGGCAATCACCACGTTGACCATCGGGCCGGCAATGGCAACCAGGAGCTCCTGCCACGGATCCTCCGGAATGCGTTCCATGTTGGCGACGCCGCCAATCGGCAGCAGGGTCACTTCCGGCGTCTTCACGCCAAAGCGCCGTGCCGTGAGAATATGCCCGAATTCATGCGCCACCACGCAAGCAAAGACCAGCAGGACAAAGACAAGCGAGGACTTTGCCGCCTCGAAACCGCCGCTTCGGTAGTCACTCACGGCGATCCACGCCAGGAACAGCAGGAAGGTGAAGTGAATCCGGATCGCCGTTCCGGCAATCCGTCCGATGGTAAACGACCACTGCATGCGCCGCGCCCCTGATTTTGTTGTTGGTATGCTTCTAGCACCTTATGCCGGGCCCGCGACAGGGACTTGACGGGGATCAATGCCGCCTTGCAGGGGCCCCGGCAAGGCTGCAAGCTCACCATCGGCCATCGGGCCGTCTTGTGATTTTGGATTGATAGCTGCGTTGTGCTGAACCGTCTCAAGCTTGTGCAGGTGCTTGTTTCCGCCGCCGGACTGGTGGCGGGATTCCTGGCGCCTTTTGTTGGCATGGCGGCATGGCAATCCACGGCATGGCAGGTTGCCGCCGCAATCATCCTGGCTTTCCTTATGAAGGACATCGTTGTTTCGCTGCGCCGGGGTGAATTCGGCCTCGACATCGTGGCGGCCCTGTCAATGTCCACCGCCCTCTACTTCGGCGAGACGCTGGCGGCGGGGGTGGTCGCCTTGATGTATGCCGGCGGCGAGCTGCTCGAGGATTTTGCCGAGGCCCGGGCCCGCTCGGAAATGAACAGCCTGCTTGGCCGCGCCCCCAAACGGGCCCTGCGCTATTTCGACGGCCAGCTTGCCGAAGTGGAAATCGAGCAGCTTGTGCCGGGAGACCGCATCCTGGTGCGCCAGGGCGAGATCGTCCCCGTCGACGGCCAGGTGGTGCGCGGCAAAGCCCTTCTCGACCAGTCCATCATCACCGGCGAATCCGTGCCGGTCTACCGCAAGGCCGGCGACGTGGTGCTGAGCGGTTCGTCCAGCCTTGATGCGGCCTTCGACATGACCGTCATGCGGAGCGCGGCGGAGAGCACCTATTCCGGCATCGTGCGCCTGGTGCAGGCGGCGCAACGGGCGAAAGCGCCGATGGTGCGGCTGGCCGATCGCTTTGCCCTGTGGTTTCTGGCCCTGACCGTTGCCCTGGCCGGCGGAACATGGATTGTCACCGGAGACCACCTGCGGATGCTCGCGGTCCTGGTCTCGGCCACGCCGTGCCCTCTCATCCTGGCGGTTCCCGTCGCGATCATCTCTGGCATAAGCCACGCCGCCCGGCACGGTGTGCTGGTCAAGGGTGGACCGGTGCTGGAAACCCTGGCGCGCGCCTCCGTCCTGGTGATTGACAAGACCGGCACCCTGACCGAGGGGCGCGCCAAGCTTGTCGATATTCTGGTGTCAGGCCGGCGCGAGCCCGACGAAATCCTCCGCCTTGCCGCCTCCCTTGACCAGGCTTCCGGACATGTCATCGCCGCCTCCGTCGTCGAAGCAGCCTTGGGGCGTGGCCTGGCCCTCAGCATGCCGGTCCATGCGAAGGAGACGGGCGGCGCCGGCATTGAAGGCCGCGTCGACGGCAAGCGGGTGATCGTCGGCAGCAGCGACTTCGTGCGCCGCAAGATCAGGCTCCGCTCCCTGCACAAACCGATTGCACCTCCGGGTTCGGTTGTCGTTGCGGTGGCGGTCGACGGCCATTTTGCCGGCCATCTCATTCTGGCCGATGCCTTGCGCCACGACGCCGGACGGGCCCTGGCGCGCCTGCGTGAGGCTGGCTTCGCCCGCCTCGTGCTGGCCTCCGGCGACCACCGCGAGGTGGTCGAGGCCATCGCTTCCCTGCTCGATCTCGATGATATCCGGTTCGAGCTCCTGCCAAACGAAAAGGTCGGCGTGGTTGTCGCCGAGCGGGCCAACGGCGTGGTGCTCATGGCGGGTGACGGCGTCAACGACGCGCCAGCCCTTGCGGCGGCCGACGTCGGCATTTCCATGGGCGTGCGGGGCTCGCCTGCTTCCGCCGAATCGGCTGACGCGGTCCTGCTCGTCGACAGCCTCGAACGCATCGCCGAAGCGGTGGAAATCGCCAAGCGCTCACGCCGCATCGCCTTGCAAAGCGTCTATGCCGGACTGGCGCTCTCGCTGGGGGCCATGATCGCCGCCGCCTTCGGCTATCTGCCGGTCGTGGAAGGCGCATTGTTTCAGGAAATGATTGATGTGGCTGTCATTCTGAACGCGCTCCGGGCCCTCCGTTAAGCCAAGCTGTTTGATGGAGATCAATGCAGGCCCCGGGAAACTCGTCTTGCGTGACAGCGATGCGATTATTCTTTTGGTTCGCTCTTTTCTCCTGCGCCCTGTTTGGCCCGGCAGCCGTCACCCAGGCCGAGGAAACGGCCTATGGCAAAGGCCTGCGCCTGGCCGAGACCAACTGCACACGCTGTCACGCAATTGGCGTGTCCGGCGCCAGCCCGTTTGCCCCCGCCCCTCCTTTTCGCGAAGTTGCCAAGAACTACACCCAGGAAGAGTTGATCGACGGTTTCATGGAAGGCCTCGCCGTGCGCCACCAGGCCATGCCGGACTGGGAGATGACCATGGACCAGGCGGAAGCCATCGCCGCTTACATCATGGCGCTCGGCGGAAACGCGGGCGCCAAGACCGGCGACAGCCCCGCCGTTGCCGGTTATGAAATCCTGGTCAAGAACTGCGCCCGCTGCCACGCGATCGAGGCCATGGGCGACAGCCCCATGGCAACGGCGCTGCCTTTGCGCGAAATAGCGAAGCGCTACGAACCGGTTTACCTCGACGATGTGCTGACGACGGCCATCCCGGCAAAGCACGAGCAGCTGCCGCAATTCAACTTTACTCGTGACCAGATCGCGGCAATGGCCGACTATCTTTCGGCACTGAATGCCGAATAAGCAGGGGCCATCCGGTTTGATACCCGTCAATACGCCATCGCCGGGGAATGGTAGTATTCAAGAATGCTGAATCCGCGCTTCTTGAAAGGTGACACATGGGGCTTTCCCAGATCGCCCGTGGAGCACATCGAAACCCACGCCGCCCATGTCTTCCTCTGCGGCGACCGGGCGTTCAAGATCAAGAAGGACGTGAAACTCCCTTACCTCGACTTCTCCACGCTTGAACAGCGCCGCGCCGTGCTGCAGCAGGAGCTTGCGATCAACCGCGCCTTCGCGCCCGGCATCTACCTGGCAGTAACCGAGAAGGAGGGCGAGCCCGTCCTGGTCATGAAACGCTTCGCCACCGAAGCGATGCTGTCCTGGCACGTCGATCATCATGGCATCGACGACAGGCTGTCGGCGGCCCTGGCGAAGACCGCGGCGGAGGCCCACTGGATCGCGCCGCTGGTGAAAACATCGGGAGCCGGCATCATGGCCGGGCTTGGCGCCCAGCTCGCAAAGGCCTTCATCGCATCGCCCGACCTGTTCCCCCACCCCGCGGCGCTTGAATTCCATGCCCTTCACGAAGCGGCGCTGGCCAGCTTGAAGCCGCTGCTCGACCGGCGCGGCGACGTCGGACTGGTCCGCCGCTGCCACGGCGACATGCATTGCGCCAACATCGTCATCCTTGAAGGCAGGCCGGTTCTCTTTGACGCCATAGAGTTCAGCGAGAAGATCGCCACCATTGATGTCCTCTACGACCTGGCCTTTCTCATCATGGATCTGTTGCGCCACGGCCAGCCGCGCGCCGCCAATCTCGTTCTCAACCGCTACCTGCACCTGCGCCGGGCCGAGGAGGATCTCTCGGGCCTCCGCGCCCTGCCCCTGTTTCTGGCAACGCGGTCCGGCGTGCGCGCCCTGGTCACCGCCGATCTGGTGCATGAGCTGCCCGCCGTGGAACGCTCCGAACTCAGCAAAACATCGCGTGACTATTTCAATGCCAGCCTGGCCTTCCTCAAGCCGGCGCCGCCGCAACTCACCTGCCTGGGAGGTCTCTCGGGCACCGGGAAATCAACCCAGGCGGCAACTCTTGCCCCATCGCTCGGCCCTCCTCCCGGTGCCCTCCATGTGCGCAGCGACGTGGAACGCAAGGTGCTGGCGGGCGTTGCCGAAACCGAGCGCCTGGGGCCGGAGCATTACACCCCGGCGGCTTCCCGGAAAGTGTATGAGGCACTCTTCGACCGGGCGGACCGGGCCCTGGCCGCCGGACGGGCCGTGGTCATCGATGCCGTGTTTGCCCATGAGGGCGAACGCAAGGCCGCCGAGGACCTGGCCTTGCGCCGGGGCGTGGCGTTCCGCGGGATTTGGCTTGAGGCCAGGCCAGAAACCCTGAAGGCGCGTGTCACGGCGCGCCATGGCGATGCCTCTGATGCCACCGCCGAAGTCGTCGCGGCGCAGCTCGGCTACGATCTGGGAAAGCTCGTCTGGCCCCGCATCGACGCCTCGGGAACGCCGGAAGAAGTCCAGGCCCGAATCGCGAAGGGATAAGGCTTCCTATTCCAGCCAGTCATGCTCCAGGGCGCGCAGGCGGCTCATCAGGGAGAGCAGGAAGGCAGTCGACCAGGCCAGCAGGATGAGCCCGTTGGCCGCCTCGATCGCCCCGAACAGCCGCCACTGGGGCGTGAGAACCACATCGCCGTAACCCAGCGAAGCAAACGTCACCGTGGAGAAATACAACGCCACCTCGAAGCTCTGCAACGCCCCGATGGCGACGAACACCACCGCATAGAGCCAGATCTCGACCGTATGGATCGCGAAGATTCCGAGAACCACGGCGACGATGAGAATGCCCTGGCCCAGGAGGCTCTCATGGGCATGAAAACGGTGGCCCCGGTCGCGCAGCAGCCGGATGAGGACCAGCAGCCCGCCGAAGTGGATGAAGACGGTGAGGACCACCATGGCGGTGGCGAGGGCGAGGTTGGTCAGCATCATGGCGCGCAGTTGACAGGAGGCATTGCGGAAGTCAGGTCTCCTTGGTTGGCGCATATGATAACAGCAACTTGCGGACATTGACATCCCATCAGAACGGAATGTCATCTTCGTGCCCTCCGGAAAATTTGATTTATACGTTGATGGATTCAATAATTGGCTGCAGGGACAAGATAAGCCAATGCAACTGTCCGCACAGGCTGAGCTGTCATTCCGGGTTTTGTGAAATTTGCTGTTGGCCTTTGATAGCCAGGCCCGGATGATTGAGTGGGCAGGCAGCTTGCCCATTTGAGGCCGCTCTACGCCTTTCCGCGCCGCGAAAGCACCCGGTACATGGTGGTCTGAAGTTCCAGAGCGGTGAACGATGGCGAATTATACAGAAGCTCTTCAGGCGGACTGTTTCCGGCGACGGCGCGAGATTCTTTTTCAATCGTAAAGCCTGCCTCGATGAGAAACTGGCGGATTTGAAAAGTCGTCAGCTTGTTTAGCGACGACCCTTGCTTGCCGGTGGAGAAGGAGGGCTGGGCAAACAGGGTGGAGAATTCATTCTGATAAAGCAGGTGCGCCCAGGGCTGCGACCTCTGGAAATAGTGGCATTGCGCGCACCGCAGCGGATTCTTGGTTGCTTCATTCCGGTCACCCCAGGTCCAAGGGAGATTCCGTTTGACATTGGCGCGGTGCTCGTCGGACAGGCGGCATTTTGTGTCATGCTCCCAGCATTTTGGCCCCTGCCGGACAACGCCGCCGGGGCCATAATACAGAAAACCGTGGTCATGCGATCCAACAGGCTGGTAATAATTGTCATGGTTGGTGAAGAAACAGCCTCCCGGCAGGAGCGACATGAAAACATGGCCGAACACGCCGGGAATATCCTGCATATGCTCAGTTACGGTATTGGCGAAGACCAAATCGAATCTTTCTGTCAGGTCAGCCATAATCGAGCCTATTGCAGCCTTTCGAAACCGGAGTTCGCCTATTTGTTTGACCGGTGGGGGGAGGCGGTTGGCATCCAGCCATGAATCTATCGCAACGACACGGCTTGCCCCTCTCAGCAATAGGGCAATACTGAAAGCCCCATCTCCGCATTCCCAATCGAGAACCGTTCCGCCTTCCAATGACTCAAGCGGGATGAGCTTGTCATTTATGAAGCTGTCCAGTTCTCTGAGCCGCAAGCTGACTTTCTCCCGGTATTGGTCCGGCAAGGACGCCAGCCGCAGGACCGCTTTCCGTTTGACGCCCGGCCCTGCTCTGCCGGAGCCGGTTCTTCTCCCAGCTTCGGAATCAGGCAGGAAGGGAGCGATATCCTCAAAATTCGAAACCGTCTCCGATAAATCAAGAGACGCCTGTTTTACCGTGGCAGGCCTTGCCGAATCCCAGCCGGGCAGACGTTCGACATTGAGAAACTCCGCAACTGCATGAATTGTATCCTTGAACTCCTTCTTGCCGAATATTTCGTCATAGCTCATCTTCAGTACGGAAAACCGCTTCAGCCACTCCTGCATACGCCTGTCCTCGGCCTGACTGTTCTCGATGAAATCTTGGAGCTCCCGGACGTCTATGGCCACCTTTTTCACCTTTATGTCGGCGGGACTGGACGCGTGCCAGACCTGGTTGGCCGCAGCCAGCGCGCCCGACACCCACTGGTGCACAGGGTTCCGGTCAATCCAAATGATCTTCGAGGAAAATTCTTCAAACAGGTCGAGCAACCACGGCCGGAGCAGAAAACTACGAAATGGCGGCGTGACAAAGCCCAGCGAATTGAACTTCACATCCAGCAGATAATGCCTCTCGTCGGCTGCGAGCCTGTCGGCGAATTTGCGGACCACGTCTGCCAGGCGCAGGCAATCCGAAGTGTCTGTGAGGGACGACAGTGAGTATTCGTGATGTGTGTCAGGGCCGAGAAACTCTCCCGTGCAAACGAGCTTCAGACTCGATGAAAACAGCGTGTTGAGTGCCCCCGTTCCGGATCTTTGCCGGGCAATCATGACGGAAAAGGTCATTCCTCGACCCCGCAGGCCGGACTTTGATTACATAATTGATCAAACGCCATGACATTCATCCTTGATGGGGTTATCCGACAGAGTGCCGCAATCCATTGCTCCCGCGCCTCATCGCATGCGCCCAACGGCGCGGACCAGTTTTTCCAGCACAGATGAAACCCTGGCGTTTTTTCTGATCAGCCGGCCAAGCCAGGTGTGGCCGAAGAACTCCGCCATGAATTCGACTTCGTCTTCGTACGAATTTGCCGTCATGTGGCGATACCACTCCGGCATTCCGTGAATGCCATGCAATCCACCCTGTGTCTGGCACAGTCCCGAAAGCGCTGCGACTGGAAAGCCCGGCAGCGCGGCGGGAGCATGGGCAACCACCAGGTGGCGCAGTCGCCCATGTTCGTCGACCGCCGTTCCCGCGTCCTTTTGGGCCTTCTCGCGTGTGAATATGCCTATTCCGGGTGACGCGACAACGCGGCTACCGGTGTTCACCGCATCGAGCATCCAGGCCCAACCTTCAAGGTATCCGGTCTCGGGCCGGTAAGGAATGGCCTTTGCGGTGGAACTGCGGCAGACCCAGCCGCTTGCGGCAAAATAGTTGATAACCGGGCCTGAGACCATCGCCTCGCCAACAAATGTTTCAATCCGAAGGTTATCGGCCGATAGGCGGTCAGCATCCGAAAACCAGGCGGCTTGCGGCACAACGATATCAAAAGGTGTATTGTTTTCGAGGCAGTTCACCGCGGTTCTAAGCTGCCCGCCCGGAACAAGGTCACCGGAGTTGAGGTGCATCACATAGCTTCCGGCGGCCCGTTCAACCGCCCAGTTCCTTGCCGCGGCACGGCCCACGGAAACCGGGAGGGAGTGCGCGGCAATCCGCTTTTCACCTCCCGATTTCAGCGACTCCATGAGAATGGGGCTGACTCCATCCGATGATCCGTCATCGACAACGATCAATTCCAGGTTCGAATAGTCCTGGGCCAGAAGGCTATCGAGGGTGTCGCCCAGGAGAGTGCCCTCATTCTGGTTGACGACAATTACGGAAACGAGCGGCTCATGCCCAAGCGGATGCCAGGCCTTGCTTTCCCGATGCCGGGATACATTCCAGGTTTGCGCCCCGCCGGCCGGAACAACCGCCGCAAGGCCGGTTGACAGCGCGAAGCACCCGGTCAACGCCCGCGACAACCCCAATGCGCTGCCGTCGAATTTCAGGCAGTTTTCCCGGTCGATCCAGGGTGTTTCCTGTCCGAAGGCCGGGTTTCTTTCATTCAGGACCACCACAGCCCCCAGGGCGGCAGCTTCATAGGCCGCAAGGCAATAGGATTCAAAAGACGTTGGAAAAGCGACAATGCTGGAGGCAATCAGTTCATCCCGGGTTTTTGTTCTGGCGCCCTCCAGCAGCTTAAAGCGTTTCAGGAGATGTCGTGGCACATGGCCCAGAATGTGTCTTGCGTAGTCGGATTGAAGACCTGTGCAGGCAAGAACAACATCGCCCTGATAGGCAGTGTTTGTTTCGAGGAAGTGTACAACACCCTGCACAAAGACTTGCGGTCTCTTGATTTCCTGAAACTTGCTGGAAAAAACAATGGAAGTGTTTGGACCCGGCCTGATGGATCTTTCCTTGGGAATGAGGCCATTGATATCTACGGGAGGCGGCACGACATGCAGGCGAGGCGCCCATTCTTCCTCGCTGAAGCCAAAGGCCACGCGAGTTCTTTCCGCAACGGGGTTCAGGTGGGCTATGACCACGTCGCAGTCCCTGTAGCACTTCCTCTCGAGGTCATAGCGGCGCAGGTCCGATGGACGCAGAAGTCTTGATTCCTCCAGCACGAGGATCGCTTCGGTGGAATGTACCCTTACGGCGATGACCGCGTCCCGGAGGAAGCCACTGAGGTGCTTTTCCTGAATTGTCGCGAAGCCCAGCCCGCTCCAGTCGGGAAATTCGACATAGTCAATCGGCGTGGCGGACGCGATTTTCTTGAGCAAGATGAGGATTTGAACCGAGGTGGTGAACCAGGGATCCTCCGGACTTGAGGCCCATTGCCGGTCCTCAGGCTGCATCTCCATCTCCGCCAATTGCTGCAATTGGACTTCCGGGAACATGACTTCAAACGCGGCACGGGAAATCCGCCCATGCGTCAGGAGAATGGTCGTCCGCCGAAGATCCTCGGCCGGCATGCTTTTCAGGACATTGTAGACAAAACGTCCGATACCCCCGCCAGTAAAGGGGTATATCTCTGTCGTGACAAAAACCAGCCCGCCCTTGGCCATCAGATTTCCAGGAAATCGCGATACCTCAGGAGCGAGGTTCGATTGACGGAGCAGAGATAGTCGGACATCATTTCCCGTATTTCGGCCCTTGGAACCGCCGCAACCCGATCGATGCCATCCCTTATTTCGAAGGGGTTTGTTGGATCTGCGACATTCACCAGGCGGACGTACGGATGATCTTCAAGGACATCGAGGTTGAGGGGCCCCCTCAAACACGGAGTCCCAACCGCCTCGCTTTCAAGGTTAACCATTGGATGGCATTCGACAATGGAGACATACAAGGTGCACATGCACAATGCCATCAACTGGAACGTGGAACTCCGGTCGGCGAAGTTGACATGCCTCAGTTTTCCTGAGTGAGGCGGCGGAAGCTCAATGCTCTTGGCATAGTGGATTATGGAATTCACATTCCCGCTCATTGCGGCCCCAAGAGCGTTGCAAAAGACGTTCTTTCTCCAGTCATCCGTGCCGGGTATCAGGACACTGCCTGCCGAGTTGGAACTCTTCACCGGAACGACCGGAGACATGTTCAGCAGCATGGGCATGAATGTACGGCCTTCAACCATGCAATGGTCTTTTTTGAGAAAGTGGATGCGCCTGGCATGGCCTCGGCGGATAATTTCGAGGGCTTTGAACGCAATTCTTCTTTCCGGCTCATAACACCACTGCGAGACATTGCCGTGGTATACCAAATAAACCAGGTGTGACAGGCCTGCCTTGGCCAAATGCCGAATGAGGTGAGCGGCATTATCGGACATTCCGTGAAACACAAACCGGCTTGCCTTCATCGCCTCCGCGCAGCCGAAAAAATTTCTGATGTCCGCGCGGATCAAAGGGCCGCTGGCGCTGATTGCAAGTTTCTGCCCGGGAAGCGAGCCGGCGGCAGCGCGGATTCCCAGCCACTCACGATGGAACACATGCAACACGCCATCAAAGCCATCGGCCTTGTGCGCGTATTTTGTGTCTTCCGGGGCGTTGAAATCGAATGCGGACGCGAATTTTCCGTCCCTTGCCAGGGCAACTCTCGGACCGGGACTGTAATGGCTGGAAATCAGATATCCAAGAGGGTCTCCTCCGAACTGTACCTGATCCTGAGCTTCGGCCAGGGCCGCGCGCAGAGCGGCGTTTTCCCTTTTTAGATCTTCCAGGCTGTCTCTGCCCGCAACGGGGGCATCCTCCGCCAACGCTTTCGGTAACTGAGTTTGGCGGTTTCGGCCCGCCGAGGAGCGGATGGAGGGCCGCGAAGTATTTTGCATCATTTCCCGCTCATTGTTTGTCACGGATATTATTGACCATCCCAAGCTCGCTGGCAAACGCGTGGAGCAGGCTTCCGGGTTCAACAGGCGGGATTTCACGGCGCCGTTCCTTTGAAACGCGCAACCCGCCAGCCAAACCCTGGAACCACAGATGAATGGCGATAGTGGTCGCGGGAAGGTCTTGCTTGGAGCGAAAAGGCGAATCGCTGCGGAATACCTCAAACCGCCGTTCATAAGGGACGGGGTAGAAGACTTCGCTTGAGAGCACCGCATCCTCCATTCGATTTGACCTGATGCACCATGTCAACAGGTCGGGTCCGGTTGTACCATAGGGCAGTTGGCTGACGTGCAAAGGCATTCCCAGGCGATGCCGGGCGGAATAGTAGAACCGGTGGAGCGGTGAAAGCCAGGGAGGAACGATATAGTCGTCGAAGGTTGCGTCAATCAAACTCCCAAACGCGGATTGCTCCGGGTCGAATCTCAACACCGCATTGCCAACAAGTCTCTCGTTTTCCCAGCCGAAGATATTTGCCGACGCGGACCTAAGGGGGCGGAGAAAGAGCATGTCGGTGTCAATCCACGCGCCGAATCCCATGCTTACAATCTTGACACGGAATCTGTCCGCGAATGGAGCCGGACTTCCCGTTCTTTCATGCAAGAAGATTTCGTCTTCTGACATGACTTCGTTTGCGGAAACTATCTCGACACCGGCAGGGACCCCCCTGACAGGTGAATAGCAGAACAAGCGAACCACATGCCCCTGACCCATTGCTGACACCAGGCATAACTGCTGGAGCGGATGAAGCTCCTCGCCGATCCAAAGCGTGTTCAGATCAATCAATCTGCCCATTGATGGTTCCAATTCCGATGGCCCAGGAGTTTCGATGCAGACCGGGGGCCTGCTGCGGCTTGACTTTTCGTTTGGTACGTCAGTGAAAAGCGGAAGTCTACCGCAAAAAGAACCTTCCGCAAGCTTCGCAGCCTGCACAGTCTTGGAAGGCACTGGCATCAAAACTGGATTCAACGTAGCATTTGCGCTGGCCGGTGAGGCAGGACCATCGGGAGCGCCTGCCGAGACATCCTGCGGATGGTGCATTTGATGCGATGGCATACTCTTCATTGGGGGCATTCTTGCGGCTTCTTTCGCCCGAATGGGGCCAGGTATGGTTTGCTGCAGGAGTCGCAAGCCCTAGTGCCGCACAAGGGCCACTACCCAGCCGTCCGGCATCAGTGAGGCATTGAACGGCAGAATGTTGATGTCCCCTCTCTTGGTTGCCCTGTTGTGCTGCGTTTGCCTGGTTGCCGCAGCCATCAAGATCCATGACTTTTTTGAAGGTGAAACCCTTGTCAGGGATTGTATCGATGAGTGGAAGCTGTCGCGGCTGGATCTCGGGGAACTCGATGAATTCTGGCGGCAGAACCCCCGCAGATCGGAAGCCATTGTCACCCTGACCACGATCCCGAGCCGCCTCCCGCATCTGGAGTCCACCTTGAAAAGCCTGATGCGCCAATCCCTCGCCCCGGCGCGGATTGTGATCAACCTGCCGGAGTTCAGCAAACGCGAAAACCGGCCGTATGCCGTGCCGGCGTTCCTTCACGGTCTCAAATCGGTGCAGATCGTGCGCTGTGAAGACCTCGGTCCTGCCACCAAGCTGCTACCCACCCTGATTCGCGAAGCGCCGCGGCAGAAGATCATCGTCGTCGACGATGACCGAATCTATCCGGCAAACCTCGTGCAGAACCTCGAAAGCGCCGCCGACCTCGATGTGGAATCGGCCTTCGGCATGAGTGGCTGGGTTGTTCCCTTCGATCTTACCGACCGGCCGACGACCATCCATGCAAATTTCCACATGCTTCCACCGGCTCCAATTCGCGCCCGGAGGCTCCGTCAACGGGTTCCGGTTGATATCCTCCAGGGGCTCTCGGGATACATTGTCCGCCCGTGCTTCTTTGATCTCACAAGACTTGGCGATTATACGGGAGCGCCGCGCGAGAGTTTCTTTGTGGACGATGTCTGGATAAGCGCCCATTGCAAGGCTGGCCGGTTTGTCATTCCGGCGCGGCGCTACAACTACCAGCCGAAATTCAGGTGCGGGCTTTATCGGAACACAGGCCTGGGCATGGTCAACAGGGGCCCCGGCGGCGACGCCCAGCGCCACAATACGGTTGTCCTGCGGCATCTGCGTGACATGTGGCGCGTCGGGGGGATTTCGCCCCGGCCTCCTGGCGGATGAACCGAGCGGAGACAGGCGCGGCCGGCAGCTCCACCAGGACATTGCGCAAGCCAGGGCGCTGCCGCAATATGAGGTATCGGCCACAATCTTATAAGGGCGGGACAGCAGGATATTCACCATCATTGATAGGTATGTAGTCGGGCGCGTGGTTGGCGTCATGCTGGGCACAATCGCGATAGGCATTCTCATGCTTTCCATGGTCCGGATGCTGCTGGTCCTGCAATCGGGAGCCGGTCTCGCGGAATCGTTCATGCGGCTCGCGAAGCTAACGGCACTTTTTGTTCCTCACTATCTCGGGTTCATGCTTCCGCTTTCGCTGTTCGTGGGTATTTATCTGGTCTTGCGGCGCCTCTCGCTCGATTCTGAACTCGTCTCGCTTTTTGCCTGCGGGATGAGTTTTGCACGCTTCATCTTGCCGCTCTTCGTGCTGGGTGGTTTTGTCACCGCGGCCAATACCTTCGTCCTGGGATGGCTAGAGCCGCACTCCAGGTACAGTTACAGGGAGATGATGTTCCGGCTGGAGTATGTGGCGCCGTACCTGGCCATTCGTGAGGGCGTCTTCACCACGATCGGCCGCCAGACGATCCATGTTGAACACATTGATAAAGAGAAAGGCACCCTCGATAAGATTTTTTTCTTTGAATTGGCCGAAGACGGCACCCAGACTGAAATCACCGCTGCCCGGGGCGAATTTTTCGTCGGCGGAGGATTGCCTGTCTTGAGGCTGCGCGACGGAAACCGTTTGATTACGCAGCAGCGGCCTCTGCCTGAAGACGGCAAGCCGGACGTCTCGGCCAAACTGGAATTTCAGGTGTTGACGTTTCCGCTGACAGCCCCCTCAGTCGGATTTCGCGGCCGTGGCAAAGATGAACAGGAATTCTCGCTGTATGGCCTCTATGAAAAACAGAATTCGCCGCCACCCGGCACGTCGCCGGCGGAGATGGCGTCCGAGTTCCATCGCAAGCTCGCTATCATACTCACGTCCCTGTTCCTGCCTTTGCTTGGGGCTTTTCTTGCCCAATCCAACCCGCGCGGAAGCAATCTCTATCAGGGAGTCTTCAGTTTTGGCATCATTGTACTTTATCAGCAACTGGTCCAGTTCGGCAGTGTCTTGACCGACAAGACCGGCCTGTCGCCGGCTGTCACGATATGGCCTTGGTTCGGAATTCTGGCTGGAGGATCGTTTTTCGCCCTTGCCCTGCAAGACAGAATGCCCGGCCGGCCGGCTGAGCAAATTGCCAGTGCCTTGCACCGCTTGTCCAGAAGGCGGCGCACAACCTGGCAGGCCGGTCATTGATTGGTCAGTTATCCCCCAATGCGGCGAGCTTCGGCCAAGTGATGGAACGGGCCGTCTCTAGCATCGCAGAGTTGTCGATTTCCGACCATATGAGATCCGGGATATGCACGCTTATGACCGGATGGTTCGGGAGAAGTTCAACCAGAAGCGACTCATAGGGGTCCATTGGCTTGATTCGCAATTTGGCCCCTGCCTTCTGCTTGAGGGCGTTACCCAGGGCTTCACCTATCTTGACAATTCCCACATGTTCGCCGGCAGGCGGCGCGGTCTGTTCGTCAAGCGACTTGGACAAATACTGAATGCGTCCACCCTTATCCGTCCAGGCATAATACTCGTCGCCGGATCCCGTCAGTCCGGAAACCAGCACCGCATTGGCGGCCGAATGTTCCAGAAGAGCCTCAATCCCTCGGCCCTCGTAGAGGATGTCGGAGTCCAGAAGCAAAAATGGTGATGCGACGGCTTCGAGCGCACAACGCAAGCTCTCGAGTGAGCCCAAGACGTCAAAGCTGCCGTTATGGACGCAACGCACGCCGCGTTGCTTCGCGGCGAATGCGTCATAGAGTTCTGATTGATGACCTGTGATCAGCAGGACGTCGGTAACCCCCCGGGAAGCGAGAATGCGCAGCGAGCGGCTGACGAGGCTTTCGCCACCAACTTCAATCAGGCCTTTGGGCACCGTCAGTCCTGTCCCCCTGAGGCGGGTTCCACGGCCCGCAGCAAGGATAACAGCCGTGGAAATACGCATTTTTTGACCTCGATCGGGCGGTAGGTTAAGCCTGTTTTCAGTATCGCTATCGCGGATCAGTCAGATATGCAAAGACAAAAGCAATTGCCGACATTGGAAGAAATGTTCGCCGATTACCGTACCAACAGGTATGGCGAGGAGATAATGAGCGACTGGGGGTCGGCGCTCATCTACCGTCCTGTCGGCATCTTTTTCGCCTGGCTGTTCTTGCCGAGCGGTATCACTGCAAGCGCTGTAACGGCTGTTGGCGCCTCGCTGTTGCCGCTGATGATTGTCACGGCAATGTTCTGCCAGCCCATCACCGGACTGGTCATTGTCCTGTTATTGGCGATTGCCTACTTGATATTGGACTGCGCCGATGGCTCCCTCGCAAGGGCCGCCGGCCAGGTGAGCGTGAGCGGCCACTACTGGGATCTGATGGTGGATCTCGCCTATCGCGGCTGTATCTACGCCACGGTCGGGTACCTGGCCGATCAGATCCAGCCATGGCCGCTCCCCGTCGACCAAATGAGTTGCATGGCGCTTGCAGCTTGGCTTGCTGCGCTGACCCGCCTCGCACGGAAGAATCTCAACCGGCTTGCTCCCGAGAAGAGCGGCAAGGATCATGACCGAAAAGTAACCATTCACTTCACTGCCTATTCCTTCTTGTCAGGTTTGGACACGCTTTTCCCATTCCTGGCGGCCGCCGCATTCGGCGTGGATGCGCCCTGGTTTCTGGTTGTGTGGATCACACTCTATTCGCTCGGTGACGCGCTCGCCGCTGTTTTCGAGGCTCGCAAGAAGTTCAAGTCATACCGGGGACAAAACCCGGAAAGCTGGTAGGATGAAGGCGCCGTCCGAGGGACAGGGAGTTTGAATTACATCATATGAAATCCATTAAGGACGCACTCAATTCAAATGTCTGGACCGATCGCCTCGTTTTTGAATGGCCCTGGATACGCGGCGCCCTCCTGCTTTTCCTGGTATTCCTGTTGATTTTGCCTGCCTGGCCGTCGCGCATGGCCTGGATATTGATTTCCGCTTGTTGCGCCTGTCTCTGCGGTCTCGCTGCCGGGCTGAAGCTGGAGCGGAATTCCATTGGTAAGGCCCTGGTGATTGCCGGTACGGGCGCGGCGGCTGGCTTGCTGCTGCCGACCGCAGCGGTTGATGCGGTCTGGACTTCCATTTCGGCACTGTTGGCCATTGTGCTGTTGGGGTTGCGATATCATTTCCCCTACCGCGCGCAATTGGTCCGTGTGGGAGATACCTACAGCATCGGCGGTACCCCCTATAAGATTTGCAATATTGAGATCAAGACTCCCCGGATATTTTATCTCCGTCAGGAATTGCTGGAGCAACTGGTGAGTCTGGCCGCTTATGCCGATGGTTTCCTTGGCCGCCACGGGATCAGCTATGTATTGTGCTATGGCTCGCTGCTTGGTGCGCTCAGGCACAAAGGACCGATGCCATGGGATGATGATGTTGATTTCACAATCTACCGGCCGCAGGACATCCGGAAAATGGAGGAGTGTTTTGCGGAATTGGCTGCCATGGCGAACCGGGATGGCTACTGCCTATTTGCCCACAATGACTACTGGAAGCTTTCAAGGAAGGGTTTCTGGCGCTATCCAGTTGTCGATTTGTACCGGGCGGCAATCCACCAGCCGGTTGACACCAGGCCCGGGCGAGCGTCATGGGCTTCGCTTGAACTCTCCGTTCCCGATCATGCCGCCAGTCATATGACGGCCTATTATGGGCCGGAGAGCCTCGCCAGCGCCGTTCTGGACTTGCCCTATTGGGACTCAGGCTTCGTGCCGGCCGCCGCAACGCGCCTGTTAGGCATTCGCCTCAGCAACCTTGCCGGCCAAGCCTACGACTGGCTTTACAGAGACGGCTGATTCATATCCAGATGCCAGATGTCCTGGAGCTGTGGAAGTCCTCGCCCGAAATGCATATCCATTTTTCCACCTTCGGGCGACAAGCCTCACTTGCAATGACACTGGGCAGTCACCAAACCAGTTTCGCGGTCTTGCTTCATTGCCTGTCCCCCGGCACAAATTCTGGACGTGCTTCAAAGTTGCCAAGGGCGTGAACTCGAAGAAGTGGCCCAAACGCCAAGAGAAACCCCAGGAACGACAAGATAACAACAACTTCCGCCAGGCTCATCACTGTCCGCTGCCAGAAGAAGTAGGCATCGGGGACCTGCTTTCCGCCAAAATATACGACACCGTAAAACATGCTTAGAAGGGCGACCCCTCCGGCGCGGCGCGGCTGCTTGCGGAGGCTCGCAAATTCTTCCCGGCTGGAAGTGCAGGATAATTCGGGCCTGTCCGCAACGGCAAGCAGCCGCCGGATGAGCAGTCCTGCCGCACTGATACCAATCGCATGGCCAAAGAACAGCATGTAGCTTCCGATATCATGCAGAAGCGGATTCGTTTGACCCGTGAATTGACTCAACACGATCATGCCGGCTACGGCCGCCATCTCGCAGGTGACCGCAGCCATTAGCATCGCATGGAGCGGGATAGCGTTCAGCCCCGCACTCTTGATGCATCGTCCGAGAGCCGAGGCGACTTGGCCAATGGCAACTGCGAGAAAGATCGCCGATGCCCCCATCGCAAGGGAAAAAGGCCCGGCGATACCGGGATCAAGCAGGGCACGGCTGATTGTTGGAGGCGCCTCGACGTAGTTTTGTCCATGAAGCACCACATTGCTACCATGCACCCAGAAGATGGCTGCCGCGGCAATCGCCGGCCCCGCATGCAGTGGCACAGACCGCAAGAAGCCATAGAAAGCCCAGATTCCGGCCAACACCTTCTCCTTCAAGTCCCATTGAGCATCAACACAATGCGCCTGTCTTTTTCAATATCTTGATCTTGCGTTGCTTTGGTACCACAATTGGCGTTGCCTTGGTGCCATCAACCATATATCCCAATCGGTTGAAAAAATCAATTTCACACAAGAAGAGGCAAAATGATCCGCGCTGCAGTTGTTGGGGTGGGCAATTGTGCCAGCTCTCTAATACAGGGAATATACTACTGCAGGTTGAACCCTGACAACATTATCGGATTGCCCTTCCCCGTATTGGGTGGATACCGGCCCTCGGATATTGAGATAGTCGCGGCATTCGATATCGATCAGAGAAAAGTCGGACGCGACCTTAGCGAAGCGATTTTCGCCAGCCCGAATTGCACCGCTGTGTTCTGGCGCGACGTTCCGGCAACTGGAACAAGGGTGTCGAGGGGCCCGGACCTCGACGGCCTTACGGCCTTCATGCGCAACCAGGCGCCGCATCGCAGTTTCGTGCCCAGCCCGGAGAAAGAACTCTCAGCCGCCGAAGTTACCGGGATTCTGCGGGAGACCAGGACTGAGGTTCTGATCAGCTTCCTACCGGTCGGTTCCCAGGAAGCAAGCGAGTTTTACGCCACCTGCGCGCTGGATGCTGGCGTTGCCTACGTCAACGCGATACCTGTCTTTCTCGCCAGCGATCCCAAATGGGCTGCGGCCTTTGCCAAGAGGCATCTGCCGATCCTTGGTGACGACTTCAAAGCGCAGATGGGGGCCACCATCATCCACCGTACGCTTGCAAGGCTGTTCGATCTGCGCGGCGCCAAATTGGATCGCTCCTATCAACTGAATGTTGGAGGAAACACCGATTTTCTCAACATGATGGATTCAAACCGCCTTGTGCAAAAACGCCACTCCAAGACCGAGGCCGTCCAGTCGGCACTGGAACACCGGCTCGACGATGAGGATGTGCGAATCGGGCCGTCAGACTATGTTCCGTGGTTGAACGATCAAAAGGTTGGCTATGTGCGTCTCGAGGGCCGGCTTCTTGGCGGTGTTCCGATGAACATAGAAGTCCGGCTTTCCGTCGAGGATTCGCCCAATGCCGCCGCCATGGCTCTCGCGGCTATCCGTTGCGCCCGTATCGCCCTGGACCGCAAATTGGCGGGGCCGATTGCTGAAGCCTCCGCTTTTCTTTTCAAGCATCCGCCCAAGCAGGTCGAGGACGGAGAGGCTTATGATCGTCTCATGGCCTTTGCCAATCAATCCGGCAAAGACCATTGAACGATGGATGAACACGCAATCATAACCGGAGGAAGCAGCGGCATCGGCCTGGCCACGGCAAGGCTCCTGGCTTCGCGCGGCGTGTCGGTCACGCTCATCGCCCGGAATGTCCGGCGCCTAGAGGCGGCGAAGGATGAAATAGCAAGGGCAGCAAAAGGATCAGCCCGCGTGGCGGCTATCTCGTGCGACGTGAGGGACGCAACGGCTTGCCGCGACGCCGTGGATGCCGCCGTGGCCGCTTTCGGCCCGCCGGCTTGGGCTATCTCATCCGCGGGGATCGTCCGCCCCGGGTGTTTCTTGAATCAATTTCTCGAGGATCACAATGAGCAAATCCAGACGAATTATCTTGGCTCGCTCTATTTCGCAAAGGCAGTCAGCCGCCACATGGTTGCAGCCGGGGCTGGGAAACTCGTGTTCATTTCATCCGGAGCGGCCTTTGTCGGACTATTCGGATACGGGGCCTATGGTCCGTCGAAATTTGCCGTTCGTGGTCTGGCCGAGTGCTTGAGGGTGGAATTGAATAGCCACGGCATTTCGGTCACCCTGGTTTGTCCAGGTGACACAAATACGCCCCAGCTCAAGACGGAATTGCCGATGCGGCCGAAGGTTACGAACATCCTGGCCAAGGGCGGCGCTGTCCTGTCTCCGGAAAGAGTGGCGGAACGCCTCATAAGCGCCTCAACCCAAGGACGGTTCCTGGTGACTTTCGGATGGCAACTGCACCTCCTTGGCCGCACCCATAGCCTCATTGCCCCGCTGATGAGGAAATACCAGAAATGGCTGGTATCCCGTCACGGCGCTCACACCTGAGCATGCCTGCCGATCTTATTCGCTTGGCAGCGATCATTCCGGTCATCTGGCTGGCCGGCTGCGGGCTGCTGGCGGCACTCACGCTTTCCCCGGCGAGCCGGGACCGCGTAGGCGGGCTTTGGCCGCTCATGCTATCGGAGGCAGGCATACTTGCCGCCGGAACCTTGCCCTGGCTTCTGCCCCAACCTGTCCTCGGACTTCTTCTGGCGGGGGCGGCGTGCCGTATCGGCTATGAGAGTGGAACCGTGAACGGCAGTCCCTCCCGGCCAATGTCAGGAAACATCGCGGCTGGTGTTTTGACGGGGCTTGTCGCAGCGGTCTGGTTCCCGGGCGACAGCACATGGCCCATTGGCCTTGTCCTATTGGGCGCCTCAATCATCGGCCTTGCGCCGATGATTTCAAGATATCCCAATTTGGCTTGGCTCTGGCGGTTTCTCTTGTTTCCGGCCCTGCCGCTCGTTCTCTTCGCCCTCGCAGCACGCAACCCCGATGTGGCATTCGCATTTCTTCTGTCATTCCTGGTCGTGGAAATCTTCGACAGCTTTTCGCTCCTGGGGGGCCATCTGTTCGGCAAACACCCGCTTGCCCCCAAGCTCAGTCCCAGGAAAACCTGGGAGGGGCTTGCCTTCGGCCTTCTGGCCGTCATCTGTTCAACCGCGGCATTGGCGCTCATTTTCAGTGAGCGCTCGGCGATGGTAGTGGCAATCGCAACTGTCGCGACCCCGGGCGCGCTTGCCGGAGACTTGATTGCATCCTTTGCCAAGCGGAAGGCTGGCGTAAAGGACTACCCCGCCATCCTGCCTATTCAGGGCGGGCTCCTGGACATCATGGATGCGTGGCTCGTTGCAGGCCCCCTGGCGGCATTGGCGGCAATCCTGCTGCGATAGCCTCAACCGACTTCGATCACAACGGCGCCATGCGGAGCTTCGCCTCGCCAATAGCAACAAGGGAACCGCTTTCATCCTTGGCAATAAGCCGCCATAGCAATTCATCGCCCGCCTTCCGCAGAGGGCGCCCGGAGAATACCAATACCGTTTCCACCGGGACGGGACGGATGAAACGCGCATCCAGGGCCAGGATTTCGAATGCCTTCCATGACCGGAGCAACCGTTCAAATTGACCAAGAATGAACATTCCATGGACGATTGGGCCGCTGAAGCCAACTGCCTGCGCCGCTTCTGCCGAAACATGGATGGGATTGGGATCACGCTGCGCATGAGCAAATTGCGCGACCGTTTGGGCTGAGATCGGTCCAACGATCAGCGGAGGATTTTGCCTGCCATTGCCAGCCGCGCTGTTCATTTCAAAGCCGGTCCTTGAACGGATAGAAATTCGCCCCGCAGGACGGCGCAAACCCCGTTTGTGGGGGTCGTGAATGTGCCCGTGAGGCCTACGCGCCCGTCCCCCAGGTCTTCCACCAGAAGGCTGAACCTGTAGCATGCCCCTGGTTTCAGGGCCTCCAGAACATTGATCGATTGCGCGAGATGGACAGGAATCCGGCCTTCAAAAACGATGCGGAGCTTTTCCAGGACAAGCGGCTCGGTAAGCGCCCGTGTGGCAATCCCGATAGGAACTTCCTCGCTATCGGAAAGCCCCAGAGCATCACGATAGAGACTCACCTCCTGGCGTGAAAACTGATAGTCGAAGGGCCCCAACGATATCGGTCCGGCGGATTTTTTCACAGCTCAAACACGCTTCACGATGAGGCTGGCATTGATACCGCCAAATGCAAATGAATTTGACATGGCGAAGGTCATCTGCCGCGGCCGCGCTGAATTTGCCACCGGATCGGCAATGCAGTTCGCGTCGGGCCCAAGCCAATTGATCGTCGGTGGAACTAAGCCGTTTTGCAGCGCACACACTGTTGCAACCAGTTCAATTGCGCCTGCGGCCCCCAGCGTATGTCCGTGAACAGGTTTTGTGGACGACACTGGAACATCAGGGAGAGTGTCACCAAAAACGAGGCGCATAGCCTCGGACTCGGAAGTATCGTTGAGGATTGTTCCAGTTCCGTGCGCATTGATGTAGTCGATTTCGCTTGATTTCAAGCCGGCATCGCTCAAGGCCAACTGCATGGAGCGGGCCGCGCCCCGGGGATCCGGCCGGAGAATGTCGAAGGCATCGCTGGACGTACCATAACCCGATAGCTCGGCAAGCGGCATGGTTCCCCGCTGGATGGAAATTTCGTTTTCAAGCAAGATAACGGCCGCCCCTTCACCGAGCACCATGCCGTCGCGGCCTTTGGAGAAAGGGCGGCACAAAGTGGGTGTCATTACCCGGAGGGTTTCCCAGGCGCGAAAGGTCGCCGGGGTCAACATGGCTTCGCTGCCTCCCACGATGGCACGATCCGCAATGCCGGATCGGATCAGCAACAAACCAAGGCCGATCGCCTGGGCACCGGACGAACAGGCGCTTGAAACCGCAAATGAAGGGCCGCGGGCCCCGAAACGCATTGAAATGTGGGATGCTGCCGCACTCGGCATCACTTTCGGAACCGTCATCGGGTCTGTCCGTTCGCGCGTGACATTGAACTTGTAGTGGCCCAGGTCCGCAGTCGCCGATCCACCGATGCCAGTCCCGATGATGACGGCCGTCCGGTCGCCCAGCGGCTCCCCTGCCGGCCAAGCGGACGTACGCATCGCCTCATCGGCAGCGACAATGGCGAACTGGACAAAGCGATCGGCTGCCGCAGCCAATTCAGGTACAATGTAGTCCGCGGGATTGAAGTCTCCGAGATGCGCCGCATGTCCTATCTGTTGACGTTCGGTGCGGGGCAAGATAATCGGTTTGACACCGGAAACTCCCGAACGAAGGCCTTGCCAGAGTTCTGGGACGCCCACTCCGAGGGCGGTAACCGCGCCCATTCCCGTGATGTAGGTCCGGCTTGCAGCAACTTTCACGCCTTGCCCTTATCCAGGTGCGGCATCAGCGCCTTCAAAAGCTCTTCCAGGGTCTTTGCATTCGAGAGGGCATCATCCACAGGGATATAAGCCTCGAACTGTTCTTCAATCGCCATCAGAATCATGACCACGTCCGCCGATTTTATGCCCAGTTCGTCGAGGGTGACCTCAGGCACCAGGCGGTCCGCATCGACCTGCCCTTCGCGCGCGATAATGTCGAACAACCGTGTCCGGACCTGTGCTGGTTCATCCTTCAACTTCTGCCACCTCTTGTCATCGGCTGCCGGGACGGCATGCGATATTTCCCTCAAGGACCAAAGGTTAAGCAAGCCGGGCTTCAAAGTCTATCCGGTTTCGCGAGCCCGGCCGTGCCTTCCGCCAACAACCGGGATGACGAGTCTTCTATTACCCCAGCCAGTTTTCGCATGAAAATCTCCCGCGGAAGGCCGGGCCCTATCGCCGGGAGGAACTCGATGACAATGCGCCCCGGGCGAAATATGAAACCGCGATGCGGCCAGAACCCCCCTGAATTGAGGGCGACCGGCAGGCACGGCACGCCAAGCGACTTGTACAGAGCAAAGACACCAGCCTGGTAGGCCGGCGGCGCACCCGGGCATCTCCTGGTTCCCTCCGGAAAAATGACAATCTGCCGTCCGTCCTTGATGTTGAGCCGCGCGGTGTCCAATGTTCTTCGAAAGGCTTCCAGCCCGCCGTCACGGTCGACAGGCAGGTGTCCAAGCTTCCGGAGCACCCAGCCGAACACCGGCACCAGCAGCAATTCCCGCTTCAAGACAATTGAAGGGTCATCCAGGATGCACTGCAGCGCAAACGTCTCCCACGCCGACTGGTGCTTCGAAGCGATCAGAACGGCTGCTCTTTGCGGCGGCGGATTTCCCCGGATTTCCCAATCCAGTCCGCAAATAAGTTTCACCGCACTCAGACCGGCCCTGATATGGAGAATCGCCACGAGCTTCAGAAAACGCCGCGGCAGAAGGAAAAGCGGCAAGCTCAGGCAAGAAAAAGAAAGGGCAACAGCTCCGAGGACAAGCCAGAGAAGCGCCGACCGAAGACCGGCAATCGAAAGGAACCTGGTTCGAATCATGTCGGCGGCCCACTCCTCAGCGATCACCTGTCGTGCAGGATGATTGATTATGGCGGCAATGGGCAGAGGAGATATCCGCATCGCCCGGGAAAGGCGAGTCCCAAGAAGTTCGCCGATGTGGCGCCAAGGCCACTTTGGCTGTATCAAGAGGAGAATAAGGTTGGCTTTCAGGCATTGCGTGGTGCCTAGTGTTCGACACGGCACTGAGTATTGAACAAGGGTTGCAGTAATGGCCGACGAAGTAGCCGCCGGGATTTCGCCACAGGCCCGGCGCCATAACGATATGAGGCGGCAAATCGTCAGACGGAGCCCGGAGGCGCGCAACCTTGCTGGTGCCTGCCCGTGGACGGCGATTGCGGTGCCATTACTCCTTGGACTGCATTGGGGGATGGCTTGGCTGGTGGGCGGGAGCAATCTGCTGTTTTGCTTCATTGCCGCATTTTTCTTCGGCCAATTTGTTATTCACTCGGCAGGCGCGCTTCTCCATGAAACCGCCCATCGGCTGGTCTTTCGCAATGACCTGCCCAAACTTTGCTTCGATTTGTCCCTTGAGTTGATCCTTGGTTCGTTTGGCAAACAGTTGACCTACCAGCATGAGCACATCTCGAGCCACCATCCTTTCATCGGCAACTATGAGCGCGACTACGAACACGAGGACATTTGCAGCTTCAATGCCCGGCGGACACTCACAATAGAGTCCCCGGCAAAGCAGCGGGTGCTGACATTCGCAACGCTTTTTCTGCATTTGCTTCCATTCGGCTTCCTGGTTTCCGACAAAGTGATGCCGAAACTCTATAAACGCCTCTCCGGGCAAGCGGTAGTGGATAGGTACCGGCGCATTGGGAGCACCCAGCCAACTGGATTTCAACGCTGGTCCTTTGTCGCCGTTTCCCTGTTTGCGAACCTATTGCTCTTTTGGCTGTTTGGCTTCTGGGGATGGCTCTATCACAATTGGTCGCTTTCACTTTTCCTGGGAAAATTCGGTGTCACCAACCTGGGCCAATCGCTAAGCGAACATGAAGGTGACAATGAAGTCAGTCCAACCTATTCCGATTACAGGCTCACCAACTGGCTGTTCTTCAATACCGGCTACCACAATGAGCACCATACTTTTCCGAATGTTCCATGGACGCGACTGCCGATGCTCAAAGATCTGGCGCCGGATGTATTCAATCGCGAAAATCCTCAAAACTATTGCGCTTTATGGTGGCGGCATGTCCGGCAGGATTTCAGTCCGTCCCGCCACAATCCCATGATGAAGGTTGATCTCTATGAACGCTGTCCAAAGGCGACGGAGAGTTAAATGGCCTGTTGCTCGCGCCATGCCTGCCGCACATCAGGTCCTTGTTTCAAAGATAACGGCCACAGGATCATGCCATGATGCCACACGCCGGCCTTCTCAAACAGCCAAGCTGCGCTTTGGCATTGAGCTTTGGCGCAGGCCTCGCGCCATGGGCGCCGGGGACCGCCGGGGCACTGGTCGCATTTCCGATCCATGCCGCCTTGTCAATGGCGCCGCCGTTGGCCATGGCGATGGTTCTCATCGTATTTTTTGTGGTTGGATGCAGAGCCTGCGGCAGGGCCTGTGAAGTGCTGGGCAAGCAGGATCACGGGGCAATAGTCTGGGATGAAACCTATGGCATGCTCCTGGTTCTTCTGAGCATGCCGTTTGATTTGTGGTGGTGGCTAGCTGCTTTCGCAGCGTTCCGCTTCTTTGATATCCTGAAGCCATGGCCTATACGCCTGGTGGATGTTTATACGGGTGGCGGAACCGCAGTCATGCTGGATGATGTCGCGGCGGCGGTCTTTGCCACAGCCGTGCTATGGGTCGCTAGATTCTCTCTGGGCCATTTGCTGATAGGATAAGTTTTCTCAGGAGGCCTCGGCCTATGGCTTGCCCGATTCCCTTCCGAGAAGGGCCCGGGCCCGAAAGAACCGCTGCCCGGCTGTGGCATGGCAAGCCGCGGCCAATATCCAAAGCCCTGATGAAAGAAGGTCAATGGAAGGCATCGCCCAATCGCCGAATAAACCGTTAAGAATCAGCAACAGGCAAAGGAAGATGATCCGCTCTTGCCTTTCAAAGAAATCCGGCCAGGCGGTGTTGCTGATCGGCATCTCTATTGCCGTTCTTGCCTTGGCGTAGCTTGTGAGAAGACTGCCAGAAAGAACGAAGAAGACCTCCGGCCAATACCCGGAATTGAGAGCCAGCGCCGTGAGCACAACCAGTTCCTGATAGCGGTCGACCATTGCATCGAGATATCCGCCGAACCGGGACGTCTCACCGCGTAGGCGTGCAACCGCGCCATCCAGAGAGTCCGCGGAAAAGGCGAAGATGAGCCCGGCGCCAAACCATAGTGTCGACCCGTGCATGACATATGCACCGGACATCGCGATGACAATGCACAGCCCAAAGACCGTTACCTGGTTGGCGGTGCAATGGCGGGCGACGGGCCGGGCGGCACGTTCCCATAATGGATCAATGTGATCTTTAAAAAAACCGTCAATCATCTTCACCTAGCTCCAAGGCAAAAGACCGCCGAAACCACGGCAAAGTCCGGCGATACGCATCTAGAAAAAGTTCAAAACGGCGGTCAAAGTATTTTGCCCGGTCGGGTCTGGGCGAATAGACCGCAATTTCAGCCTTGCCGAGACTGGCGGCCGCCTGCCATGGGTCTGAAAAAAAGCCAAGGTGCGCGGCAGCTATTGCCGCGGCCCCCTTGACCCCAGCCAGCCGCGGCGACAGACCAACGGAAAAATCAGCCGCAAGGCAATCTGCAAGTGTCTGGCAGAGGATGGGATTCAGTGCCGTTCCGCCCACCAGCGGGATGCGCCGGTCGAGTACGGTACCGCGTTGCCGCGTTACGGATCGATAGGCCCAGCGGGTATTGAGGGCAACTCCCTCCAACACAGCCTGCGCCAGGCTTCCTTTGCCATGATTGAGGGAGAGGCCAAGAAAAGCTCCTCTCAGCCGGTTATCATCGACCGGCACGCGTTCACCAGCGAGCCACGGCAGAAACAAGGGAGGCGATTCTGTCGTTTCCGTTCGGTTTGCATCGGGTTGCGTCCCGGAACCCGTAAACCCCTCAAACCAATCAAGGCAAGATCCAGCGCTTTCCTGCGTGGCAATGAGCAACGGCCGGTTGTCAACGGGGCAGGTTATGGTCGCGTACCCCTCGCTGGCACTCAAGCGGCGCGCCGGATAGAACCCGCCGATCCACGAACTGGTTCCCAGGGAAATATGCAGTTCGCCGTCAGCCACGGCGCCACTGCCAAGCGCAGCCCCGCAGACATCGCCGCAGCCAGCAATCACCGGCAGCCCTACTGGCAGGCCAAGGGCAGCAGCTGCGGCGTTTGTGAGGCCACCGGGGCTGGATACGCCGGGCACGATATCAGGAAGCTGGCCACGCGTTATGCCGAAGCGCGCCATCAGATAAGGCGACCAGCAATTGCGCGAGGGGCGCGTGTCCATCATCCAGGTGAGATTGGCCGAATCCGCAGTTGTAACAAAGCGGCCACAGGACTTGTGAACCAGCCAGTCCTTCACATCCAGAAACTTGTGCGTGCGCGCCCATGTATCCGGCTCGTGCTGTTTGAGCCACATCATTTTGCCGGGGGGATCCGCGCCATTCAGGGAGGGGGCGCCGTTGGTCAGCCAAAGGGAAGACAGCAGTTTGAATGCGCCATAGCCGAAGATCGGCGGGAACCCCCCCATAGTGGATCGGACAAGGCCAGCGGCGCGTTTGTCGAGCCAGATCATGCAGGGACGCAAAGGCGTTCCGGCTTCATCGACGGCCACTACGCCGCAAAGCTGCGCGGAAAAGACCAGTGCGGCTGCCCGCTTCGGCAGTTCGGGATTCCTGCCTGTGAGTTCGGCAAGCGCAAGCTCCAGCGCCTTCCACCAATGAGCAGGGTTCTGCTCCACCCGGCCCGCCGGCAAGAAGTTTGTAGGATAGGATTGAACCGCCTCTGCTTCTATCTGCAAGTCGGACCTGACGACGCCAACCTTGAGCCCAGTTGTTCCCGCATCGACAGCGATGATCAGATCACGGGAAAATGTCACGGCTGCTTCCTTGCCTTAGCACGGGACGTAAGAATGTGCGGCAATCTCGCGCATGATGATCAGATGCAAATCATTGATTTTGACATCATATTCCACACTACCACAAATTCTCCACAGCGCGCTCCAGATGCAATATGGTATGATGATATTGCAAATTCAGGTCAAGGAAAATTGGGATGTCCTCAGGCTCAGAGGTCGGGAATCCGCCCCATGAACCAATAGATGTCGTCTACACCTGGGTAGACGACCAACAGCCAGGATACCGCGACCTCCTGCTGCGATATGCAAATGCCAAGGGCGATAGTGATCGCTCACGCACCCGGGACAATCTGGAAACGCTGCGTTTCAGCATGCGCTCGTTGCAGTGCTATGCGCCCTGGATAAACCGGGTATTCCTGCTGACATGCCGCCCGCAGGTTCCGGCCTGGCTCGAAACTTCGCACCCGCGATTGACAGTGATCCACCATGACGAGGTGATGAATTCGGACCAGTTGCCAACATTCAATTCCTTTGCCATCACAAGCCATCTGCATCGTATTCCGGGCCTGTCGCAAAAATTCATATATCTCGAAGATGACATGCTTTTCCTGGCCCCCGTTTCCATGAGTGACTTTTGTGCGCCTGATGGGCTGCCTTGGGTTTTCGAGGAAAAACATGTGGCACCGCGCCTTGACCGGATTGCCGAACCGGAAAAAGAAAGCATGTGGAATCTTGCGTTGGCGCAGAGCAACCAGCTTTTGGACAGCCATTTTGGCATTTCTTTGCGTCATCAGGTCAATCATGTGCCGCTCCTGATTGACAAGACAATGTGGGAGCAGATGCTGAGCATATTTCCCGAGGCCTTGGAACTGACACGACGGTCGCGCTTCAGAAGCCAAGGGAATATCGCCCCGGAATATCTCTATCCGCAATCTCTCCTCGCCCAAGGAAAGGCCAGGTTAGCCGGCCGGCAGCAGACTGGAGCCAAGTCCGGATATGTGCCGCTTGAGGATTTTTGGCCGGTCACCGCATGGCGGTTGTGGCAGGTGCACCGAAGCAGGCCAAAATGGGTCACGCTCAACGACAACTTGGGCCAGAGACCGAACAGGTTGACCGAGGCAATCATGAGGCGAAGGCTTCAGAGCTGGCTGCCGGTGCCTTGCGGCTTCGAGCGGTCATAGTTCATGATGGCGGCGCGGTAGACAGCCTCGATTTGGGGTGAGACCTCGGAAATATCGAATTGCCTCGCATGTTCGCGCCCCCAGCGTCCGAGCTCCCGCCGGCAATCTTCATCAGCCAAAAGGTCCAGAATTTTTCTAGCGAGTGCAAGGGCATCCCCGGGCGGAACCAGCAGTTTGAGTCCCTGGCCAGTCATGACGCTTGCATAACCTCTATTTGAGGCAGCTACGATAGGCGTTCCGCTGGCTAATGCCTCCACCAGGACAATGCCGAAGCTCTCTCCATAAAGAGCCGGCGAAACGGCCACTGCAGCGCCGGACAACAGTTGCAGCAGGCACGCCCTATCCGGTGCCGGCACATGTCGAAGAAGATCTTCGCCCAAGCGTTGCGAAGCGGCGGTGACCATCCCCTCAAGTTCACCGCTTCCAGCCACGATGAGGCGTGGCATGTCAATGTCCCGAGGCAGGGGCGTGCGCCCGCTGGCTATCAAGTCCCAGGCCTCCAGAAGCGTATTGATTCCCTTGCGGGGTTCAAGCCGGCCAACAAACAATACTGCGCGTCCGCCCGTAGCAGAATTTTTTGCGCTAGCGAGGAATTCCGACAGGTCGGTGGCAGGCGGCAGTACGATAGGCTTTACGCCAAGACGCCCTGGTCTAAGGTGGGACAGAGGCGTTGCTGAAACCGCGATTGCACCATCAAGACGGTACAAAATTAGCCGGCTCATCAGCTTGAAAGCGGCACGCAAAACCGCACCCGCTAGTCCCGGTGGAGGAGTATCGTGGAAGGTCGCAACGGAGGCCGCACGGGTTCGCCGGAAAATCTGCCAGGGTAAAAACGGAACCCAAATGGTGTGATAGTGAACGACATCAGGCCGCCAGGCCGCCAGCCTTTCGTCCAGCGCGCGCAACTCCGATTTTGATGCAAGTGAAAGTTCAAACGAGGTTCCGATTAGGGATACCCGTTTCTTTTTGCCTATCCGCAGCCGCGTGTCGCTTTTTGGGCCTGGCGGTCCGGGCTCAATTACCAAGACCTCGTGACCGCACCGCCGAAGCTCCTCCGTCAACGACAGTATGTGCTGCTGAACGCCGCCATGCCGTGAAAGATCATAGGGACTTACCTGCACAATTCGCATTGCCAAACTTGACAAATAACAGTGTGATAAGCAACAGTGGGTTAAGAAATGCCTCTATCCGGCACCGGCAACTCAGCAAGCTTGCCCTTCTCAAACCTGTAAAGCCTATCGCAAAATTTGATCCACTGCATATCGTGTGTTGAGACGATGATCGTCTTGCCCCTGCTTTTCAACTCAGGCAGCAGGGTCCTGAAGAAAAACTCCCGCTGTCCCGGATCCTGGTCCGCTATGAACTCATCCAGGATCAGGAAATCCCGGTCCTCAAGAAGTACGATTGCCAGAGCGAGCCTGCGCCTTTGCCCCGCCGACAAGTCGAGCCGTGTTATGACCGCGTTATCAATGCCGGTTACGCCCTTCAGTCCGACCTTCTCAAAGACCACGGAGGCCCTTGCGCTGTCTACTTTTTCGAGGCCATACAACTGGCGGAAAACGTGAAACTGCGAATAGATTGCGGATATGCGCGACCGGTACGCGGTCATGTCTTCCGGCCTTAGCGCCACGCCGTCAACCTCGATGCGGCCAGCGGCAAGATCAAGAAGACCGGCAATGACGTTCATAAAAGTCGTTTTTCCGGAACCATTGTCGCCTATGAGGAATACGATCTCGCCGCGCTTGATTTCAAAGTCGAGAGGCCCAAGGACAAAGCCGCTCGCCTCGCGGGAGCCGTGGACTGCTGAGGCCGACCGCAGCGCAATTGTCTCAAATCCTGAAGATTGATCCGAAACGATTTCCGTTACGCGTTCGAATGGCTCCAGTTGTTTGTTCATATCCGCGATTCGAACGAAGGAAACAAGCGTTCCAATGACGGACGGATAGCTTGCAATGATTTGCTCGAAGGGCGTAAGCGAGAACAGCACCAGCGTCAGAACCTGGAATGTGGTGGCTACCTCCGTCTTTGCCAGGAACGGGACGAGAAACACAATTCCGCCGAACAGCAGGAATTTCAGTGCGTTGACGGCGGATTCGCCGCTTTCGTAGATACGGTTAACTTTGATGAGCATTTGCCGGAGCTTGGCGAGAACACTTGCGATATCAGCGGTAAAACTCGCGCCGCGGGGAAGGTTGAGGCGGAGCTCCCTGAACCCTTTCAAGAGATCGGAAACGCGCTCGAAATATGCAACGTCCAGAGCCCGGGCATCCGCGTTCAGGGACGACATGGCCTTTTGCTGCAGATGATATGACAATGTCCCGCCGATCATGACAACCAGGGCAAAAACACCAGCCATCGGCGAGTAGTAGAATAGCTGGGGAATGGCTATGAACAAGAAAACGATTGACGGCAAAAGGCCCAGCACAGTGCTGGTGAAATTTGCCACCGTGCTGACGTCGGTCGTCAGAATGTGGTAAATCGAGCCATGCTGATGCCGGTCAATGAAATTCGGCTGCACCTTCAGCAGATTCCGGATGAGTTTCAGGCGAACCGTATTGACGACGAATGTTGTCACCATGGTTGTCAGCACCTGATAGTAATAGGACGAACCGATGACGATGACGAATGCCACGAAAAACAGCGGCAGCCACAACGACATCGCCTCATCAAGAGGCGCGGCAGCCGATTTGTTCACCACGATCATGACATAGTCGCGGGAAAAACCTGCGGCCAAGGCCAGGGGAAGGAGCGCCAGCTTCAATCGCGTCGGCCCGTTTGCCCACAGGAACCGAAGCATGGCAAGAAGTTGCCGGAGATTTATTTCCATTCGAGATTTATCCGTTTCAGCCGCATTTCTCCTGGCCCACAACCGCCGAAGAGCAGGCTAACCCACCATTCACAGCTTCCTTATTGGCAGAATAGCAGATAGTGTACAAAGCACCTGGTCTTTAGGTCGTTTATGGGAATTTCAAATACTTGCCAAGTGCCAAGCGCTCGTCCGCTGGTGCTCAGCGGTGCCGACAGCCGCTACTTTCGATGCCTTTGGCAGTTCTTGTGTTCGGCGGAACGCAAGAGGCTTTCCGGGGCTTGCGCCTGGCGCATCTATGATCTTGGGCTTCACCAGAGCCAATTGCAAAGCTTGAGGCAACGGTTTCAGTGGTGTGAATTCACAAAATTCGAATTTGACCGGTATCCTGAGCATGTGAGCATGGAAGCACGTTCCTATGCCTGGAAGCCGGTAATCATCGCCGATAACTTGACAAGCTGGGATGCGCCGGTGTTTTGGTTCGATAGTGCCACAGTGTTGCACACGGCGCTGGAGCTTCCCCTGGCAACTGTCGCAAGGAATGGAATTTGGGCGCTGAAGAGCAAATCGCCTCTCCAGACCAAGTGCGATCCAAGGGTTCTTGACGCTTTGGAAGTTCCACTCGCGGTCCGGCATCTGCCCGAACGGGCCGCAGGCGCGCTTGGTTTTGACCCCGGGCACGCCGCCGCCGTTAAACTCGCAATGGACTGGAAGCGTTATGCCCTGAACCGCAGCCTTGTTGTACCCGACGGAGCGCCCGTCTATCACAAACAGGATCAGTCCCTCTTCAATTGTCTCTTGCTGAAGGCCGCCGACGAGGGTGGAATAACGTTGACTGATGACGAGATCGACATAAGTTCCGCCCGGCCCGCAAGGGATATCACGACGCGCAACATTTTAAGCCCGAGCATTCCGCTATGGGCAGATCCTCTGGCAAGGCTCTGGTACGGTGCCTATAAGAAAGCTGATCAGTTTGGCCACCGCTGGAATGAATTCTCCAGCAGCAGGCTGGACGGCGCCCACCGTTGGTGGAAGGAGCATTTCACTGTTTCTGTCTGCGATGTGAGCCGTGGCATGACGCGCTCCATTCCTTCGCCGCGCTATAGCTATTATGCCGATCCCTTCCTTTGGCGGCACGGTGGCTCGAACTGGTTGTTCATGGAGGAGTATCAATACGCGAAGGCCGTAGGCCGCCTGGTGGTGCTTGAACTCAACGATGCGCTTGAGCCAGGGTCGCCGCGGCCGCTTCGTTCAACTTCGCCGTCCGGCCACATCGATTGCCACGCCTCGTTCCCCCACCTGTTCGAAATGAATGGCCTGACCTGCATGATCCCGGAGACGTCCGAGCGGCGGTCAGTTGATCTCTATGTTTGCGAGCAATGGCCGGACCGCTGGAACCTTGTACGGCGTCTGCTGTTTGATCTCGATGCGGCCGATACAATGACGCTTCGGCATGACGGACTCTGGTGGCTGATAACATCGGTGCGGAGCGAAGAAAAGCACCGGCACCTCGAAATTTTCTTCACTGATGACCTGATCAGGGGAACACTCACCCCGCACCCGGAAAACGTCATGCGCCGCTATGAAGACACGCGGTACGGGACTGGCAGGAATGCCGGATATCTGGCGAAATCAGCGGAGGGCAGAATCATGCGCCTGATGCAGAATAGCAGGCGATACTATGGCGAGGGCGTTTCAGCCATGGAAGTGGTTGAATTGACCCCCCGGCATTTTGTGGAGCGGGCGGTGGCAGGAATTGACGCACTCCCGATGGTCTCGAAAACATTTTCCACACACCATGTTTCCCTCGCCGGGAACTTGCTTGCCTATGACACAAGGGACAGGGTCCGCTAGATGTTCAGAATTTTGGTTTCCGCTTATCACGAAATGCCGCGACGCCAGATGTGAGTTCGGCACTGCCCGCAGCAACGCTTCCGGCGAACGCCTCAAGCGAACTGGCGGATTCTTCACCCTCCGCCGCGTTCAGCAGCATTTTTGTGGCCTGGGTAGCTGCTGGGCCACGCTCAGCAATGCGTGCGGCCATCTCCCTGGCGGCGGCAAGCGACTGGCCCCTTTGAACGACGGCATCAACAAGACCAAGAACTCTCCCCTCCTCCGCGCTGTATACATCGCCTAGCAACGCCATCCGCCGCATGACCTGCGAGCCAAAGCGGCGCACCAAACGCTGAGTGCCGGACCAGCCAGGAATGATGCCTATACCGGTCTCCGGCGATCCCAGCTTTACATGTTCTTCGGCGATACGGAAATCGGCGGTGGCAGCCAGTTCGAGACCGCCTCCCAGAGCATGGCCACCCATTGCCGCGATAAGCGGCTGGCGCAACCGTGCCAGCGCATCGAAGGCACGGTGGCCATGGCGGACCCAGCTCATGCCAAAGTCATGTGCGCTTAATTGCGACCAAGCTTCGATGTCGCCACCTGCACAGAAGGACTTTCCGCCTTCGCCCGTGATGATGGCAACCCGTACTTCCGCCATTGCCTCAAGGAGATGGGCGGCCCGCTCCAGGGCCAGCACCATCCCATAATCCAGGGCGTTCAGTTTTTCAGGCCGCGCAAGCGTCAGGATGGCAATTTGATTCTGCACCTCAAGCTTGATCCTGATATCGCCGGTGTCAGCCATGAAGTTTCAATCCCATCACGGCAGGATTGAATAGCCTCGCGTCCATTTTCTTGAGCTGTGGCGAGACGATCAACGGAAACTCCGACTGAGCGAGAATGTTTTCCTGCAAGTCAACACCGGGGGCAATTTCTGTGACGACGATTCCCTCTGCGGCAAGTTTCATCACGCAACGCTCGGTGACATAGGTAACATCCTGTCCCTGCTGCAGGCCACGCCCGCCAGAAAACGATACCTGCTCGACATCATGCACCAGCTTCTTCACCTTGCCTTCCTTGTCGATTCTAAGCTTGCCATCGACAATCTCCATTTTGGCGCCGGCGTTGAAGAATCCTGAAAATACAATTTTCCTGGCGCGCGCGGTGATATCGACAAAGCCCCCTGCCCCGGCAGTCACATGCGGCCTGGCGCCAAGTTTTGAGACATTGACTGAGCCATGACTGTCGATTTGCAGGAACGACAGGAGCGAACAATCGAATCCTCCTGCCTGGAAATATGTGAACTGGTGCGGCGAGGCAACGATCGCCTCCGCATTGGACGAACAGCCGAACTGGAAATCAAGCAATGGCACCCCACCCACGGCTCCTTGCTCGATGACCCAGGTGACTTTGCCATGCTGGCCCTCTTCGAGGAAAATACGCGGAACATTGGCGGAAACGCCAAATCCAAGGTTTACGGCCCAGCCAGAGCGCAATTCCTGCGCGACCCGTCGGGCGATTGCCTTTCCCGTTCCGAACGGCGTAAATCCAAAGGTGTTGAGAGGCTTAAAAACCTCTCCCGAGATGGCGGGATCGTAGGGAGTCTGGGTTGTCTGCCACTGGTCCGGAGCTTCAACAATGAAATCAATGAGAATACCCGGAACGCGGACATTATGGGGCTTAATAGTCTCGTTTTCGACCACGAACTTCACCTGGGCTATAACGATACCGCCATTATTGTGAGCGGCCATGGCGATATCCAGAGCCCCGAGATAGGCGCCCTCCTGCTCAAAGGTCAGGTTGCCACGCTCATCTGACGACGTAGCGCGGATGATGGCAACATGCGGTGTTATTGCAGGGAAATAGAGCCATTCTTCGCCTTCGAATGTGATCTTCTTCACGATCGGCGCCGCCGCCGCCTTGGCATTCATGGCGCAGCCCTCGCGGCCCGGATCGACGAACGTATCAAGGCCCACCTTGGTGAGCACGCCAGGGCGCTTGGCGGCAGCCTCGCGAATCATGTCAAACATGATTCCAGAAGGAACATTGTAGGCGGGCATCTCATTGGACCCGAGCATCTGCCAGATGCGTGGCGGTTCGGCCGAAGACGGGCCGGAAGGATAAGACCCCCCAATGATGCGTCCAAGCAGGCCGGGCTTGGCAATGTGCTCAACCCCCTTTACGCCATAGAAGTCGCCCGCCGCAATGGGATGCAGCATGGTGAGGTTCAGCGGATGCCGTTCATTGTCAAAGCGTTCGCCCAGGGCCTTCAGTACCGCATCGGGGCAGCACAGCCCTGACGAAGAGTTGACGGCTACTGTCGCACCGTCCGCAATGGTCTTTACCGCTTCCGCTGCAGATACAATTCTTGGCATGTTTCACCTGTTGCCACGGACCAAATCCGCAGCCTTTTCCGCAATTGCAATAGTGGGCGCGTTGGTATTGGCGGAAATCACGCGCGGCATGATGGAACTATCGCAGACCCTCAGACGTTCGATGCCATGAACCCGGAGGCTGGTATCGACGACTGCCATCTCATCCGCTCCCATCTTGCAGGTCCCGACGGGATGGTAGGACGACCGGGCATTGGCTCGTGCCGCTTCTTCATAATCCTTGCGGGTTTTGCAGGCCGGCCCCGGAAAATGTTCGGCGGTAACATAACGGCGCATGGAGCGGGTCTGGCCCACCTCCTGGGTGATCTTGATCGCTTCGATGTGGCGGTCGAGATCATAGGCTTCGGCAAACGAATTGGGATCAACGATGGGCGCATCGGCGGGATTGTTCGACCGAAGCGTGACGCTGCCACGCGAGCGTGGCCGAACATGGTATGAATTGCATGTCGCGCCGTGGCCGCCAGGGACGGTTCCTACCCCCTCTTCGACTCCTGCGCCGGCGAGAAAGTGAAACTGTATATCCGGGGTTTTTTCATTGCGGTCGCTCCACCAGAAGGCGCCCGCCTCCACAATGTTGGAGGCCACCGGCCCGGTTCTGAACAAGGCGTATTGCAGGCCCGCCCAGGCCTGCCAATGAAATTTCTTGTATTTGTCGTAGGAGTGGGGCCCGTTCAGCACCCAGGTCACGTCGGTGGAAAAGTGGTCGTGGAGATTCTGCCCGACACCCGGAAGATCGTTCGCGACAGCTATACTCTTTTCACGCAAATGGGCGGAAGGACCGATGCCCGACAACATCAGTAGCTTGGGTGAACCGATAGCCCCGGCGGTGATGATCACTTCGCGCGCCGCATCGATGCGATTCAGTTGAGTTCCCTCAATGATCTCGACAGCGGTGGCTTTCCCACTTTCGATAATAATGCGCTTGGCCATTGCGCCCGTCTTGACCGTGAGATTGGAACGCTTCATGGCAGGCTTCAAATAGCCGACAGCGGCACTGCAGCGCCGACCATCGCGGATTGTCGTCTGGTAAAGGCCAGCACCTTCCTGCCGGCCGGAGTTGAAATCCGGATTGAAAGGCATGCCGAAGTCCATGCACCCCTGAACATACGCCAGCGATACCCGGTTGGGATTCACAAGATCCGACACGGCAAGCGGCCCATCGACGCCGTGTTCACCCCCGCCCAAGCGGTTATTGCCTTCCGATCGGATAAAATACGGCTTGAGGTCATTCCATGCCCACCCTGTGCAGCCGAGATCGGACGCCCAGCCGTCGTAATCCTGCGGGCAACCGCGTGTGTAGATTTCCGCGTTAATGGAACTGCCGCCGCCCAGGACACGCGCCTGCGGATATACCGCGGTGCGGTTGTTGGCATGACGAAGCGGCGCCGTCTCATAGCCCCATGTGAGCGGTCCACCGGTCATTTTGAAAAAACCGACAGGCATGTGGATATAGGGGTTGATATCGCGGGGTCCCGCCTCGAGCAACAGCACGCGAGCATTCGCGTCCTCGCTCAAACGGGCGGCCAGAACACACCCCGCCGAGCCCCCTCCCACGATTATGTAATCATACATTTATCAAACCGAGACCGTTGCTTGCCAGAGAAACACAATTCGCCTATTATAACTAACTGGTTGGTTATATCAAGTATTTCATAATGGAGAAATTGGTGGCCGAAGGAGAACAGAAAAAAACCCGCGATTCTGCTGCAGCCCGCCTTCGCATTCTTGCCGCTGCAAAGACGGAATTTGCAAAAAAGGGACTGGGCGGAGCGCGGGTCGATGACATCGCCACCCGCTCAAAGACCAACAAAAGAATGATGTACCACTATTTCGGCAACAAGGAAGAACTGTTCCGCCTTGTCATCGAGGAAGCCTATTCCGACATTCGGCTGGCCGAGACCCGCCTTGAACTCGACCGCCTGGACCCTGTCGAAGCTCTCAAGGCCAACGTCGCTTTCGTCTGGGAATATTACCTCGCCAACCCTGAATTCATAACGCTGGTGAATAGCGAGAACCTGCACAAGGCCCGGCACATCAAGAACTCCCAACGAATCCGCGAAATGAGCCGGCCATTCGTGGAACGCATGCAGCGTCTCCTGCAACGGGGTATCGCTGCCGGCCAGTTTCGCCATGACATCGACGCCGTTCAACTCAATATCACCATTGCGGCAATCGGTTATTACTATCTCACCAACCGATTCACCGGGACAATCGTATTCGAACGCGACCTGATGACGGAGGCGGCAATTCGCCAGCGGCTGGACTTCAACACCAAGACAATACTGCGGCTTGTCTGCACACCTGAAACCCTGAAAAAACTCGAGGGAGGTTTATGATGCAGACAGCCCTGGTCACTGGCGCCCGCCGCGGCATCGGCAAAGCCATTGCCTTGGGATTGGCTGGCGCCGGATTTGACGTCGCTGTCATGGACATTGAAAATTCCAATGAACTGCAGTCGGTGGCCGACGCCATAAAATCCTTGGGACGCAAGGCCGTTACCATCGCAGGTGACCTGTCCAGAATTGAAAATCACGAGACTATCCTCGACAGCGCAGAGGCACTTGGTCCGTTGACCACCCTTGTCAACAATGCCGGTATTTCAGTGATGAACCGCGGCGACCTGCTCGATGTCAGCCCCGAAAGTTTCGACCGGTGCCTGGATGTCAACACCCGTGGCACTTTCTTTCTCACCCAAGCCTTTGCCAAACGGCTGTTGCAGGTCCAATCCCGGTTTCATCGCAGCATTGTCACGGTATCTTCGTCAAACGCCGTGGCGGTCTCAATCTCCAGAGGCGAGTACTGCATCTCGAAGGCAGGCGTCTCGATGATGTCCAAGCTGTTTTCTGCCCGCCTGTCGAATGAGGGAATTGGCGTCTACGAAATTCAGCCGGGATTTATAGAGACGGACATGACGGCTCCCTCGAAAGCCAGATACGATAAACTGATTGATGATGGCCTGACTGTTATCAAGCGGTTCGGCAGACCAGATGAGATCGCCCGCATTGCAGTTACACTCGCCTCCGGGCTGCTGCCATATACAACCGGACAGGTCATCCAGGCTGACGCCGGGTTGCTTACTGTGAGATATTGACATGAAACTAAAGCTGCCGAACGAAAACGGTGTTTACGCCGACTACCGAATGGCGGGTGAACCCGTGCAGGTCCGCAAACCGCGGGGACCATTTAACCGCGTCGCCTTTGCCGCCGCCCATGTGGTCGCCAACCCGCTCAGCAATGCGGATCCCTTGGGCTCCCTCGATATCGACTGGGAGCGCACCATCGCCTACCGGCGCCATCTTCTTGACCTAGGATTTGGCATCGCCGAGGCGATGGATACTTCCCAGCGCGGTATGGGTCTCACCTGGCCAAGCGCGCTGGAGTTGATCAGGCGATCGCTCAAGGACGCCGGCTCCGGGAACGCGGCCAAGATTTACGCGGGCTGCGGCACGGATCAACTGGCCGCCGCCGATACACATTCCATTGATGACATCATCAGGGCCTATCTCGAGCAACTTCATGCCATCCAGAACCTTGGCGGTCGTATCATCCTGATGGCAAGCCGGGCGCTCGCCGCCGTGGCAAAATCGCCGGACGATTATATCCAAGTCTACACGCGGGTGCTGAGGGACGCCGATCACCCGGTAATTCTCCATTGGCTAGGCGAGATGTTTGATCCGGCGCTAAAGGGTTACTGGAGCAGCGGCAATTTCAACCAGGCGATGTCAACCTGCCTGTCCCTGATCAGCAGCAATGCCGCAAAGGTGGATGGTATCAAGATCTCCCTGCTCGACGACCAAAAGGAAGTACAGATGCGGCGAATGCTGCCTGCAGGTGTCAAGATGTATACCGGTGATGATTTCAATTATCCTGATCTTATTGCCGGAGACGAACAAGGATTTTCGCATGCCTTGCTTGGCATATTCGACGCCATTGCGCCTGTCGCGTCAGCGGCACTCGCCGCCTTGGCCAAGGGCAAGCTGAAAAAGTATCATTCATTGATGGCGCCAACCGTACCGCTCTCACGTCTGATATTCAGGTCCCCCACCCAACACTACAAGACGGGTATCGTTTTCCTCGCCTGGCTCAATGGCCATCAGGACCACTTCGTCATGATCGGCGGAGCCCAGGCCATGCGGCCCCTGCCATATTTCACCGGCATCTTCCGGCTCGCCGACCAGGCCGGCCTGCTGCGCCATCCAGAACTTGCCGTGCAACGCATGAAAAAGCTCCTCGCGGTCTATGGCGTGTGATGCGGGACCTCGGAAATCTTTCCTTGTGCGCCATCAACACGGCTACCTTCGGGTTTCAACAGCCGATTGAGGTAGCCATTGACGCCATCGCCCGGGCCGGCTTCGGCGGCATCGCGCCTTGGCGGCGCGAGGTTGAAGGCCGCGACGTCGCCGCCATCGCCAAGCGCATCGGATCCGCCGGATTGCGTGTCACGGGATATTGCCGCAGCACCTACATCCCGGCTGCCGACCGCGCCGTGTTCTTGGCGAATGTCGAGTCCAACCGGCGCGCCATCGAAGACGCGGCGATACTCGGCGCCCAATCCTTCGTGATGGTGGTGGGCAGCCTTCCGGCAGGATCAAAGGACCTGCCAGCCGCGCGCCATCAGGTTGCCGAGGCCAGCGCGCTTCTGCTTGAACACGGCAGGGAGCTCGGCGTCAAGATTGCGCTTGAGCCGCTGCATCCGGTCTACGCAGCGGAACGGAGTTGCCTGTCCCTGCTCTCCGAGGCTCTCGACCTCTGCGATGCAATCGAGGGACCGCAATCAGATCCTTGGCTCGGCACCTGTGTCGATGTCTACCATACTTGGTGGGATCCCTATCTTAAGCGCGATCTCATGCGCGCCGGAAAGTCCAGGCGCATTTTCGGATTCCATGTCTGCGACTGGCTGGTTCCGACCGGGGACGTGCTCAATGACCGGGGCATGATGGGCGACGGAATTATCGACTTGCCCGCGATCCGCCGGGATGTTGAGGCGGCAGGCTATGACGGACTGGTGGAAGTGGAGATATTCTCTGCCAATAACTGGTGGAAGAAACCAATCGAGGAAACCCTGCGCGTCATCTCGGAGCGCTTCGCTACCGTGACCTGACTCGAAAATCGTCCTCGTCGTCCCATTGCGCCGCCATCCGGCCTGGATTGACCAACCTGCCCTCACGGGTGCCGAGCGCGGAAATTTCCAGCATGTCCTGGGGTGACAGCTTAAAGTCCAGAACCGTCATGTTCGACTGCGCATTCTGGCGTTTTGTCGTCATTGGAATGGCGACAACATCTTGCTGGACGATCCACCGCAGCACTACCTCGGAGGGACTGCGGGAAATCCGCCGGGCAATGGCCTGGATCGCCTCGGGCTTAAGTGCCGCGCCCCGCGCCAGGGGACTGAAAGCAGATAAGACCACGCCGAGCCTGGCGGCTTCGGCAACCAGCGCCCGCTGATCGAGCAACGGATGAAACTCAACCTGATTGTTGATGATGGCGCCGCCGGTCCGCTGGTACGCGCGGCGCATCATTTTTGGCGTGTAGTTGCTGACCCCTATTGCCGCTGCCATGCCGCGCTCCTTGGTCTCCAGTAGCAGTTCAGTCGCCTCGTCGAACATGTCCTCCGCAGGCGGCCAGTGGATCAGCAACAGGTCGATGGCGCCATCGAGGACTTCAAGGGAGCGAACAATGGAAGGCAGGAAATTCTCTTTCGAGACATTGCCCGGGTCCACTTTGGTCACCACAAAAAATTCCCTGCGTGGCACGTCGCTCTCCCTGAGAGCCCGGCCAACTGCTGCTTCGTTGCCATACATCTGAGCCGTATCGATATGGCGCGCGCCCACTTCGATTGCCATCCTGACGGCCCGGCAGGCTTCTTCGCCCTGGAGCGGAAAGGTGCCAAAGCCGAGCAATGGAATCCCGTGAAGCCGTATCATCGTCAAACACCTTTCAATTCACCCGGCATCCCGGCGGGTACCGGTCATTTTCATTATTGCACCATCTAGTTACTTATAGTAGAGTGCCGGCTCCAGCAAGAGAGGACGACCTATGACCGGCATTCACTCAAGAAAATTTGGCCGAACCGGACTTTTGGTAAGCGATATGGGCTTTGGCGCAGCGCCAATCGGCAACTTCCTGCGGCCGATCTCCGAGTCCGAATCAGATGCGATGGTGCAAAGGGCATGGAATGCCGGCATGCGGTATTTCGATACGGCGCCCTACTATGGCCATGGGCTGTCGGAGGCCCGGCTGGGCCATAGCCTGCGCTGGAAGCCGCGCGACGCCTTCCTGCTATCGAGCAAAGTGGGGCGCGTATTGAGGCCCGCACGCCGGGAAGATGTCGACTTCAAGCCATGGGTCAATGGCCTGCCATTCACCTGCCATTATGATTATTCCTATGATGGTGCCATGCGGTCGGTTGAGGATTCGCTGCAGCGGCTGGGTCTCGGTCACATCGATCTATTGTTCATTCACGACGCTGACGTATTCACCCACGGCCCGGAACTGCAGAAAGTGTATTTCAAGCAGGCCATGAACGGCTGCTATCGCGCACTGGTCAGACTGCGCGAGGAAGGTGTTGTCAAGGCGATTGGCGCGGGCGTGAACGATCTGGAGGTGATGCTGGAGTTCATGCAGCAGGGCGACTTCGACGCACTACTGGTGGCCGGTCGCTATACGTTGCTCGAACAGGACGCATTGGACGAACTGCTCCCCCTGTGCGAACGGCGCAACACGGCGATTGTGATTGGCGGCGGGTTCAATGGCGGCATCCTGGCGACTGGAGCAGTGCCCGGCGCCAAATGGAATTATGCGCCAGCCCCCGCCCACATCATGGACAAGGTGAAGCAGATCGAAATCGTATGCGCACAACATAAGGTATCATTGCCAGCCGCCGCCCTGCAATTTCTTCTAGCCCATCCGGCGGTTGCCTCGCATGTTCCCGGCACCCGCAACGTCACCCAAATGGACCAAAACATCGCACTGGTCAACGAGGCAATACCGCCGGAATTCTGGAAGGAACTCAAGTACAAGGGCCTGCTGCGCCAGGATGCGCCAACGCCTACTTGATCACCAGAACCTTTGCCCGGTCCATGGTAATTCCCACCGCCGCCACCAGGATGAAGCCAAATACGATCTGCTGCGCAAACACCGAAACGCCCATAAAGGTCATGCCGATCCGCACCACCTGGACAATCAGGGCCCCAACGAAGGTGCGCCAGATGGAGCCGACCCCGCCGGTAATCGCCGTCCCGCCAACTACAATACAGGCGATGGCCGGCAGCAGGAACTCGTTAGCCAGTGTTGGCGAGCCGGAACCAAGGCGTGCAGCCATGACAATACCGGCCAGACCCGCCATGGTGCCCGACAGCGTGTAGGCGGCAAGCTTGCTGCGGTCGACATTGATCCCGGAGGCAATCACCGCCCGCTCCTGGGCCCCGATGCCGCGCACCAGCCGCCCGAAAGGCGTGAATCCAAGGATTGCGCTAAGGACGGCCATGAGGATGGCGCCCACCCAGATTTCATGCGGCACGCCGAGGCTATCACCGACTGCCCAGCCCAGATAACGGTCCCGCAAGTCTGCCGGTATGTTGATGGAGCGCGTTTCCGAGAACCAGTAGCCCGCGCTTAACACCACGCCGCTCACCGCGAGCGTTGCGATGAAGGATGGAATGCGTAACCGGGTTGAAACGAAGCCGCCGGCAAACCCGGCAACCATCCCGCCCAGCACCGCCAGCGGAATGGCCACAAACCCATAGCGCGGCAGATAGGCCGCGAGGATGCAACTGGTCATCGAAGCTACCGCCTGGATGGAAAGGTCAATGCCGCCCATCATGATGACCAGCGTCACGCCAGAGGCCATCAGGAACAGCGTCATGGTGTCGGCGGTAACCGACAGGAAATTGCTGACCGAAAAGAAGGTGTTGTCGTAAAGCCCGACAATCAGCACAAGCACCGTCAGGACCACGAGCGGCAGCCAGAGTTGCAGGCGAGTGCGTTGTTCTACTGTCATGTCACACCATATGCTTGACCAGGTCGACCTGCGTCGGTTTCCCCCCGGGAGGGGCTGCAAACCGTGCCGTTATCTCACCATCGCGCATGACCAGGATCTGGTTGGAAAGGCCGATCACCTCATCCAGTGTATCGCCCAGCAGGATGACAGCGAGGCCCTCCTCGGTCATGTCGCGCACCAGTTCGTAAACATCCTCCTTGGCGCCGACATCGATGCCGCGCGTGGGGTGGTCGAGAATCAATACCCGCACCCCGGCGATGCGCCATTTGGCGAGCACCACCTTCTGCTGGTTTCCGCCGGAGAGGCTGCCGGCCATGGTCTCTGTCGAAGGTGTCTTGATGCTGAGCTTCGCAACCCAGCTCTGGGCAATCTTCTTTTCGGCTGCGAAACGGATGATTCCGCCGGAAACAAACTTCGGAAGGGCCGCCAGTGTCATGTTCTCGGCGACACTGAAGGAAGCGACAAGCCCTTCAACCTTGCGTTCCGCCGGCACCAAGCCGACGCCACGCGCCGTTGCATCATAGGCGGCGCGGAAGGCAGCAGAAGAGCCGTCAACTTTCAGCGCCCCGCTGTCCGGCTTCGCGTGTCCAGCCAGGCAGCGCGCCAGATCCTCGCGGCCTGAGCCAATCACCCCGGCAATCCCCAGCACTTCGCCCTCATGCAGCGTGAAGCTGATGTTGGAGAAGGCCCCAACCTTACTCAGGCCATCGCATTCAAGAATGGCTTTGGCGGATGGTGTAGACTGGCGCGCTTCGCGGTAATATTCATGATGAAGTTGGCGACCCACCATATGTTGGTGAAGCTCCTTCACGGTCGCTTCCTTGGCGCCAAGTTCCTTTACCACTCTTCCATCCCGCATCACGTAGACGCGGTCACTGACTGCCAGCACTTCCTCGAGACGGTGCGAGATGAAGGCGAAGGAGGCGCGCTGCTTGAGGTCGTTGACGATACGAAACAGCAGATCCACTTCCTTCTGCTCAAGCACCGACGTCGGCTCATCGAGAAGGATGGTGACATCGCCCTTGATCCGGCTGTCAAGCGACAGGGCCTTGGCGATCTCCACCATCTGCCGGTCGGCGAAGGAGATATCCGCGCAGCGGGTGCCCGGATGAACATCGAGGTGGACTTTCTTGAGCTGCTCCGCCGCCGCGGCATTCATCCGCGCTTTCGAGATCAGGCCAAGCGTCAGGAATTCCTCCTCGCGGCCAAGGAAAATATTTTCGGCAACGGTGAGGGTTGGCAAAATCGACTGTTCCTGGAACACCATGGCAATGCCGGAGTCAAAAGCCTGGCGCGGTGAGGTGATCGTCACCGGCCGGCCATCCACATAGATGCCGCCGGCGTCAGGCAGATAGATGCCGTTCAGCACCTTGAGGAGAGTCGATTTGCCCGCCCCATTTTCGCCGATGAGGCCGACAACCTCGCCTTTGTTGATGGCAAAGCTCACGTCATCGAGTGCCTTCACGCCCGGAAAGCTCTTCGACACGCTGCGGATTTCAAGAACCGGCACCATCACTTCACCACATCAAGGCGTGAGCGGTCCAGCGCCAGCGCTACCGCCACGATAATGAGAAGGCCCTGCACCCCCTGCTGCACGTAAGGCTCGACACCCATCAGCACCAAGCCATTGGCCAGCACCACGACGATGAGCACCCCGATCACCGAATTGAGCACCGAACCAACACCGCCGGAAAGCGCGGTTCCGCCGACGACGACGGCGGTGATCGCCGTGAAGAGCCTGCCCTGGCTGATGAGCGCATGGCCCTGGCCGAATTGCGCGGCAGCCAGAACGCCGCCCATGCCGTAAAAGAGGCCTGCGATGGCGAAAATCAGGATGCGGGTGCGTTCGACGGGAATGCCGGCATGGCGGGCCGTCATCTCGTCGGTGCCGATGGCATAGAGCCAGCGTCCCGTGCGGGTACGCTCTTGAATGACATAGGCCACCGCCACGGCCGCAAAGGCGATCCATACGGACATCGGTATTCCCAGCACACGGCCGAGCGACAGGAAGCGGAATGTCTGATCGGAAATGCGCACCGTATCGCCGGCGAGGACCGCCATGGCAACGCCGACACCGGCAAAGCCGACACCCAGCGTGGTCATGAAGGAGGGCGTCCTGAGCTTCACATGGAGCAGGCCATTGACCAGGCCCATGAGGCCGCCAGCCACAACCGCAAGCGGCACCGACCACAGGCCGATGGCATAGCCTGAAATATCATTGGCCACGAGAAGGCTCACCATCACAGCAGTGAGCGCCATGGTTCCTTCAATCGAGAGATCGATCGAACCCATCAGAATTATAAAGGTGGCGCCCATGCAGAGTACCAGCGGGATTGACGCCGAACTGAGCAACCGGATCAGATTCGAAAGGGTGAGAAAGTTGCCATTGAACAGGCTGACAAGGATGCACAGGGCCACGAGCACCGCAACCGGAGCCCAGCGGCGCCAGTGCCTGAGATAAGTGCCGTTCGCCGCATTGGCAGACTTCACAAGCCCACTCCCATCCGACCCAATTCGACAAGAATAGCCGGGCGCCAAGCACCCGGCTAGAGTTTACGTCAGGGAGCTCTTACTTGCGATACTGGATCTGGCCGGTGGCCTTGCCCCAGAGGTCGGCAAAGTCGGTCTTCGGCGGGTTGTTCTTGTAATCGGCAACCGTCTCTTTGGTGACCACAATGCCGGTGCCATAGAATTCCCGGTGTTCGTGGCCTTCCTTGGTGATATCGATCTTGCCCGTGGCGTGGGCATAGGGGATGGCAAGGCCCATGCCGCCGGTCCACAGCGGGTCCCAGGCAATGGTGCCGGCGAATTCGCCTGCTTCGATAGCCTTCACGGCGGCTTCAATGCCGTCGATGCCGACCACCGGAACCTTGCCGGCAAGGCCGTTCTGGCGCAGCGCTTCCAAGGCGCCCATGCCCATGCCGTCATTGGCGGCGAACACGCCCTTCACTTCGTCGCCAAACCGCGTGAGCCAGGCCTGCGTAATGTCGAAGGCCTTCTGCTCGTTCCAGTCGGCGGGCTGGAAGTCGAGGAGCTTCACCTTGCCGTTGGTCTTGGCGATGGCATTGTCGAGGCCCAGTTTGCGCTCGATGGCCGGAACGTTGGAGAGGATGCCGCCCAGCGCCACGATGCCGCCTTCCCCGCCAAAGGCCTTGAACAGTTCATTGGCAATCGCCTCGGCGGTCGGAACCCCGTCGAAGGACATGTGGGCCACATAGTTCGGATCGAAATCCCATGGATGCAGGTCATCCGGCTTGTTCCATTGGGTGACCACGAAGCCACCGGCCTTTTTCACTTCCTCCACAATGACGCGCGCGTCCGGCGAGTCATTGGGATCGACATTGAGAATAAGTTTGCCCCCGGTTCTTTGTAACAAGGCCTTGATGTCGGAAATGCCCTTCTCGGAATTTCCTTCGGTCACCAGCGTTTCATATTTGGCGCCGATTGAGGCCGCGAAGTTCTCTCCGCCCTTGGCAAAACTGGCGTGATAAGGGTTAGCGACCGAGCGCATGGAGTTCGCAAGTGTCCAGGTGGTTTCCTGGGCAACTGCCGGCATGGGGAAGGAACTTCCCAGTGCTCCAACAGCAGCGCCGCCCACAACGCCCTTCAGCACTGCGCGCCGACTCAGGCGGGAATTTAGGTTCATCATTTGCTTCGTTGTCTTAGCCATTTCATCCTCCCGATTTTTGGCCTTTACTGCACTAACTAGTTACTGCATTATACAATAGAGTCAAGAGCCTTGGTGAGCACCCGGCAAAGGTATGTTAGGCAGGGAGTACAGGCTTGAATGAGAGATATTGAAAATATGCCAGAAACTGTTGAACTCAACGCGAAAGCACCAAAAACTAGGAACCGCGCTGCGTTGCCCCGGGATGCGGACCTCACGCGAAAGCGCATTCTTGCCGCTGCCACCGTCGAATTCGCCCGCAAGGGACTGGGCGGCGCCCGAGTCGACGAAATCGCCCTCCGCTCAAAATCCAACAAACGCATGATCTATCACTACTTCGGCAGCAAGGAGCAACTGTTCACAGCCGTGCTTGAGGCGGCCTACCTCGGTATTCGCTCAGCCGAACAGGAACTGCATCTGGACGCGCTGGAACCGGAAGTGGCAATCCGCCGACTGGTGGAATTCACCTGGAACTATTACCTGGACCATCCGGAGTTTCTAACCCTGGTCAATAGTGAAAACCTGCATCGTGCCAGGCACCTGAAATCATCCGAAGCCATCCGCCGGACCAGCAACCAATTCGTCACGATGGTAAAAACCATACTTGACCGCGGTGAGGCCAAAGGCGCCTTCCGCCCCGGCATCGATCCCGTTCAATTGAACATCACGATTGCCGCGATCGGTTACTACTACCTCACCAACCGCTTCACCGGTTCGATCATCTTCGATCGGGACTTCATGTCGAAGGAAAACCTGGCGGCACGCAGCAACTTCAACATCGACACCATCTTGCGGCTGGTCAAGAGGGGCACATGACCATTCATCTTCCCGTTCCCGGGCATTCAGCCGATATCTATGAGGCCCTGCGCGATACCGCCCGCAAGTTTGCCGAAACTGAAGTGCGGCCGAGGGCCGGACAGCTGGACGAACACGAGGATTTTCCGGCGGATATCTACGGGAAGATGGCCGACCTCGGGCTCTTCGGAATTACCGTGTCCGCCGAACTTGGCGGCGCCGGACTCGATGCCCTGTCCTATGCCCTGGTGATGGAGGAACTGTCGCGGGGCTATGCCTCCATCGCCGACCAATGCGGCCTGGTCGAGCTGATCGGTACGCTTCTTTCGGTGCACGGCTCTGCCGGCCAGCAGGAACGCTATCTCCGGGACGTCCTCGCCTTCCGGAAACGGGTGGCCTACTGCATTACCGAAGCGGAAGCCGGCACCGATGTCTCCGGAGTGAAAACAATGGCCATCAAGAATGGCGAAGGCTGGCTGCTCTCCGGTTCAAAAATCTGGATCCACAATGCGCCGGTTGCCGACCTTGGATTTGTCCTCGCCCGCACCAATCCCGCCGCCGGTCACCGCGGCATGTCGATCTTCATTGTCGATCTCCATGCCCGCGGCGTGTCGCGCGGCGCCAAGGAAAAGAAAATGGGGCAGCGCGCCTCTCCCGTCGGCGCCCTGCATTTCGACAATGTCGCCCTTGGTCAGAATGCCCTGCTCGGCGAACTCAACCGCGGCTTTCATATCATGATGAGCGTGCTCGACAAGGGCCGCATCGGCATCGGCGCGCTGGCCGTCGGCATTGCCCAGGCCGGTCTGGATGCCGCTGTCGCCTATGCAAAGACCCGCCGCCAGTTCGGCAAGGCCATTGCGGAGAACCAGGGCCTGCAGTGGCTCCTTGCCGATATGAAGAAGGACATTACGGCGGCACGGGCCCTCGTCCACCGCGCCGCCATGGTGATGGACCAGGGCGCGCCGGCAACCATGGATTGCTCGATCGCCAAGTGTTTCGCCGGTGACTGCGCCGTTCTGCACACGGCCAATGCGGTGCAGGTTTTCGGTGGCTCGGGCTACATCCGGGGATTTGAAGTCGAGCGCCTGTACAGGGACGCAAAGATCACCCAGATTTATGAAGGGACTAACCAGATACAAAGAACAATCATCGCGCGCGAGCTGCTCAAGGACTGACAATGGTGGATATTTTTGCGAAAACCATAGGCAAGTCGGTATCCTGCCGCAAAACGGTGTCAGAGAGCGACGTCTATCTCTTTGCCGGCATCACAGGCGATCTCTCCCCAAATCATGTTGATGAAAGCTTCATGCGGGAAACCACATATGGCGGGCGCATCGCGCACGGCGCCCTGCTTGTGGGATACATGTCCCGCGCCTCGACACTGATAGCCGATGCCTGCCCCACGCTGATCCAGACTCACTACCCCGTATCACTGGGTTACGACAGGGTACGTTTTTTGAATGCCGTTCTGATCGGCGACACCATCGCAGTCATTTACACCATCACTGCCGTCGACGAACAAAAATTGCGCACCATGGCGCAAGTCGAGTTGCGCAATCAGACTGGCATCCTTTGTGCGGCGGCAACGCATATCCTGCGCTGGATCGAACGTCCCAGAACCTATTCGCATACTCCGGCAAAAACCTGAATGCTTCTCAGCCCGCCCCCAAGCGCCCCGCGGGTAAGTTAGATCGCAGCGTCTATTCGCCGGCCGCTTTCGGGATCGAAAAATACCGCCTTGTCGAGATTGAACGCAAGTGTTGCAGTTTTTCCGGGTTGCACGTTGGCATCGGCACGTAGCCTTGCAACCGCCTGCTTGCCGCCCAGATGTATGACCGCAAAAGTATCTGCCCCCGCCGGCTCCACCACCTCAATTGCACAGGGTGCCTCGACAATGTTCTTAGAAAGCCGGTCGGCGCCGTCCGGGTCGGTGATGGCCTCCGGGCGGATACCAATGATTAATTTCTTGCCGGCGTATCCGGCAAGCGAAGAAGCTGTGACGGCGATCTTGAGCGGCGTGCCGCCACGCTGCGAAATGACCAGATTGTGCCTTTTGCCCATCTTCTCGACATCGGCTGACAGCAGGTTCATTGCCGGAGAACCCATGAAATCGGCGACAAACAGATTGGACGGCCTGTTGTAGATGTCAGCGGGCGTACCAAACTGTTGCACGACGCCATCCTTCAGGACTGCTATCTTGCTGGCCAGCGTCATCGCCTCGATCTGGTCATGGGTTACATAGACGATAGTCGTTTTCATCACCTGGTGCAGCCGCTTTATTTCCGTTCGCATGTCGACGCGAAGTTTCGCGTCAAGATTGGAAAGAGGTTCATCAAAAAGAAAAACCAGCGGACGGCGGACAAGTGCGCGGCCCATAGCGACACGTTGGCGCTGACCACCCGAGAGCTGCGATGGCTTGCGATCAAGCAGATGGCCGATCTGCAAGGTTTCGGCCACTTCCCGGATCGCTTTGTCGCGCTCTGGCTTTGGTACACCGCGAACTTCCATGCCAAAGGCAATGTTGCCGCCAACCGTCATGTTCGGGTAGAGCGCATAGGACTGAAACACCATTGCAATGTCGCGTTGCGAGGGATGCAAGTCGTTGACCCGCTTTCCAGCGATTCGGATTTCGCCCGCCGTAATGCTTTCCAGACCTGCTATAGTGTTGAGAAGCGTCGATTTCCCGCAACCCGAGGGGCCAACAAGTACGAGAAATCCGCCCTCCTCCATCTCAAGCGTGATCCCTTTGAGGACATCGACGGCGCCGAATTTCTTTTCAAGATTTTCGATTTCAAGAAATGCCATTATCAACCCTTTACCGAACCTGCCATCAGACCGCGCACGAAGTAACGGCCGGAGACGACATAGACGAGGAGTGTGGGAAGGGCCGCAAGGATCGCGCCGGCAAAGTGGACATTGTATTCCTTCACGCCGGTCGAGGAGTTGACCAGATTGTTGAGGGCAACCGTCATTGGCTGTGAATCCGCATCAGAAAACGATGAACCGAAGAGGAAGTCGTTCCAGATATTGGTGAACTGCCAGATGACAGTTACGACGATGATAGGCCCGGAACTGGGCAGCAAGATCCGGCGGAAAATCTGAAAAAAGCCAGCGCCGTCGATCATGGCCGCACGCACCAGTTCAGTCGGGAATGCTTCGTAGTAGTTCCGGAAGAACAGCGTGGTGAAGCCAAGTCCATAAATCGAATGGATCAGAACCAGGCCCGAAACCGTGCCCGCCAAACCCACAAGCCCGAGAATCTTCGCGGAAGGAATCAGCACGATCTGGAAGGGGATAAAGCAGGACATCAACATGAGGGTGAATACAATATTGTCGCCAGGAAATCGCCATTTGGTCAGCACATAGCCATTCAGGGCGCCCAACATGGTGGAAATGAAGACCGCCGGAGCAACCATGAGGATCGAGTTCAGAAAGTATGGCTTGAGCCCTGTCGGCTGGACGCCGATTTGCGCGGTTGACCACGCGCTAAGCCATGGCTCGACAGTCCATGTGTGTGGCAGCGCCAGCATGTTGCCCTGGCGTATTTCACTCAGGATTTTGAGAGAATTCACCAACATCACATAAAGCGGAAGGAGGTAATAGACGGCAAAACAGATGAGCACGGCATAGATTGCAACACGCACGAAGATTCCGGTGCGGACCGCTGTATCCTGCGTGGCGGAGCTCATGAACGCCGCCCTCCGTTCAGTTCGGAGTAAAGGTAGGGAACGATGATGGCCGCTATCATCATCAACATGATGATGGCAGAGGCAGCCCCCATTCCCATTTCATTGCGTCCAAAGGTGAATTTTTGCATAAACAGCGCCGGTGTCCATGTGGCAGTGCCCGGGCCGCCATCCGTCATGGCTACAATCAGATCGTACGATTTTATTGCCAAATGCGCGAGAACAACAAAGGCTGACAGAAACACCGGACGCATTAGCGGAATGATGATACGCCTGTAAAGCACCCAGTTCGAAGCGCCATCGATCTGAGCCGCCTTGATGATCTCGTTGTCGACACCCCTGAGGCCGGCGAGGAACATTGCCATGACGAAGCCTGAGGATTGCCAAATGGCGGCAATCACGATGGTGTAGACGGCGAAACGCCCGTCCTTGATCCAGCGGAATGAAAATGAGTCCCAGCCCCACAATTTCACCACATGTTCAAGGCCGATTCCGGGGTCAAGGAACCATTTCCAGGCGACACCGGTCACAATGAAGGACAAGGCCATGGGATAGAGGTAGATCGGACGTAGCAATCCCTCGCCACGGATTTTCTGATCAAGCAGGATCGCGAGCCCAAGGCCGAGGGCACTGCAGATGATGATGTAAAGGGAGCCGAAAATTCCGAGATTCGCCAGCGAAGTCCACCAGTTGGGGTGACTGAAGAGACGGACATAATTTCTCAACCCGACCCAACTCGTAAGGTCGGGCAGCATTTTCGATCCGGTCAAGGAGAGAACTCCGGTAAACAGGATGAAGCCATAGACAAACAGGAGAATGGCCGCAAAACTCGGGGAAAGCACAATGCGTGGCAGCCACTCCTGCAGCAGCGAGCGTTGGCTTCGCGCGTGTGCCATCCCGTAGATCCTTCCCGTTCTTGAGTTGCAGACCCCGGCCAACGGCCGGGGTCTCGTAGTATTTGCAATTAGCCTTTCGCTGCGGCGATCGCCTCAACCAAGGCCTTGGCTGCGGCTGCTGAATCCATCTCGCCATTGAAGTGGCGGGTCACCACATCGTAAAGGGCATTCTTGATGGCAGCGGGAGCCGCATGGCCATGAGCCATGGAACCGAATAGTAGGCTATTCTTGCTGGCCTCGGCGAGGTCAGCCATACCCTTCTTGCCGCAATCGTCGAAAGCGGTATTCGGCACGTCAGTTCGCGCCGGCACCGAGCCCTTGACCACATTGAAAGCCGACTGGAATTCAGGGCTTTCGATATCCGAAGCCATCTGCAGCTGCGCCTTGTGACTGGTTTCGCCGACTTTGAACATCATGAACTGGTCGGAGTTGAATGTAACGGCCCCTTGCGTTCCGGGAAAACGGATGCAAACAAAGTCCTTGCCGGGAACCTTGCCGGCTTTCAGGAACTCCCCCTTGGCCCAATCGCCCATGAATTGCATGCCGGCCTTTCCTTCGATGACCATGGCTGAGGCAAGATTCCAGTCACGCCCGGAAAAGTTGTCGTCCACATAGGAGCGCAGCTTGGCCATTCGGTTGAAAGCCTCCACCATCTTGTCGCCACCCAAGGCTGCCGGATCGAGATCGATCATCGCCGCCTTGTAGAAATCGGCTCCGAGCGAAAGAACGACGCCGTCGAACATTGTGGCTTCCTGCCAAGCCTGGCCACCATGGGCGACCGGAGTGACGCCATTGGCCTTCATCTTGTCGAGAACGGCAACCAGTTCATCCCAGGATTCCGGGGCCTTGGCGCCGGCCGCGTCAAGAGCCGCCTTGTTGATCCAGACCCAGTTGGTCGAATGGACGTTCACCGGGGCTGCGATCCATTTGCCATCGTATTTGGAGAAATTCTGAAGGGCCGCAGGAACGACCTCGTCCCAGCCTTCCTTGTTTGCGACTTCGCTCAGGTCACCCACCACGCCCTGCTTGGCCCAATCGGTGATATCGAATCCAAGTGCCTGAACGGCCGTCGGCGGATTGCCAGCGGTTACCCGGGCACGCAATGCCGTCATGGCAGCATCGCCACCGCCGCCGGCGACCGGCATGTCCTTCCAGGTGACCCCCTGGCCTTCAAGTTTACTCTTCAGAACATTCAGGGCAGCCGCTTCACCGCCAGACGTCCACCAGTGCAAAACCTCAACTTCGTCGGCATGAGCCATGGCTGTCAGACCCATGACCGCAGCTGTCGTCAGCAAGAACCTACGCAACATGAAAACCTCCCTAAGTTGTTTACTAGTTCAATCTCGAAACGCCGGCCGCGCATCTCGCGAGGCCGTTACTTCCGTGCCCGATTACCGCCAGCCCCGCACCAAACTGGTTTGGGCCGTAAGTAAGTAACCAGTATGTTACCTATCTAGTCCATTCCATACCGGTTGACAATACCAGCCATCGCCCCCTCCGGGATCCGCGGGTTGGTTGTTTCATCCATGGCAAGTTGAGGCGGCGCGGATGGTGTCTAGATGTTTGATCCGGATCCAAAATGTCCTGCTGCTTCCTCGATCGCCCGCGGAAGCGTCAACCATGGCACTTTCCCAGATGCCAGAAGCCGTTCGGCGATGGCCCGGTCATATTCAGCCCTGGTTGCGGCATCCAGAGTCCCGGCGCATTCGAGATAGACCAGCCGGTTAGCAAGCTGGCGCAATCGCGGATTCTCAAGGAATCGGGCGAAGCCGGCTCGCGCCGCCTAGGCCAGACTCTGGAACTCCCCTACCCGCCGTCATGAGCATGGCCGCCGCACCTCTGAGCCCAGCATCGTCGACGAGAATCACATGGGTCGGAATGCCTTTCATGTAGTCGGTCATTCGACCCTTGGATTCGAAACCCTGGCGGAACCCCCCGGCCATCAACACGTCCAGGATTCGCGGGGCAATCCCACCGGCAACGTAAACTCCACCGCGCGCACCAAACATGAGGGCGGCGTCCCCGGCAAATCGCCCCAGCCACCCGGCAAACAGCCCGACCGTCTTCGTGGCGACTGGGTCGGTCCCATTTCTGGCGCGCTCGACAATTTCCGCAGCAGTAAGATTCTCTGTAGCCCGCCCGCTCTTGTCGCCCAGGATGGTGTAGACTTGCGAAAGGCCGGGGCCTGATATCAGCCTTTCCGCTGAGACATGCCGCAAGTCCCGCTGCATGCGGCCAAAGATTTCAAATTCCTCGGTATTTTCGGCAGCAAACGTAATATGCCCGCCCTCGCCCGAGATGGCTGACCAGCCGGTTCCAGAACAGGACAATGCCGCAACACCGAGGCCGGTGCCTGGACCGACGGCCACTCTTGTCGCCTGTTCCACCGGACTCCCGCCACCAATTTGGCATATTTCCTTGTCGCTCAGATAGGGGAGCGAGTGGGCAAGGGCTTCATAGTCATTGGCGAACATAACCGTCTTTGCGCCTGTCGCATTTCGCAGCCCGGCCCGGGTGAAGGACCAGTTGGCATTGGTAAGGTGAATGACATCACCACCAACCGGCCCGGCAATCGCGAAACATGCGCTTTGTGGCCGCTGCGCAACCGATGCGAGATAGCCCGAAACCGTCGCCTCAAGAGATTCAAATTCGGCAACCTTGTATTTCCTGTATTCCCGAATCTCCCTTGTCTTTACATCAGCGAGTGCAAAGCGGGCGTATGTCCCTCCAATGTCGGCGACAAGCGCGATAGAGCCCGGCTGCGTCATGGCCAAAACCAGCGGTCTTCAGTGTTTGTCCCGGCACTCACAACCGCTTCCTGGTTTTGATATCGAACAGCTTCGCTTTCCCCATGTCGACCTCGAATGCATAGTTGGTTCCCGATGGTTCGCGGTCCTCCGGATGAACCCGGGCAATGGCCTCGATATTGCCGAGCGTGAAAACCAGCATCGTATCCGGTCCTGTCGGCTCCACAACGTCGATGGTACGCTGGAATGCAAACAGATCAGGCGACGGGCGCTGGGATCCTTGCCGCGTTATGGTTTCGGGACGCAGGCCGAGAAAGACTTCCTGATCTTCCCGTGCTGCCGCCGATTTCCAGAGGCGCTCGGGCAAGGGAAAGAGGATAACACCTTCTCCATCGATCATTTCGACGACATGCCGCTTTTTCTTTCTGATGTGGCCCCTGACGATATTCATCGAAGGTGCCCCGATGAACTCGGCGACGAAGAGATCCTCAGGATCCTCGTAGATCACTTCCGGCGAGGCAAACTGGCGGATGTGGCCATTGTCCATAACCGCGATACGGGAGGCAAGCGTCATCGCCTCAATCTGGTCGTGGGTGACATAGATGACGGTCTTGCCGAGCCTTTGATGGAGTTTCTTGATCTCGGTTCGCATTTCGATGCGCAGCTTCGCGTCGAGATTGGAGAGTGGTTCATCAAACAGGAAAACATCGGGATTGCGCACCAGGGCCCGCCCCATCGCCACGCGCTGGCGCTGTCCGCCCGAAAGCTGGCCGGGCTTGCGCTCGAGAAACGCCTCGATGTGCAGGAGTTCGGTCACCTGCTTGAGGGCACGTTCCTGTTCCTCGGCCGGAATACCCCGCGTCTCCATGCCGAAGGTGACATTCTTGTGGACCGTCTTGGTTGGATAGAGCGCATAGGATTGAAACACCATCGCGATATTGCGGTCCTTGGGGGGAACCTCGTTGACCAGCCTGTCGCCAATGAAAATGTTGCCGCTCGACAATGTTTCAAGCCCGGCAATGAGATTGAGCAAGGTCGACTTGCCGCATCCGGACGGTCCGACCAGAACGACAAACTCGCCCTCATCGAATTCAATGTCCACACCCTTGATGACCTCGGTTGTTCCAAACTTCTTCCATACTTTTTCAAGACGGACTTTGCTCATCACGCTAACCTTTCAGGGCACCGGCGGCGAGACCGCGTACGAAGTACTTTCCGGCGACGACATAGACAAAAAGAGTGGGGAGGGCTGCGAGGATGGCTGCCGCCATGTCGACATTGTATTCTTTAACTCCCGTCGATGTGTTGACGATGTTATTGAGGGCAACGGTCACCGGATTGCTATCGCCCACGGTGAAGGCTATGCCGAACAGAAAATCGTTCCATATCTGAGTGAACTGCCAGATGACGGTGACCACGATCGCGGGCGGCGCCATTGGCAGCATCACTTGAAAGAAGATGCGGAAGAAACCCGCTCCATCAATCTTGGCCGCCTGAACGATTCCATCCGAAACCCCGATGAAGAAATTGCGGAAATACAGTGTTGTAAAGGCCAGTCCATAAACCGTGTGGACGAGGATGAGCCCTGCGACAGATCCCGCGAGTCCCAAAACCCCCAGGGTGCGCGCCATCGGCAGCAGAACGACCTGGAACGGAATGAATGCCCCGAACAGCATCAGCGCAAATATGGTATCGGCGCCGCGAAACCTCCATTTGGTCAGAGCGTAGCCGTTAAGGGCGCCAAGCGTGGTGGAAATCAGGACCGCCGGCACCACCATGGCCACCGAGTTCCAGATGTACGGGCGCAGGCCGTTGCAACGGACCCCGACGCAGGCGGATTGCCAAGCCTTCCCCCAGGCATCAAAACTGGGGTTCCGGGGCAAGCTGAGCAGCGATCCGCCACGAATCTCGTCCAGGGACTTCAACGACGTCGCCACCATCACGAAAAGCGGAAAAAGATAGTAGAACACAAAGAGCCCGAGCATGAGAAACAGCAGGATGCGCAGCAACCGGTTGCGCATGCCCTTCGGTCTTACGATGCCATCCACTGCCGCCCGGGTCATCTGCCGGTTCTCCGCAATTCCGAATAGAGATACGGCACGATGATCGCCACGACGGTGACCAGCATCATGACGGCACTCGCTGCCGCTTCGCCCAGTTCGCTGCGCTGGAAGGCAAAGGAATACATGAACGTGGCAGGCATGTCGGTGGCATAGCCTGGCCCGCCGCCGGTCAACGCCATGACCAGATCGAAACTCTTGATCGCCAGATGTGCGAGTATGATGAAGGCTGAAAGGAAGACCGGCCGAACCATCGGCAACACAATGCTGTAATAGGTTCGGATTGGCCCCGCCCCGTCGATCGCCGCCGCCTTGAGAATCTCGTCATCCACCGACCTCAAGCCGGCCAGAAACAAGGCCATTACATACCCCGAGGATTGCCACACTCCGGCGATAACCATGGTGTAAATGGCCATGTCCGGGTTGACCAGCCAGTCAAAGCGGAAAGTCTCAAAACCCCATCCCCGAACGACGTGCTCAAGCCCAAGGCCAGGATTCAGGATCCATTTCCACGCCGTCCCGGTCACGATGAAGGAAAGCGCCATGGGGTAGAGATAGATCGCCCGAATGGTGCCCTCTATTCTGATCCGCTGATCGAGTAGAATGGCAAGCAGAACGCCGATTATTGTGCAACCCGCCATGAACAGGCTGCTGAAGATGAAGAGGTTGGCGAGAGCGACATGCCAGCGCGGAGTATCCCACAGGCGTTCATACTGAATGACCCCTGAGAATTCATAATGGGGAAGGACGGTTGATCTCGTTAGCGAAATATAGATTGTCCAGGCAATAAAGCCGTAGACGAAGAACAGGCTTGCCGCGAATAACGGCGACACGACCAGTTTCGGCATGTGTCGCTCAAGCCACTCCGCGGGCGATCGTCTGGTGGACATCGGTGATACACCTGAAGTTGAACAGAAAGGTCGGGGCCTGCGTCGAGACCCCGACATTCATTTCATCATGAACGAACACCTAGCGCTGGGCGCGTTTGACTCCTTCGGCCAACGCCTTGACTGCGTCGGCGGAACTCATGTCACTATTGAAGAAATTAGTGACGGCGTCGAGAAATTCGCCGCGAATCGTCCGGGGAATGGCCATTTCATGTGCCATGCTCGGCACAAGGGAATTGGCTTTGATTGCGGCCCCCAGATCGTCATGCGATTTCACGGCGCAGACATCAAACTTATCCATGGGGACGTCGATCCGCGCCGGGATAGATCCCTTTGCCAGATTGAATGTCTCTTGGAATTCGGGAGACATGATTTCACTTGCGAGAATCTTCTGTCCTTCCAGCCGATCGGCACCCGCCACTTTGAAGAAGGTGAAGCTGTCCGAGTTCAAGATGTACCCATTGCCAGGCGCCGGGGCACAAAGGAAATCCGTCCCGGGCTTCTTGCCCGCTGCAAGAAATTCACCCTTCGCCCAATCGCCCATGATCTGGAATGCCGCCTCGCCATTCATCACCATGGCAGTTGCCAGGTTCCAGTCGCGTCCCGAGAAGGAGGGATCAACGTCGCCGCGCAACTTCCGAAGCTGGTCGAAGGCTTTGATCATTGTGTCACTTGTGAGTGCTTTCTCGTCCAGCTGGACCAGGGCCTTCTGGTAGAACTCCGGGCCGCCCACGCCGAGAACGACAACTTCAAAGACGGTTGCATCCTGCCAAGGTTGCCCGCCGTGGGCCAGTGGGGTAATGCCGGCCGCCCTCAGCTTGTCCGCCGTGGCGTTGAACTCATCCCAAGTCGTCGGCATGGCAGCACCGACCTTGGCGAGGACCTGGGGATTGGCCCAGAGCCAGTCAACACGATGGATATTGACCGGTGCGGCGACATATTTGCCCTCATACTTCATGATGCCTGCAAGTACAGGCGGCAGCACCGAATCCCAGTTTTCATTCTTTGCGACATCGTCCACGTCATTCAGCGCGCCTTCCTTGGCCCACTCCTGGATACCGGGCCCTTTCAGTTGCACCGCGGTCGGCGGGTCGCCGGCCACGACGCGGGCGCGCAACGCGGTCATCGCCGCATCACCGCCACCACCCGCGATCGGCGAGTCAATCCACTTGCCTCCCTGCGCTTCAAATGTCTTCTTCAACTCGCCAACGGCCTTGGCTTCCCCGCCCGATGTCCACCAGTGGAGCACCTCGACAGTGCCGCCGGCCTGCGCCACGGTGGTTCCCAAAAGAAGCGTTGCCCCAAAAGCAAGTACAGCACCGCGACTGAACATATTCATGTCATCCTCCAGTTATCTGATTTCGCCAATATTCCCGAGATTAAGAATAATTATCAGAAGGTAGGGTGACCATTCTTGACGCTGATCAATCGTTGCAGCCTTTTTTCTGCGCCCGGCCAGTCAATTGGTGAGTACGATGGCGCAGGCCTGCTGCGCGTTCAAAAAGCCGGGCATTCCCACCTTTGCGGGTTGTCCACGGCCTGTGTACCTGCGCTTCATCCGGATGACAATCTCAGCAGTCCCAAGGTCCGGGCATCCGGCTTGCCATGGCAGAACCGGTCCAAGGCTTGCGCGAACAGGGACAGGTCGGATTGATTTGAGGCAGCGGCGTGAAAGAGGGTCAGACTGGAGTGAAATTTAAAATCATCGGGTGAGCCAAAGATCTCCAGCGCCGACTTGTCTTTATGGCCGAGCGTAAGCTGTACATTGCGCCGAAGCCGTTCCCCGAGGATGGGATCATCCAAATAGCGTCTTGCCTGTTCCAGGTCCCTGATGGCGTAATGCTGCGCCATGGCACTGTGGCCCAAGCCAGCCAATTGCGGAAAAATGAACCACATCCAGTGCGAACGCTTGCGGCCGCTGGCCAACTCGTCCACAGCCTGACGCCAGACCGGCGACTGCGCTTCCACAAAGCGGACAAGATCCTGATCAGTCATGGAGAGTGTCCTGCGACTGCCAGGGCATCGCTCATTCTGCCCTCCAGATATTTCGCGAGTTCACGGATTCTGTCTGCATCCCCGCCGCCTGCCGTTTCAAGCAGAAGCTCTGCTTCCTCGATCGCCTGCGGAAGGGTCAACCATGGCACTTTCCCAGATGTCAGAAGCCGTTCCGCGATGGCCCGGTCATATTCAACCCTGGTTGCGGCATCCAGAGCCACGGCGCATTCGAGATAGACCAGCCGGTTAGCAAGTTGGCGCAATCGCGGATCCTCAAAGGATCGGGCGAAGCCGGCTCGCGCCGGCCAGGCTAGATTCTGAAATTCCTCCATCCGACGCTGGTCAGCAGCCGATGGAAAGCCATCGTAAATCCGGTCTTCAATGTAAGGCGACGGTTCAAATTCCGGCTTTCCAAGGGCATGGACCTTCATCAGGCGTTCTTGAAATACAGCATCCTCCCTGATGATGGCGGCCCGCCGCCGGAGTTCAGTCTCGCCAAGACGGAAACTGTCCAAAAGACCTTCGCCCCGCGCCCATGGAAAGATGATCGGGCATGCACCTGCCTTGATAACCCGCAGGGGCTTGGGTGAGATCGCCAGCCGTTTCGCAAGGGACGCATCATCAAGCCGCCGGACTTCATCGGGGGCAACCGCCAGGTCGAACGACACAACATGCCCGGAATTGTCCGGATCAACCGCAATCGGCGAAACAATCCAGTGATGGGGGCGGTTGTAGTGAAACTCGGTGTAGAGCCGCAGCGGCTCCGCCAGGGCATAGCTGACAGCGGCAGCTTTGCTGCCCATTCTGATCAGATGATCCCAGAACTCCCGCGCCCTTGACCGGATCAATCCGGCGATATGAATGGTTGCTTCGACATCACCCAGGGCATCATGGGCGTTCTGGTGGTCAAAACCGTTTGCCGGGGCCAGCAATTCCAGCTTGAAGCTTGGTTTGCCGTCCAGCCGCATCCGGAAATTGAGCACGTTCGGGGCAAACTCATTGAGTGCCAGCACCAGAATCAGGATATCGGCACGGCTGTTGCCCCCGGTATTCGTCAGATACGGCGAATACAGCGATTGATAAAGGGCCTGGCGGACAAGCATCTCATCAAAGTCGAGATTGTTATAGCCTGTAAACACTGCAGGCGACCAGGACGACATCTTTGCTCTTATCGTCCTGATCATGTCGTAATGGGATGATAACGACGGGTCGGTTAGCTGGCCAATCGTCACACCCGTCACGGCAAGGGCACCAGGCGATGGAACAATATGCGGCTGCAGCCGGCAGCGGATATCGAAACGGTCCACCTCTTTCAAGTCATCATCCGTCCGGATTGCTCCAAACTGCAGAATCTGATCGTAGAACGGCTCACTGCCGGTGGTTTCCGTATCGTAGAAAACAAAGGGCATGCATACCTTCCAGGACAAGGAACAACTATTTCAAGGTCAACACACTCTGCTTCCGGGGACGGCGGGGTCAAAACATTTCAGCGCATCGTCAGCCAGACCGATATAGGTGCGTGCCCTTGGCTCCCATTTTTCCGGCAGCCGCGGCTCGGGTTCGGTCAGATGAGCCAAGGCAAGCCGGGCCCGCAGCAGGGCCCGCGCGCTGCGGTAGAAATCGAGCAGTCCCGGCGGCGGAGCGGGAGACAGTTCGCGGCAGCAGACATCAAGAACTTTCTGCCCAACCCAGGCCCCCCCAAGCCGCTCGCATTCGAGAGCAAGAAATGCAATTTCGTCAAAGGGATCGACAAGGCGCATGTCACGGTTGAATTCAAGGCAGTCGATGACAACGGGAGGCGAGATGAGGCAGACATGTTCGGGCCGCAGGTCGCCATGACCCTCCAGGAATGCCCCCGCTTCGACACGTATTTCGAGCAAAGGCTGCGCTGCTGCCAGCGCTTCCGAAAACCTCCGCAGGACCATGCCCGTCCTGGCATGATCCAAGTTGAACCGGGCATCCGAAAGCAACGCGACATTTCGCGCGTGCTCGGCAGAAAACCTCTGGAACACCTGGTCAGGCGACTGCGGAACCTGCGGCGAAGTGCGATAGAATGTGACCAATCTCTGCGCCACCCCAATGACGTCCGGCACGGTGACGCCGGCGTGCTCGATTGCATAGTCCAGCATCCGCTCGGCTGGCAGTCTCTTCATCTTCACAAGCCACTCGACCACGGGTCCGTCCCCCGCGAAGGTCAGGCCCCCTGCCCGGTCCAGCCTGAGCGGAACGACATCAAGGTATATGTCCGGCGCCAATCTGCGATTCAACCGCAATTCCTCCCGGCAGGTAAACTCCCGGGCTGAAAGCGTCGTGAAATCAAGGAATTCATAGCGAACCGGCTTCTTCATCTTGAAGGCGAAGCCACCGGCCAGAAAGACCCAGGCCATATGCGTTTCAATGACGTCAACCGCAGGCGGACCATGAGAGTAGATCGCGCCATCACGCAGGGCGGCAACCTTCCGTCCAATACTGACTGCATCCCCATTCATGCTGGTGCTGGACAATCGGGCTGGCCTATCGATCAATGGTTTGCTGCATCAATAGCGCTTCCTGACAGTTTTCCATATAGTCCACAGCAAGACCGCCAAACCTTTGATCCAGATTAATGAACCAACAATATTGAGCCGCCGCCTTCTTGACCCAGGTCAATGCCGCGCCCAAATTTCGCCTGCTAAATGTCCCCCATGCTGTTGTTTGCCATTCATGAGTCACGCCCATTTGGCGAGCAGATGGCTCGGCATCTTGGGGCGCAACTGAGTCCGCTTGAGGAGCGCGATTTTGACGATGGTGAACACAAGACAAGGCCGCTTGTCAGCGTTCGCGGCAAGGACGTTTATGTTCTTCACAGCCTGCATGGCGGCCCAGTGGACAGCGCGAACGATAAACTCTGCAAATTACTGTTTTTTATCAGCACCTTGAGAGACAATGGCGCCACCCGTGTCACAGCCTTGGTACCCTACCTCGCCTATTCACGGAAAGATCGCCAGACCAAGACCCGTGATCCCGTAACCAGCCAGTATGTGGCCCGCCTTTTTGAGGCCGCTGGGGCCGATTGCGTCGTGACCCTTGATGTTCACAACATTGTCGCCTTCCAGAACGCCTTCCGCTGCCGGACTGTCCACCTCGATACGCGGCGCCTTTTCGCCGGCGAACTCCGCAGTCTTCTTACGTCCGGGCCAATCACAGTCATCTCGCCGGATCCGGGCGGGGTCAAGCGCGCGCAACTGTTTCGCGAGATGTTGCAGAAGATCCTGCTTCGGCCCGTGGGACAGGCTTTCGTGGACAAGCGGCGAAGCGCAGGCGTCGTAAGCGGTGATGTGTTGATAGGCGATGTTACGAACGCAACCGTCATTGTTATTGACGACCTGATTGCCTCCGGAGGCACGATGGATCGGGCGGCGCGCGCTGCATTGGACCACAATGCCGGGCAAGTGATTGCCTGCGCGGCGCACGGGCTCTTTACCGGTGAAGCCAAAACGATCCTGGCAGCCGCACCTCTCCGGCACATCATCGTCACTGATACGGTTCCGCCGTTCAGGCTGGACGCAAAGCCTGCTTCCACATCCATAAGGACCATCAGCGCCACGGCACTTTTTGCCGATTGCGTTAAATGCCTGCACGGTGGCTCCTCCATATCGCGATTGCTGGGTGATGAAGACTAGGGAATACCCGGGTAGAATAGGCGCCCTTGCCTTCCGCGGAGAAACAATATGCGTGCCATGGTTCTTCACCGTCCCGGAGAAAAACTGCGACTGGAAACTGTGCCTGATCCGGAGCCGGCACCAAATGAGCTTCTCATCCGCGTCGAAGCCTGCGGCGTATGCCGGACCGATCTCCATATTGCCGATGGCGATCTAAAGAAACCAAAGCTACCCCTCATTCCTGGGCATGAAATCGTAGGCAGGGTGGTTCGCGCCGGATTTGGCGTAACCGGTTTTGCTCCCGGCATGCGCGTAGGTGTGCCGTGGCTGGGGTCAACCTGCGGGGAATGTGACTATTGCGAAAATCAGAACGAAAATCTCTGCGATGCCGCACGTTTCACCGGCTACGACCTCGATGGCGGCTATGCCGAATTCTGCACCGCTGATTCGCGATATTGTTTTCCACTTGACGAAGCTGCGAGCGCCGCCGGTCTGGCGCCCCTGCTGTGTGCCGGACTCATCGGTTACCGCGCCCTGCGCCTGGCCGGCGACGCCGAGCGGATTGGCATCTATGGCTTCGGCGCGGCAGCCCACCTGATTACCCAGGTAGCCCTGTTTGAAGAACGCATTGTCTATGCCTTCACCCGCCCCGGCGATGTGATGGCACAAATCATGGCGCGCGAACTTGGCTGCGAATGGGCGTCGGGATCGGATGAAGCGCCTCCGGAAGAGCTTGATGCGGCAATTATCTTTGCTCCCGTTGGAAGCCTGGTTCCGGTGGCGCTCAAGGCGGTGCGCAAGGGCGGAACCGTGGTTTGCGGTGGCATCCACATGAGCACAATTCCGGCCTTCGAATATGAGCTCCTTTGGGGTGAACGGGTCTTGCGCTCCGTTGCAAACCTCACGCGCCAGGACGCAAGTGAGTTTCTCGAGCTTGCCCGCACCGTTCCGGTCGTTGCGCAAACCACGGTCTTTCCACTGCATGAGGCCAATGAGGCCTTGGACCGGCTGCGCGCCGGGACCATTGCCGGTGCCGCCGTCCTCGTGCCCTGAGCTATTCGGAAACCAGCACGGCAGTGGCCCCCGCCGCAGCGATCTTGCGCAGGAATTCGATCTCTCCCATGGGAGCGACGATGTCCATAGGGGCTACCACGACCGACGCCTGGCCATGGAAATGCGGGAAATCCGCAGCCCCCACGGTTTCAACCCGCATGCCCGTTGCCAGTCCAATATCGCGTGCAATGGCGGTGGCCTGCGCGGTTCCCGGTCCATCGCTGACCGCCAGTATCCGCCCGCCCGATTTTGCGGCAGGCGACGGCACGACAACGGCGGCGGCGCGGCCGAGAAAAAGCCTTGCCACGCCAAACAGGCCCAAACCGGAGATTTGAATGTCGCTGCGGTTAATGACGACAATGTCGCCCTCTTCAAGTGCGGCTGACAGTTCCCGAAGCGTCTCACCTTGCGGGCGCAGCATTTGCCAGGTGACGTTGCTTCGTGCGCAACTCTCGGCAAGTGCGCTCTCAGCATTCCGCACCAACTGGCTGAAATGAGACTCGAAGCTATCCATGGTGAATTTTGACGAGAGGCCGCCACGGCCATAGACCCTAGCAAAAGGCAACCCGGCGAGACTTATAAGACTCTCCTGTTGCACCAGAATGCAAAGCAAGCCGGCCCTTGCAGCAGAGGCAAACCTCGTGGCAGCCTCAACTGAATGGTAGAGGTCATCTCCGGTTCCCAAACCCAACAGGACCCTGCGCGGCTCTCTGGTCACCCCGGCCATCTTCATCGCTCCTTTTCATCGCCGGCGCTCTCCAACGCCGTTCGGGCAAAGGACTTTCGCATTTCGGAAAACTGGCTCAGCTTGGCCTCGACGCGCGCATTTATTGTACCATCGGGAAAATTGCCATCGGCGGCGCGAACTCCAGCCTCCAATCCGGTCAGAAGGGCGATTCCTTCGTCAATGGTCGAGACCGCATAGATCTGGAATTTCTGTTCACGGGCCGCATCAACGATATCAGGCCGCAGCATCAGATGCTTCCGATTGGACTCGGGAATAAGCACGCCTTGCCTGCCTGTCAGTCCGCGCAGCCTGCACACATCGAAAAATCCCTCAATCTTCTCGTTCACTCCGCCGATGGCTTGGATATGCCCCAGTTGATTGACCGAGCCTGTTACGGCGAGGGACTGCCTGATGGGCGCGTCGGCAAGGGCTGAAAGCAATGCATAAAGTTCGGCCGAGGAAGCACTGTCGCCCTCCACACCACCGTAGGATTGTTCAAACACCAGGGAGGCCCATAATGATATCGGCGACGACAGCGCATAGTGCGAGGCGAGAAAACTGGAAAGGATCAAAACCCCTTTCGAATGCAACGGTCCGCCAAGCTCAACTTCTCGCTCGATATCAACAACCTTGCCCGTCCCCATGCGCACACGTGCGGTGATGCGGGTAGGCTTGCCGAAACTCAGGTTGCCAAGACTTAATACCGAAAGGCCGTTGATCTGCCCCACCGCTTCGCCGTCGGTATCGATCAGCATGATCTTGCGGGTGATCGCCTCAAGGGAACGGTCGCGGATACGCTCACTGCGGAAACGTCTTTCGTCGATGGCGCGGTCGATATCGTCAACTCCGATAATTTCGCGTTTCTCTTTCTGGGCCCGGAAATGGGCCTCGCGAAGGATATCGGCCAGCACCCCTATGCGCAAAGACAGCCGTTCGGCGTCCTCCGCCTCCCGGGCAGCCTGCTCCACAAGCCGTGCCACCGCCTGAGGCGAGAGCGGCAAGAGGCCCTCCTGCCTCGCGACGGAACCCATGAGCCGCGCAAACAGGGCAACAGATTCCGGCGACCGTTCCGTCACGTCCTCAAAATCCGCCTGCACCTTGAAGAGGTCCTCGAACTCCGGGTCGAGGCTGGCAAGAAGATAGTAAAGCACCCGCTCGCCGACAAGCACCACCTTCATCGAGAGGGGTATGGAGTCGGGTACGAGCGAGGTTGTGGTAATAAAACTCAACTCGTCTGCCGCGGAGGTTATTTCCACCTTTCGGTTGCGCAGGCAACGCTTGAGCGCCTCCCACACGAACGGTTCCATGAGGACCCGCAAGGCATCGAGAATCAAATATCCGCCATTTGCCCGGTGCAACGCGCCAGCCTTGACCATGGAGAAATCAGTGACCAGCGCCCCCATCATCGAGCGGTGGTCGATGCGCCCAAAGACTTTGCCCAGCGTCGGATGTTCCTCGCTCACGACGGGCGCGCCACAGGCCGGAGCCACATCGGCGCCGTCGGGACAGTGGCTCACCAGCACGTTCACCGCATAGCGGTTGAAGAGGGGATGCCTCGGGCCGGGATGTGAAGATGCATCGAACGGATGCTCATCTTCTTCCTGCTGCGGCCTCAGGAACAGCTCGGCATTGCTGATCAGGTCGGCCCGGACCTCCGACAGATAGGCTTTGATATCCTCATTGCCCACGAAACGCGTCGCAATCTCGCTGATCGACAGGCCGACCACCAGTTCGGCGAGATCGGCGTTGAGTTTGCGGATTCTTTTGCGCCGCTCCTTTTCGAGGACAGGCACATTCTTGAGAATCTTCTCCAGATCTCCTTGCAAGGCCATGATTTTTTTCTCGATGGCTTCACGCTCGGCCTGGGGCAAGGCGTTGAACACCTCGGGCTTCACCACCTGACCACCGCTGACAGGGGCGAGGGCAAATCCCATCGGTGTACGCAGAATTGTGACTTCCTGCTCCTGGCCTTTTTTACGAAGCTCCTCGAAAGCCTTTTCCTGGGCCGTCTCGAATTCGTCATCGATCGACTTGCGTCTGTTACGGTAGTCTTCCGACTCGAACATGTCGGGGATCGCCGAACTCAGATCATCAATGAGTTCCGCCATGCCCGCTTTGAGCTTCGGACCGATACCGGAAGGAAGGCGGATTGCCTTCGGACGGTCAGGCGCCGCGAAATTATTGACATAGACCCAGTCGTCCGGGACCGGTTCTGCCGCCGCCTTGCTCTCCAGGAACTTGCGGATGGCCCCATGGCGGCCGGAACGCGTGGGTCCCAGGGCAAATATGTTGAACCCGTGATGGTCAATCTGGGCGCCGAACTCGATCGCCGCCAGGGCCCGGTGCTGGCCAATCAGTCCGCCAATCGGCTCAAGTTCGGCGGTGGAGGCGAATTTCAGCAGTGCCGGGTCACAACTCAACCTGAGTTCTTGTGGGCTTAGCAGCCTGTAACCCATTTTAGGAGACTGATCTTTTGACACCGGCATGGCCGCCCTCCTGAACGCCACTAGAGTCAATACAGGCGCAATTCGAGGCGTCACTGATCTAAATCAAGTTGGCCGGCAAATTGATCTGGATCAGCGCACTCCCCCAACTTCCGGGTAAAACGTCCGCCAGTAAGCTTCAAGGAGGCGCCACATGGCCCACAAGCAGGTTATGTTCCGGTCCGAGGCGCGCGAGAAGGTGCTGCGCGGCGCAAGCCAACTGGCCGATGCCATCCGCATTACCCTTGGCCCAAAATCAAAATCGGTTCTTATCCAGCGGAAATGGGGACCCCCGCTGGTCTGCAATGATGGCGTGACCATTGCCAAGGAATTCGACCTGAAGGATGCGGAGGAAAATCTCGGTGCGCAAATGTTGCGCCAGGCCGCTGAAAAGACCGGCGAGATCGTAGGCGACGGAACCAGCACCGCCGCCATTCTGGCGCATGCGATGTTCGCCGATGGGCTTCGCAATGTCGTCGCCGGCGCCAGCGCCATCGACGTGAAACGCGGACTGGAACGGGCCGCGGAAGCAGCGGTTGCCGCGCTCAAAGCCCTCTCGAGACCCGTTGGAACACGCAAGGAGAAGTCCCAGGTAGCAACGATCTCGGCGCACAACGACCAGGTCATCGGCGATCTTGTCGCCGATGCCATGGAGCGGGTTGGCAATGAGGGCGTCATTACCGTCGAGGAATCAAAAACCACCGAGACTGTGCTCGAAGTCGTCGAAGGCATGCAGTTCGACCGGGGATTCATTTCGCCCTATTTCATTACCAATGCCGAAAAGATGGAAGCTATCCTCGAGGATGCGCTGGTCCTGATTTGCGACAAGAAGATCGCCGTTCTCAATGATCTTGTTCCATTGCTTGAACAGGTGGCAAAATCCGGCAGGCCCATGCTGGTGATCGCCGAAGATGTGGAGGGCGAGGCCCTCGCGACCCTGATCGTCAACCAGTTGCGCGGAAACCTCAAGAGTTGCGCGGTGAAGTCGCCGGCTTTCGGCGATCGGCGCAAGGCAATGGAACAGGATGTTGCAATTCTGACCGGTGGACATGTCATCGCAGAGGAACTTGGCCTGAAACTTGAAACCACCACCATTGATCAACTCGGCAAAGCCAAGCGCATTGTCTGTAACAAGGATATGACAACGATCGTCGGTGGTGGCGGCGAACGCAGTGCCATTGACGCCCGCATCCAGCAGATCAGGGCCGAGATCGCCAAAACAACGAGCGATTACGACAAGGAGAAGTTGCAGGAGCGCCTGGCGAAGCTGTCGGGCGGGGTTGCCGTTATCCGCGCCGGCGCTCCGGTGGAATCCGAAATGAAGGCCCGCAAGGATGCCCTCGACGACGCCATCAGCGCCACCAAGGCGGCGGTCAGCGAGGGGGTGGTGCCGGGTGGAGGGTTGGCGCTGCTTCGTTGCATCGACGCGGTAAGCCGGCTTGAACAAACCACAGAAGGAGACGAGCGGACCGGTATTCAAGTCCTGAAGCGGGCTCTTACCGCACCGGCAAGGCAGATTGCCGAGAATTCGGCGGTTGATGGCGGCGTTGTCATTGCACGCATGCTTGAGGGCAAGGGAAGCTTCGGCTTTGACGCGGCGCGCAAGGAATACACGGACTTGATCGAGGCAGGCATTATCGATCCAACCAAGGTGGTGCGCATCGCGCTTGAAAATGCCGTTTCAGTCGCAAGCGTGCTCCTGCTTACGGAAGCAACGATGACCGAGATCGAGGAACCCGAGAAGAACCAAGGGCGGCAGCTGGAGGCGGGCATTTGACGTGGAAAGGTCCTAGCCCTCTTGCCTGTCTCGCCGCACCCAGACGTCGCCGACCTTCCCATACTGCCGCTTTACCGCCGACCAGGCGATGCGATGGGCGATTTCCTCCAGGCGTGGATCGCCGCGATGGCTCTCGAAAGCGTGGTTGAAAGCAGCGCGGAAAATGTCCTGGGCATGTTCCGGCAGGTGGGACCTCACAGCAGTCGGCAAATCGGCATTTGACGCATAGGGCATGGCTCAAGCCCCCGCCTGACCCGAAACATCCGCGGCGGCCAGCATTTCAATCACCTCGTCATCACCGACCTGGTGAAAGTCGCGGTAAAAGACGCCGATGGCCATGAAAGGATAGGGTTGCTGAAGGCAGATGATGTCATCGACATAGGCGCCCAGTTCATTGATCGTATCGCCCGGGGCGACCGGAACAGCCAGCACAAGCCTTTTTGGATTTCTCTTTTTCAACGCCTGCAGCGCGGCCTTGACGGTGGTGCCCGTGGCAATACCATCATCGACAACAATCGCGGTGCGGCCCGCAACGGAGCTGGGTTCGCGCCCCTTGAGGTAAAGCTTGCGGCGCCGATCAATTTCAGCGATTTCCTTGACTGCCACCCGTTCGATGTCATCACGCTTGAGACCTGCCATCGACATGACTTCATCGTTGAAGACGAGGTCACGCCGTTCGCCGTCAACAACAGCGGCTGCGGCAAGCTCTGGCTGCCAGGGGACCCCGATCTTCCGCACGAGAAGCAAATCCATCGGAGCCTTCAAAACGCGGGCAACCTCAAGGGCCACCGGAACACCGCCACGCGGCAAGGCGAGCACGACCGGTTGCTCAAACTTGAATTTCGCAACCTGCTCTGCCAGCAATTGTCCAGCCTGCGTTCTCGAAGTGAATGCTGTGAAAGTCATTTCTGCTTCCTCGCGCCAAGATGGCGGCCGAACCAGTCCATCGTAAGTTCAACCACGCGCTCAAGGGTCCCCGGCTCTTCGAAGAGATGGGTCGCACCCGGAACGATATCCAAACGCTTCTCGCGGGACAAAGCTGCAAGAGCGGTCCGGTTCATTTCGATCACCGGCTCGTCAAGGCCGCCGACAATCAGAAGCGTCGGAGCCGTGACCTTATGCAAGACCGGCAAAGCCAGGTCGGGCCGTCCACCGCGGGATACCACGGCGCCGATATCGCTCCCGAGATCAGCTGCGGCCATCAACGCAGCTGCCGCGCCCGTGCTCGCGCCAAATAGTCCTATGGGCAAGCCTGACAGGTTCTTGTGGCTTTGCGCAAACTTGACCGCTTCTGACATGCGGCCCGCCAAGAGGGGAATATTGAATACATTGCGGCGATCTTCGGCTTCCGGCTCGCTCAGCAGATCAAAAAGAACCGTGGCAAACCCCGCATTGTTCAACTGTTTTGCCACCAGTCTGTTGCGCGGACTGAGCCGGCTCGACCCGCTGCCATGCGCGAAAATGATGACACCGCTTGCTTCCTCGGGAACGGAAACATCGGCGGCAAGACCCATTGCGCCGATTTTCACTGCTTTGCCTCGCTCCTGCTGTTGATCCCAGCGAAGATCAGATGAATGCCCTTCTCGCCGTTTCCCAAGGGCGCGGCAAAGACTTCAATAAGTTGGCGCTCTCCCTTCGGTCCATCAATCTCGAACATTGCCGAACAGGGCTCGATCTTCTCCGCGACAATATCGAACAGCCGCCGCAACCTTACGGCAATCCTCTTGTCGCCGACCGCAAGTTCCGGACCGTCATGGAGCTGCAGGACAGCCGTAGCCACAGGACCTGCACCTGAAACGCTCCAGTGTTCCGTCTCATTGGCCGTCAAGCGGGCGAGGAAGGCATGGGGGGATACCTCAGGGGAAAAGCCCGTCATGTCGGCCTCGCCCGGCACGATTTTGCTGCCCCGCTTCAATTGCCAGAAATCGGATAATTCCCCGAGCAGCGGATCAGTCGGCCTTGCCGCGTCAATGCGCAGAAACAGGCGGACCAGCGGCTCGGTCAGGGGATCAAGAGTGGACATGGCGCTCAGCTCATTTCATTGCAAGTCAGCAGGCCGCACCAAAATGCGGATCGGGTTCTTGGAGTCGTCACGTTTGACGGGCAGATGCATGTGACCGGACCCACGCAAACATTGTTCAGTCTGGCAGGCGGGCAAATGCCCGCATTGATGCCGATCAAAACGCTATCAGCAAGGAGCCCGCTCCCAGGGCGCCTGTCGGCTGGAAGCGTTCCGCCCGGCTTTGAGATGGATCAAAGCGTCGTTGTGATATCCGGGGCAACCTGCCATCGTCTTTACAGGTGGACGGTCGCCTGTGGGTGAGGGTTTAACGCCATGACGGGAGTAACTCAGTTCTGGGATGAGGCACGCCGCGATCTTGCCGGGTTGCCTGGAGGAAATGGCCTGAACATTGCCCATGAAGCCGTTGACCGGCATGTGACCGATGGCAATGGTGAGCGGACAGCCATTCGTTGGATCGGCGCCGGGGGGAGCCAGCGCGATATCAGCTATCGGGAACTTAGCCGCGATTCCAACCGCTTTGCCAATGCTCTCAAGGCACTTGGTATCGGGACCGGAGACCGGGTGTTCAGCCTTCTAGGCCGCATACCGGAGTTGCATATCGCTGCCCTTGGAACGTGGAAGCTCCGGGCCGTCTTCTGCCCCCTCTTTTCGGCCTTTGGCCCTGAACCGGTGAAGGCGCGGATGCTGATTGCCAAGCCCGTGGCCGTCGTGACCACGTCGCGGCTTTTCACCCGCAAGATTCAACCCATCCTGAGTGACCTGCCCTTTCTGAAGCATATCATCATTGTCGGCGGCGGGCCTGGCGGGCTTGATTTTGAAACCATCCTCGCCGGCGCGGCAGAGTCTTTTGAAATCAGCCCGACCGCGCCTGAAGACCTCGCGATCTTGCATTTCACCAGCGGGACCACGGGGCGTCCGAAGGGTGCCATGCATGTGCATGCCGCCGTCACCGCCCACAAGGTGACGGCCCGCCATGCCCTCGATCTCAAGCCCGGCGACATCTATTGGTGCACTGCCGACCCGGGATGGGTAACGGGCACCTCCTACGGCATTGTCGCGCCACTTGCAGTCGGGGCAACCGTCATCCTCGATGAAGCGGAGTTTGACGCCGAACGCTGGTATGCCACGCTGGAAAAGCACCGGGTCAATATCTGGTACACGGCCCCGACGGCCATCCGGATGCTCATCCGGGCTGGTGACGACTTGCCAAAACGATTTGATCTCTCGCGGCTCCGCTTCATCGCCAGCGTGGGCGAGCCGCTCCACCCGGAAGCGGTGACCTGGGGCAAGAATGTCCTGGGCCAGCCAATTCACGACAACTGGTGGCAAAGCGAGACTGGCGGCATCATGATCGCCAATACGGCTGCCATGAAAATCAAACCCGGCTCCATGGGCCTGCCGCTACCCGGAATAGAAGCGGCAATCGTGCGGCGCAAGGATGATGCCGTGGAGGTTGTGGCCGAATTCGGCACCGAAGGCGAACTTGCGTTAAGACCGGGCTGGCCGTCCATGTTCCGCGGCTACCTCAATGAGGAAGAACGCTACCGCAAGTGTTTCGCAGACGGCTGGTATCTTACCGGCGACATGGCCACCCGCGATGCCGACGGCTACTTCTGGTTCGTCGGCCGGGCGGATGATGTGATCAAGTCCTCCGGGCATCTCATCGGACCGTTTGAGGTGGAAAGCGCCCTCCTCTCCCACCCCGCCGTGGCTGAAGCTGCCGCCATAGGCGTCCCCGATCCGGTGGCGGGAGAAGTGGTGAAGGCCTTCATCAGCCTCAAGCCGGGTCAGGCCGCAAGCGACACCTTGCTGGAAGAGATCATGGCCCATGCCCGGAAAAAACTCGGCCCCGCCGTGGCGCCCCGGCAGATCGCCTTCAGCGAAAACCTGCCGCGCACCCGCTCGGGCAAGATCATGCGGCGCCTGCTGAAGGCACGCGAACTCGGACTGCCCGAAGGTGACACATCGACCCTGGAGGGGTCTCAATGAGCGAAAAGATCCACCTTACCAGGGAGCATTGCACCGGAATGCTGCGCACCATGAAGCTCATCCGGCGCTTCGAGGAACGCAGCGCCGAACTTTATGGGGAACAGAAGATCCGCGGGTTTTTGCACCTCTACATCGGCGAGGAAGCCAATGCGGTGGGGGTAATGCAGGCGCTTACGCCGGAGGATGCGATTGTGGCCACCTATCGCGAACATGGACATGCCCTCGCGCGTGGCCTGCCGGCAAACGAGGTCATGGCCGAAATGTACGGCAAAGCTTCGGGATCAAGCAGGGGGCGCGGCGGATCAATGCACATCTTCGATGCCAGGAGGCGCTTCTTTGGCGGCAACGCCATCGTGGGCGGAGGGCTGCCAATGTCGGTGGGTCTGGCGCTTGCCGACAAGATGCAAGGCCTGAACCGTGTGACTTGTTGCTTCTTCGGCGAGGGGGCCGCGGCGGAAGGTGAATTCCACGAAAGCATGAACCTTGCGGCACTTTGGAAACTGCCGGTGCTCTTTATTTGCGAGAACAACCGCTACGCCATGGGGACCGCACTCGAGCGCTCCGAATCCGAAACCGACATGTGCCGGCACGCGGCCAGCTATCGTATCCCGGCCGAAAGCGTCGACGGCATGGATGTCGTGGCCGTAGAAGTTGCAGCCAGGCGCGCGGCGTCCGAAGTTCGTGACAACAAGGGCCCCCAGTTCCTTGAAATGCGGACCTATCGCTTCCGCGCCCACTCAATGTTCGATCCCGATCTCTACCGCGACAAGGCAGAAGTGGAGAAATGGCGTGAACGCTGCCCGATCAAGCGCTTTCAGGATTGGTTGCTCGCGGCCGGTACGGTCCATGCTGACGACATCGTTACAATTGAGAAAGAGGTTTCGGACGAAGTTGAGGCAGCAGTCCGCTTCGCCGAGGCAGCACCTTGGGAGCCCGAGGCCGACCTTACCCGCGATGTTCTAACGCCAGTCCCGGCGGGGGCCGCGCCATGACGACATCCCGCACCCTGACCTATCGCGATGCCGTGAGGGAGGCCATTCAGGACGCCATGCGCCGCGATGGCCGTGTTTTCCTCATGGGCGAGGACGTTGGCCGCTACGGCGGCGCCTACGGCTGCTCCAAGGGCCTGCTGGCCGAGTTCGGCGAGGAACGTATCAGGGACACGCCCTTGGCCGAAGCTGGCTTCACCGGCGCGGGCATCGGCGCGGCGCTTGGCGGCATGCGGCCTATTGTCGAAATCATGACGGTCAATTTCAGCCTCCTGGCCCTCGATCAGATCGTCAATACGGCCGCAACGATACGCCATATGTCGGGCGGGCAGTTTTCGGTGCCCCTAGTCATCCGCATGGCCACCGGCGCCGGGCGGCAACTGGCAGCCCAACACTCCCACAGCCTTGAAAACTGGTACGCCCACATTCCCGGCATCAAGGTTGTGGCCCCCGCGACCGTGGCGGATGCACGCGGCATGTTATGGAGCGCCTTGCAGGATCCCGATCCCGTAATCATCTTCGAACATGCAACCCTCTACAATGACGAAGGTGAAATTCCGGGTGAACGTGATCTGTCTGTGCCGATCGAGGGCGCGGCTGTGCGCCGGCCCGGAACCGATGCCAGCCTCATCACCTATGGCGGAAATCTGAAGAAGGCCATGGCCGCGGCCGACGAACTCGCCCGGGAAAGCATCAATTGCGAGGTCATCGACCTGCGGTCTTTGCGGCCGCTTGATGACAAAACCATCCTGGCGTCCGTCGGGAAAACCCACCGTGCGGTCATCGTTGATGAGGGCTGGCGGACCGGAAGCCTCGCCGGTGAAATCAGTGCCCGCATCATGGAAGGCGCCTTCTATGCGCTCGATGCGCCAGTGGCGCGCGTCTGCAGCGCCGACGTCCCCATTCCCTACGCCCGCCACCTGGAAATTGCCGCCCTTCCGCAGATTCCGGCAATTGTCGCGGCGGTCCATGGAGTGTTGCGCCGATGACGGATTTTCGCATGCCGTCTCTCGGCGCCGACATGGACGAGGGAACACTTGTCGAATGGTTGAAAAAGCCCGGCGACAAGCTGGCGCGCGGCGACATCATCGCCGTGGTTGAAACCCAGAAAGGCGCCATTGAGATCGAGGTATTCCACGATGGCGTGCTCGAACAGGTTCATGTAAAGCCGGGCACAAAGGTTCCGGTTGGCGAATTGCTGGCTACGATCCGAACCGCGGACGAACCCGCGGTGTCGGCTCCCCTGCCGCAGACTGCCCCAGCACGGCCCCTGCCGGCGCAGCCGCCTGCAACACCGTCTGCGATGGAGGCCGTCAGCTCTGAACCACGCAGCTTCAAGATAACCCCAGCCGCCCGCCTCAGGGCGCAGGAGCTTGGGCTCGACCTGTCTTCACTGGCGGCAGGCCCGGACGCGGTCATCGGCCTGCGCGAAGTTGAAAACCAGGTTGCCGCCAAGCCGTCAAGAACCGCAGGTGCTGGCATAAACCTCGATGAGATGCGCAAGGCGATCGCAGCCGCGATGGCACGCAGCAAACGCGAGATTCCCCACTACTATGTAAGCTCAGAGATTGACATGACGGCGACTCTGACGTGGCTGGCAGCGGAGAACTTGAAGAAACCCGTACCAGACCGCATCCTGACGGCCGTGCCGGTCATCAAGGCTTGCGCCATGGCCCTTCGCCAGGTGCCGGAACTGAACGGTCATTTCATCGACAATCGCTTCAACCGAATGACCGACATCAATATGGGAATTGGCGTTGCGCTGCGCGGCGGCGGCCTCATCGCTCCCGCCCTGCCGCTGGTGGATACGCTCACATTGGACCAGATCATGCAGAGGCTGGGCGACCTCGTGGCGCGGGTTCGGGGCGGGCGGCTTCGCAGCTCGGAACTGACCTCCGCCACAGTGACCTTGTCAAATCTCGGGGATGACTCGGCTGACATGGTTCTGCCGGTCATCTATCCGCCGCAAGTGGCGATCATCGGCCTAGGCCAAGTCAGGGAGCGGTCGTGGGCAGTAGACGGCACAATGGCATTGCGGAAACTCGCGACGTTTTCAGTGGCCGGTGACCATCGGGCAAACGACGGCCGCTCGGCATCGCGGTTTCTCAGGCGGCTTGGACAACTCTTGCAAAGACCGGAGGAGCTATGACCTCGGAAGAATTGACGGAACTGGTCAAGAAAACACTTTACGAGGTCGCACCTGACCTCAGAGGCGAGGCCATCGATCCCAAGCTTCGCTGGAACGACCAATTCGAGTTCGACTCCATGGACTTCCAGAATTTCGTCAGCGGCCTGCACCGGGCGACAGGATTGGAGTTGCCTGAAAGAGACTATCCCCGCCTGACCAGCCTCGATCGTGCCGTCGCCTATCTGGCGGAAAAACTGACGGGTTGAGAAGTGGGCTACCTCAAACCTGTTCAGGATATCTCGGAAACCCGCGAGAGGCGGTTTCGAACATCTCTGCATGCACTGTTTGACTGGCAAGCGGAGCCGGGCGTTGAGGGATGGGCCATCGGTCGACATCCTGCAATGCCGGCCTTTCTTCAATCGGCTCGCCAAACATATCAACGCCGCTAACCGTCGCCAGGGACAGACGCAAAAAAGCTTCAGCCAGGTGAGGAGAAGGCAGAAGTTGGATCCGGCAGCGGCGAGAATGGCGTTGATTGCATCGCCTTGGGTTCCGGCCAGTTTTTGTGCTCCACGCGATGCTCATTCTTGATGTGGCCGATAAGTGGTTCGGCCGCGGTGCAGCGGCAGGCCAAGTGTCGGCAACCAATGGGGCCAAGAATGGAATTTATGACCGCCTGGAGTTCAGCGCATCAGTCAAGTCAAGGCCAAGGTCGAAATGGCCGACTAAATGAAAGCCGCGCTTCCTTGGGTCTTTTTGAATTCGCCATTGACGCCTAAGGCCATTATGCTTTGTTCTTGCCTCGCAGAATGGCCTCCACATTACGTCACATCCCAAGAGACAAAATATGAGTTCAAATTACATCGGCTTTGACCAAGCGATATCAGCAGCGCGGGATTCCAACGCAATCTGGAAGGCCCTGAAGGAACTCTCAGGGGCAGTTGTCGGCCACAAGCTGTTCACCATAATGACGGTGGACAACGCCGCGGGCCTTGCGCGGCGTGCCTATACCAGCCATCCGCGGGACTATCCAGTGTCAGGTACCAAACCCATTCATCCCGACCAGTGGTTCGAGGTCGTCCACGGCGAGAAGCGGAGCTTTGTTGCCAATACCATAGCCGACATCGCCAAAGTTTTCCCTGATTTTGAGCTCATCGCGTCCCTGGGCTGCGGTTCGGTGATGAACCTGCCGGTCGTGCTGCAAGGCGAATTGGTTGCTACAGTCAACATGCTTGATGCGGAATACCACTATACGCCGGAACGGGTGGCAGCGGCCGAGGCCTTGCTCGCCGTCCCCGCGAAGCTCTGCTACGTGCTTGCCGCGCAATTTGACACGCGAACCGGAAAGCCCGATTGAAGACGCAAAGGGGGAAATGTCGGAGCGATGCTGGAAGACGGGCGAACAAGCAGGGTGGGCGGCGCGCTGCGGCGTGTAGGTTCTTTCCTTGCGTCGCTGGCGTTGACCTTCCTCGGCCTTACCGCGATTACCTTCCTCATCAGCCAGCTGACCCGGATCGACCCGGTTCTCGCCATCGTCGGTGACAAGGCGACGAAGGAAGTTTATGACAAGACCTTCATCGCCCTGGGCCTCGACCAGCCGCTGATCGTTCAATACGGCGTCTATCTCAAACGTTTGCTGAGCGGTGATTTCGGCGTCTCGGTGCTAACTTCGCAACCGGTACTGAGCGATCTTGTCCGGGTATTTCCGGCAACCTTCGAGCTTGCCACCATCGCCACTTTCATCGGCGTCTTCATCGGCGTCCCCGCCGGCGCGCTGGCCGGTGCGCGCAAGGGTCGCTGGCCCGACCACCTGGTGCGCGTCGTCGGGCTTTTCGGGTATTCGGTGCCGGTGTTCTGGCTTGGCCTCGTCGGTCTCTTCGTCTTCTACGGAAAGTTGGGCTGGGTATCAGGCACCGGCCGGCTCGATGTCTTCTACGAGGACATCGTGACACGCCACACCGGCGTAATCCTGATTGACGCAGCCATCGCGGGCGAATGGGAAATCTTCGGCAACGCACTCAGCCATCTGATCCTGCCCGCCAGCATCCTCGGCTACTATTCGCTGGCCTATATCGCCCGTATGACGCGCAGTTTCATGATTGACCAATTGAGCCAGGAATATGTGACGGCGGCACGTATCAAGGGCCGCTCGTTCTGGGGTGCGGTGTGGCTGCATGCATTCCCCAATATCATGGTGCCGTTGATCACGGTGATCGGCCTCAGCTACGCCTCCCTGCTCGAAGGCGCCGTGCTGACCGAGACTGTCTTCGCCTGGCCGGGTCTCGGCCTCTACATCACGCGCGCCCTGTTCAACAGTGACATGAATGCGGTGCTCGGCGGCACGGTCCTCGTTGGGGCGGTGTTCATCGGCGTCAACCTTTTCTGTGACCTGCTCTACAAGGTCTTCGATCCGAGGCTGCGTAACGCATGAGTGAGAACCTCTCAAAATGGCTGATGAGTGACGCACCGGCGTCACGGCGGCAAGCGGTACTGGGCAATGTCTATCGCGGATTCCTGGCAATCGTTTCCAATCCGGCCGCGCTCGCTGGTCTCTTCATCGTCGCCGTGCTGGTCCTGATGGCGATCTTCGCGCCGTTGCTTGCGGGCGGCATCTCACCCATCGAACAGAACCTCGCCAGCCGGCTTGCGCCACCTTCCGCCGAACACTGGTTTGGCACCGACGAGTTGGGCCGTGACATTTACGCACGCACACTTTACGGCGCGCGGGTAACGCTGACCATCGTCATGCTGGTGTCGGTGGTGGTAGCACCCGTCGGACTGGCGGTGGGAACGCTCGCGGGCTATCTCGGGGGCTGGATCGACGCGGTGCTGATGCGCATCACCGATATCTTCCTCGCCTTCCCCCGCCTTGTTCTGGCGCTGGCTTTCGCTGCAGCGCTCGGACCCGGCATCGAGAACGCGGTCATCGCCATATCACTCACGGCCTGGCCGCCCTATGCCCGGATCGCCCGCTCCGAAACGGTGACCATCGCCAAGAGCGATTTCATCCTCGCCGTGGTGATGCAGGGCGCCTCGACATGGCGGATCCTGTTCAAGCATGTCGTGCCGCTGTGCCTGTCCTCCGTCATCGTGCGCCTCACGCTCGACATGGCGGGGATCATTCTGACGGCGGCGGGCCTTGGCTTCCTCGGACTTGGCGCGCAGCCGCCGTCGGCGGAATGGGGTGCCATGGTCTCGGCCGGCCGCGACGTGATCCTCGACCAGTGGTGGGTGGCAACCA
>CAZRZB010000001.1:0-19357 GCA_964604435.1 uncultured Aestuariivirga sp. | reverse complement strand
GCCATGGTCTCGGCCGGCCGCGACGTGATCCTCGACCAGTGGTGGGTGGCAACCATTCCTGGCATCGCGATCTTCACTGTCAGCCTGGGCTTCAACCTTCTGGGCGACGGATTGCGCGACGTGTTCGATCCGAAGTCGTCATGAGCACCCCCCTCCTCACCGTCGAAGACCTGAACGTCTCATTTCCAGGGCGGGGGGGCATGACGCGCGCGGTGCGTAGCGCCAGCTTCACGCTGGGACGCGAGCGGCTCGGAATTGTCGGCGAATCCGGATCTGGAAAGTCCACCACCGGCCGCGCCCTCCTGGGCCTCATTCCGCATCCCGGCATCGTCACCGCGAAGACCATGCGGTTCGGCGGCGACGATCTTCTGGCCTGCACTGAGTCCGACTGGCAGCGGCTCCGCGGCCGCCGCATGTCGATGGTGATGCAGGACCCCAAGTATTCGCTCAATCCGGTGAAAAAGGTGGGCCAGCAGATCGGCGAGACCTGCCGCCTGCATCTGGGCTCGAACCGCAAGGACGCCGAACGGCGGGCGCTGGCCATGCTGGAGGCAGTGAAGATCCGCAACCCGGATGTGGTTTATCATCTGTATCCGCACCAGCTCTCCGGCGGCATGGGCCAGCGCGCTATGATTGCCATGATGCTAGTGGCGGAGCCGGATTTCCTCATCGCCGACGAGCCGACTTCAGCCCTCGACGTGACCGTGCAGAACGAGGTGTTACGCATTCTCGACGATCTGGTGCGCGATCGCGGCATGGGGCTTATTTTCATCAGCCACAATCTCACCGTTGTGTCCAGCTTTTGCGACCGTGTGCTGATCATGTATGGCGGCAAGATTGTGGAGGAATGTGCCGCGAAGGATTTGCAGAGAGCTAAGCATCCCTATACCCGAGCGCTCATAGCGGCCGCACCGTCACTTGATGTGCGGCGGACCGAGCTTGCAACGGTCATGCGCGATCCGGAGTGGCTGCTGTGATCGTGGTGAAGGATCTCGACGTGACTTTCCGAAACGGCAGACGGTCGGTCCATGCGGTATGTGGCGTCTCCTTTGACGTCGCCGCTGGCGAAACCTTCGGCATCGTGGGGGAATCGGGCTCGGGCAAATCCACGGTGCTGAAGGCCATAGCGGGGCTCGTTGCGTCGAGCAGCACCGCAGTGGAAGTTAATGGCCGCGCCGCCTCCAAGCGCCGCAACCGGGAGGACCGGCGGCTCATGCAGTTCGTCTTCCAGGATCCATACGCCTCGCTGCATCCACGCCAGACGGTGGATGATACTCTGCGCGAGCCCCTGATCATCCATGGAATCGCAAATGTCGATGAAAAGGTGAAAGCCGCGATTGCCGATGTCGGCCTGTCGCCGCAGCATCGCTTCCGCTTCCCGCACCAATTGTCGGGCGGGCAGCGGCAGCGCGTCGCCATCGCCCGAGCCCTGATCCTCAATCCGCCCATACTTCTCCTTGACGAACCGACTTCGGCGCTGGACGTTTCAGTGCAGGCGGAAATCCTTAATCTTCTGTCGAGGTTGCGGCAGAACTACAGTCTTACCAGTGTCCTCGTCAGCCACGATCTGGCGGTCGTCGCACATCTCTGCAATCGCATCGCCATCATGCAGTCAGGCCGTCTGGTCGAAGTGGTCAGCGCTGAGGATTTGCGCTCGGGCACCGTACGGCAGGACTATACGCGTGAATTAATCGCCGCCAGCCGCGGCTTCACCCGTGTAATGGCCTGACCTGCGCTCCGGCATCTTGCCATTGACAGGAAAATGGTCTCAGATGCTTCGGCCTGAGCCATTTTGGGCACACGCAGGAATTATCGAGGAACTAGGGAGACGTTCATGCTAAAAACCTTCAAATACGCGCTGCTGGCCGGTGTTCTGTTGGCGCTGACGCCGCAAGCCATGGCTGAGACTCCAGCCGACACATTGGTGATCGCCAAGCAGATTGACGACCTCATTTCCATGGACCCGGCCGAGGCCTATGAGCTGACAGGAATTGAAATCCTCGCCAACACCTACGACCGCATCATGCGCTTCGAGCCGACAGACATCACCAAGCTGGTGGGCGGCGTGGCCGAGAGCGTGACCGTGGGCGACGACGGCAAGACCTTCACCTTCAAGATCCGCCCGGGCCAGAAATTCGCTTCCGGCAATCCCGTGACGGCGGCGGATGCCGCTTTTTCGCTGCAGCGGGTGATCAAACTTGAGAAGACCCCGGTATTCCTGATCTCCCAGCTCGGCTGGACCAAGGAAAATGTCGACAAGCTGGTGACGGCGCCGGATGAGTCCACGCTGCAAGTCGCCATCACCGAGGACTTCGCGCCTTCGCTCGTCTATGCGCTGCTGTCGTCCATCGTCGGCTCTGTGGTCGACATGAAGGTGGCGATGGAACATCAGGCTGATGGCGACTTCGGCTATGCCTGGCTCAAGACCAATTCGGCCGGTTCCGGCGCCTACACGATAAAGTCGTGGAAGCCCAATGAGGCTGTCGTTCTTGAAGCCAATCCGACCTATCGCGGCGGCGCCGCCAAGCTGAAACGCGTGGTTATCCGCCATGTGCCGGAAGCCGCGGCCCAGCGGCTTGCCCTTGAGAAGGGCGACGTCGACATTGCGCGCAACCTGACCCCCGACCAAGTGGCGGGACTGGCCGGCAACGCCGATGTGGTCGTCACTTCGATCCCCGAGGCGCTGCTCTATTACATCGGTCTCAACCTGAAGCAGAAGGAACTTCAGGATGTGAAGGTACGCCAGGCATTGCGCTATCTCGTCGATTACGACGGCATGGTGAATTCGTTCCTGAAGGGCTCCCAGCAGGTTCATCAGAGCTTCTGGGCCTCGGGCTTCTGGGCCTCGCTCGATGACAATCCTTACAAGCTCGATCCGGAGAAGGCCAAGGCCCTGCTCAAGGAAGCGGGCTATCCTGACGGCTTTTCGATCGATCTTGACGCGCCGAACTTTGCGCCCTTCACCAACATGGCGCAGTCGGTGCAGGCCACGATGGCCCAGGGCGGCATCAAGGTGAACATCCTGTCGTCTGAAATGAAGCCGCTGCTTACCAAGTATCGGGCCCGCGAGCACCAAATGCTGATGGTCTATTGGGGACCGGACTACATGGACCCGCACACCAACGCCGATGGCTTTGCCCATAACCTGGACAATTCCGACGCCGCGACAAAGGGCAAGCCGCTGGCTTGGCGCAATAGCTGGCAGGACGACGCTGTCAACAAGATGACGGAAGCCGCCGTGCGTGAGCGCGACGAGGGCAAGCGCAAACAGATGTATCTGGACCTGCAAAAGAAGGTGCTTGACGATGGTTCCTACATCATCATGACCCAGTCGACCGCCCAGTTGGCGGAGCGCGCCAATGTAAAGGGCTATGTGCAGGGCTCGTCTGCCGACGTGACCTACTACAACCTGACGAGCAAGTAAGGCCGACGCGGTGCCGGGCTATCTCGACCGGCGCCGCGCCGCCCGGCTGATGCAGGAACATGGGCTTTCCGCCCTCGTACTCGCCCAGCCGGAATCGATCACCTATGCCACCGGCGCGTTTCCGGGAGTAGCAAGTTTCTGGCGGCGCGCCGGTGCCGCTTTTGTGGTGGTCCCGGCAGATGAGGGGGCGCCACTCGTGGCCATTGTCGGCGACCTGCAAGCAAAAAGCTTCGCTGCGCAATCTGCCATCGCCGATGTTAGGAGCCATCGCATCTGGGTCGAGACAGAGCGCTATCCGATTGCCGATTCAGCCAAACCGGTACGTTTGCCACGCCCTGCTCAGTATGACCTTATAGCGTCGCTCGATCTTCTGCGCGATGTGCTGGCCGAACGCTCGCTTCTGGATGGGCGCGTCGGGCTGGAACTGGGTTTCGTGCCGGCTGCCGACTTCCCGTCATTCTCGCGCATCCCGGTCGAATGGAGCGACTGCACGCGGATCGTCGAGCGGCTGCGGGCCATCAAAAGTCCGGATGAGATCGGCCTGTTGCGCAACGCCGCCAACTATGCCCGTGCCGGTGTCACCGAACTCACACGCGCGATGCATGCCGGGATGGATGCGGCAGAAATGACGGACATATGGAAGTCGGCAGCCCTTGCCGAGGCCGCCCGCTGCGGAGGCCCGGCACCGCAATCGGCCTGGGCCTACATTGCGGTCGCTGGCGATGGCTTCGCGCCTGGCGGGCCGGCGAGGCCCGGTGACATTATCAAGATCGACGTGGGCTGCGTCATCAACGGCTACAGTTCCGACGGCGGGCGTACCGCCGTGCTGGGCAAGCCTTCGGCGGACGCGCAGCGGATTTTCAATGCCCTGCACCGCGCCTTCGACAAGGGTTTCGCGCTGCTGAAGCCCGGCATGCCGCTGAAAGAGATCTACCATGCGACCTCCACCGCGATGTGGGATCAGGGTTACCAAACCTATGGCCGCGGACATTTCGGCCATGGCGTCGGCGCTTCGATCTGGAGCGAGGAATGGCCCTTCATCGCTTCGCAGTCCGATGCCATCCTGGAGCCGGGCATGGTGCTGGCCTTCGAGACGCCCTGGTACATCGACGGCCTGGGAGGTTTCATCATCGAAGACCAGGTCTTGATCACCGAGGCCGGCCCCGACGTGATGGCGCCATCACCAAGGGAATTGATCCAAGTCTAGGTTTGTCGGTTCTTGAAACACCGCCAACGTCCGCTCTGGCACGATGAGCGGACAAGCTGCTGCAAGAGCATGAGGTCTCAAACGGGCCAAATCCAGAAGTCGACCCATCGTTACTGAATTCCCCAGCTTCATCGACGCATGGGCGAAGCTTCCGGTCGATGGATTCGCATCATTGTTATGGTACGGGCCTAAGGACAAAGGGTAAAACCCATTCTACACTCAATTGGAAACGGCAAGAGCAGCTAAGGTTTGGCATAGAGTCAAACCCAGAAGACAAGAGTCATCATATCCGCGATCATCTCAGGATGTCCGTGGGCGGCCCCGAACTCAACTTGCCACGCGGATGCGTTTGCCGATGTGGCGTTGCATCGAGGCGCTCAGGCCTCTCAGTGTGGCGGCCAGGGTTGACCGGCTGGTGGCTGCCGGCGGGGCCAGCACGGGCACGGATTTGGCCAGGGAACCGACCAGCGAGATGACGAGTTCCTGGGTGCCGGCAACATCCTCATGCAGGATGCCGTGGCGCTGCGAGGGAACCATGTGCAGCGATTTCCGGCCCGACCCAATGCGCTCGTGGATAAGCCGGGCACTGGACGGGTCGACGATCGGGTCGTCCTCAGCCTGAACCACCATGACAGGGCACATAACATGGCTCAGGCAGCGTTGAAGCCCGTCGGCGACTTTCCGCAGCTCAAGCAGGCTGCGCACCGGCGTATTGCGATAGTCGATATCCATGTGCTCGGAATCCCGCACCAGGAATGGCTTCACGCCGTCCTGCACATGGGCCCATTCGCTGAGTTTATTGAAGCCATGGACGAGAGCAGCGAAGGCCACGCTGCGGGGCCGGAATCCCAGCGGGGCAGAAACCGAAACCACGCCAACCAGGCCCGGCGGGCGCGTGGCCGCAAGCTGCAGGGCCAGGGAAGCGCCGGTGGCAAATCCGACAACGAGCACTTCCGGCGTGACCAGCGACATGATCTCATATCCGCGGCGCACCGAGGCAAGCCAGTCCTGCCAGCCGCATTCGCGCAAATCCCACGGCGAGGTGCCGTGCCCCTTCAGCCTGACCCCCAAAACCGGATGGCCCATATCGGCAAGGCGCCGGCCCAGGCTTTTCAACTCGGCAGGCGAGGCGAATAAGCCGTGCACAAGCACCACTCCGGGCTTTGCGGGATTTGCCGGAACAATGAAATAGGGCTTCCCAGTTTGGCTGGCGGTTTCCTGGACGTTGATCGCGGCATGGCGCGGCGCTGAAAAACGCGCCTTGGAGATTTCGAACCTGCATATCTCATCGTCAAAGAGAAACTGCGCCAGATCGGCACCTTCGGCGGGCGATGCCTGCGCTACGAGTTTCGTGAGATTTTCGAGGGCGCCAACTTCGTTGGCGTAGACGCGGACGGCGTTTTCAAGACGCGGATCGCGACCGCTCTTGCCGCCCCGCAAGGCGGGCAGCAGCCGGTAATGGCCGGCGGCGATTTCAATCAGCTGCGAAGCGGCCGCGGTTTCAAGAAACTGCTGCAGCGGCTTGCAGGAGCCCTCAAGCACGCCGGCATAGGCTTCAGGATCCGTCAAGGTGCGGTGGAGATGAAGGCCCTTCTCATGCTGCACCTGCTTGATGATTGTGTATAGCAGCCGGTGAAAACGGCTGCGTTCAATGTCAGTTTCACCCGCCGCCGCCAGGCGCATGACGAGCAGCGAGGCAAGGTGGCTCAGGTTGACGGTAACGCGCGCATACATTTCCTTCATGCACAGGTCGCGCAGGCGTTTTGTGGTGCGCCGCATGGTAAGCGCCGCCATGCGCTCAACCCAACGGCTCGCCGTGTCTTTGAGACCAAAGAGCTCATCAAGACTGTCTATCTGTTCAAAAATGCGGCTGAGAATCAAGCGGTCGGCCGTATTCCAGGCGACATCGGGATGAAAAGGCTGGCCAAAACGGATATCCATGTCGGTGTTGCGCAGGATCAGGTTGCCTTCGACCAGCAACTCGTCCTTGGCACGCTCGCCGATCTTGAGTGAAAAGAACTCGGCGGCTTTCCGCAGGATGTTGTCGCCGGTATGGATGGGATGGAAGGTGATATTGGACGGCACGATCAGGGAAGGTTTGCGCGCGGCGGCAATCAGCGCCGGCTGGTCGGCAAGCCCCAGGGCTTTCACCCAGCGGTCGAGCCGCTCGAGGTCGCCCGCCTCATGCACGGAGAGGATGCGTTTCTTGAAGATTTCAAGAACCACCGCCAGCGCCGCAGCGCCATTGCGGTGCCCGACGTGCGGACGCATGTTCGCCATGAGCGTCGAAACCGGCGCCGCGGCGACCTGGCGGTCCTTGTTCATGCCGCCTTCGGGAAAAATGATGACCTTGCGGCCGCGCAGGATTTCGGCGGCGAGGAAAGCCAGAAGACCGGGGTGGTTGTTGGGCACCGCACCGACATTCCACAGCAGTTTGGCAAAACGGTCATTGCCCTCGAACAGTTCATGGGTCGCAACGCAGCGGCAGTAGGCGCCGGTGGCCTGGTAAATGAAGTACTGCGGAACGATGGTTTCAAAACGGGCAAAGTGGTTGAACTGGAAAATCTGGCCAGTCTCGATCAGGTTGGGCTCGGCGTGGACCGCGATGTTCATGCCGACCCGGCGGCGTAGCAGCGTGAAACCCCGAACGCACCATTGGTACAAGGCTTCGTTAATCATCGGTTCAGGGCTACCGCGCATCGCGTTGACCTCTCGCCCGCACCTCCCCGGGCATGGGGGCTTGGCATTCCCCTCCAGTCTGAGCCAATTATGCTAAGAGTCTATTTATTTTCAGCCCGGGCCCCGGCCGCAATCGGGTTTTTTCAGAAGGCCGCCTCGTCGAGCGCCATGACCGTAGCCGAGCCTGCGGTAATGCCCGCCAGCAGGCTGCCGGTTTCCGGAATGATCTTGGCCATGTAAAAACGGGCGCTTGCGAGTTTTGCATTGCAAAAACTGTCCGCCTGTTTGGCCAGGGCGATTTCCGCCATGCGGCACCACATGTAGCCAATGGCCACCAGCCCGAACATGCGGAGATAGTCGGTGGCGGCAGCGCCGGCTTCGTCAGGATTTGCCGTGCCCGCCTTGCCGAGCCAGAGGGTGGCCTGCTGCAAACGGCCAAAGGCCTTGGCGAGCGGGGCCACGAATTCAAGCATTCCCGGAATCGCCGACATCTGCTCAAGGTAGGCCGCCACCGGATGGAAGAATCGCCGCGCCAGCCGCCCCATTCCCATGGGCAGCTTGCGGCCAACCAGATCAAGCGCCTGAATGCCGTTGGTGCCTTCATAGATCTGGGTGATACGGGCATCCCGGACCAGCTGCTCCATGCCCCAGCCGCGGATATAGCCATGCCCGCCATGAATCTGCACCCCGTCATTGGCCGCATTGAAACCCTGGTCGGTCAGCATGGATTTGACCACCGGTGTCATCAGGGCAACGAGGTCATCGGAGGCCGCCCGCCGCTCCGCGTCGGGGTGGCCAATGGAGATGTCCAGCTCATGCCCAATCCACATGGCAAGCGCGCGGCAACCCTCGTTCATCACCTTCATCCGCATCAGCATGCGGCGGATGTCGGGGTGCACGATGATGGGATCAGCGGCCTGGTCGGGATATTTTGCACCACTGGGGGCGCGCATCTGCAGTCTGCTGCGGGCATAGCTTATGGCACCCTGATAGGCGGCTTCGGCCACGCCCAGGCCCTGAATGCCAACGGCAAGCCGGGCCGCATTCATCATGGTGAACATGGCGGCAAGCCCCTTGTGAGGAACCCCCACCAGCCACGCCTTGGCGCCATCAAAATTCATCTCGCAAGTGGGCGAGGCCTTGATGCCCATCTTCTTTTCAAGCGCCCCGCAGGCCAGCGCGTTTCTGGCGCCGGCCTTTCCGTCCGGTGTCGGCAGGAACTTGGGGCAAACAAAAAGTGAAATGCCGCGCACCCCGGCGGGCGCATCGGGCAAGCGGGCGAGAACCAGGTGGATAATGTTCTCGGTGAGGTCGTGTTCACCGGCGGAAATGAAGATCTTCGTGCCATAAATCGCATAGGAACCATCGGCTGCAGGCTCGGCGCGGGTCCTGATCAGGCCGAGGTCGGTGCCGCATTGAGGTTCGGTCAGACACATGGTTCCCGACCAGGTGCCTTCAACCATCTTGGACAAATAGATGTTCTTCAGCTCGTCACTGGCATGGGTGCGCAAGGCATGATAGGCGCCACGGGTGAGCAGCGGAAACAGGCAGAAGGAGAGATTGGAGGAACTCAGCATTTCATCAACCGCAAAGTCAATCGGCGTGGTCAGTCCCTGGCCGCCATATTCAGGATCGCAGGCCAGGCTGGTCCAGCCGCCATCGGCGAACTTCCTGTAGGCCTCCTTGAAGCCTTGCGGGGTGCGCACGGCTCCCGCCTCGAAGGTGCAACCCTCCTCATCACCGCTGCGGTTCAAAGGCTGCAACACGGTTTCACAAAAGCGGCCGGCCTCCTCGAGGACGGCATTCACCACATCAGGCGTGTTCTCGGCATAGGATGGCAAGCTGCTGCCGGTCTCCTGAATTTTGAGAACCTCGAACAGAATGAACTGCACATCGCGTAATGGCGCTTTATAGCTCGGCATCATTCACCTCAGTTCCGCAACGGCTTGCCGGTTTCCAGGATTGTTTCCATGCGGGCAAGCGTCGGACCGGTTTTCACCAGCGCCATGAAAGCCCTTTTCTCCAGTCCCAGGATTTGGTCTTCTTCGAGACTGTCCAGCATGTCGGTGCTGCCTCCGGAGAGGACACTGGCGAGGTGGTTTGCCACCACAACATCATGCGGCAAGGCAATGCCCTGAAGCGCAAAGCCGTCAATCGCCAAACGCAAGGCCGCACGCGCGGTTGGCCCCGGCAAGTGGAATTGGCTTGGCTCCGGCGGCTTGAAACCCTCGCTTGCCATTTTGAGCGCCCGGGCCTTCGCATCCGCCAGCAGCCGGTCGCGGTTCATGGTTATGCCGTCGGAGGGCCGCAAATACTTCATCTCCTTGGCGTCTGCCGCGGATTTTGACACCTTGGCCATGGATATCTGTTCGAAGGCCGCCATGACACCGGGCATTGGCCCCTTGGGATCCCGCGGTCCTGGCATATGGCGGATCAGCATTTCCTTGCAGCCGCCCCAGGCCGGAACGATGCCAACTCCCGTTTCAACCAGACCCATGTAGGTTTCAGCATGCGCCTGAATCGCCGCGCAATGCAGCAGGACCTCGCAACCGCCGCCCAAAGCCATGCCGCTGGGGGCCCCCACCACGGGAAATGGCGCATATTTGACCGCCTTCATGACGGCCTGCCCCTGGGTGATTAATTCATCCAGTGCCGGCCACACGCCGATGTTGGCGGCAAACAGGGCCAGGCCGATATTGGCGCCCACCGAAAAATTCTCGGCCTCGTTATGAATGACAAGGGCCCGCATGCCCTGGCCGGTGAGGCGAAGCGCCTGCATCAACATTGCCAAGCTATCGGGATCGAGCGCGTTCATCTTGCTGTGGAATTCAAGACAGGCAACACCATCGCCCACGTCCCAAACGCTGGCCGATGCATTTTTTGCCAGGGGTTTTCCCAGCCGTTTGATATCGGCAAGCGTGGGCACGCCCGACTGCCGCAGCACCGGCCGGTACAAGCCATCGCCAGCCAGTTGGCCCACGCCTTTACCGGTGACCTGGTAAAACCCGCCTTGGGCCGCCGCCGTTGCAAGAAGCGGCGGAACGGCCAAGCCTTCAGCCGCCAACCGCCCGGCGAACCAGGCGGCGCCGAGCTGGTCGATCATTTCGAACGGGCCACGCTTCCAGTTGAAACCCGCCTGCATGGCGAGGTCAACGTCGGCAATGTTGTCGGCAATATCGGGCACCAATGAGGCCGCATAGGCCAGCATCTTGGAAAGCACCGCCCAGGCAAATTTGCCGCCCCGATCCTTGTGGGTGACGAGGGCGCGCAATCCGCCCTTGCCTGCCTCGATCGACTCCAGCCGCGCCGGCTTTGAGGCCGCATACTCGCCGGTCCTGAGATCGATGGCTTCCTTCAGTTTCTTTCCACCCGCCGGGTTGAGGCGGTAGAAGCCGCCCTTGCCCTTGCGGCCGGTATAGCCCTCCGCAATCATCTTGGTCAGCAGCGGAAAATCGCCCGACAAGGCCTGGTAAGCATCATCCTTGCGCAACCCCAGGCGCAAGGACGCATCGACATGGGGTTGCAAATCGAGACCCACCATATCCATGAGGCCGAAAACGCCGGTCTTCGGCGCGCCGATGGGTTTGCCCATCAGGGCGTCCGCCTCCTCAACCGTAAGACCAAACTCGCGCGCCGCATTCACGGCGGCCTGAATCCAGAATACCCCGATGCGGTTGGCGATGAAGCCGGGCGTGTCCTTGGCGCGTACAACGGCTTTTCCCAGCCGCTCGTCGGCAAAGACGGCGACGGTGGCGAGCACCTCCGGCCGCGTCGCCGCGCCGCCAACAATTTCCAGGAGCCGCATATAGCGTGGCGGATTGAAAAAATGCGTGATGCAGAAATCACGGGCGATGCTTTCGGGCAGCCCCGCCAACAATATCCGCAGGGGAAGGGTTGAGGTATTGGAGGAGAGGATCGAACCTGCCTTGCGAAAAGCCTCAATCTTCCGATAAAGCCCCTGCTTGATATCCGGCCGCTCGGCCACGGCCTCAATGATCCAATCCACCTCTGCAAGCCGGGCAAGATCGTCTTCGATATTGCCGGGCTGGATCAGCTTGACGGCAGCGCGCGACATCAAGGCCGCAGGTTCCGCCTTGGCGAGGCGCTCCAGCGCAGCCTTGGCGATAGCGGAGCGATCGGCGGCATTGGGCGGCACAATATCAAGCAGCAACACCGGCACACCGGCATTGGCAATTTGGGCGGCAATGCCGCTGCCCATGACACCCGCTCCGATTACACAAGCTTTATTGATGCTCACGATGCGGCCTCGAGAATGGTTGCTATGCCCTGTCCGCCACCGATGCATTGGGTGGCCAGGGCAAACTGCTTGCCCTCGCGCTTCAGCAGTGAAGCGGCCTTGCCAGCAATGCGGGCCCCCGTGGCGCCGAGCGGATGTCCCAATGCCAGCGCGCCGCCGTCAAGGTTCACCCGCGCCATGTCCATCGAGAGGTCACGGATGCAGGCGATGGCCTGCGAGGCAAAAGCCTCGTTCAATTCAATGATATCGATGTCACCCATGGAAAGCCCGGCCCGCTGCAAGGCCTTGCGGGTTGCAACGACCGGTCCCACACCCATCAATTCCGGTGCGCAGCCGGCAACGGCCACGCTCCTGATTTTTGCCAGAACGGCAAGTCCATGCGCCTTGGCATAGTCGGCTGAAACGACAAGGCAGGCGGCGGCGCCATCGGTCAGCGGTGAAGAGGTTCCCGCCGTCACCACTCCCGACTGGTCGAAAGACGGTTTCAGGCCGGCCAGGGCCTGCAGCGAGGCATCGGGACGGATGCAACCGTCCTCGCCATCGCCGGTGATTTCGTCGCGGAATTTTCCGGCCTGCCGGGCGGCTGCGGCCTTGAGGTGGCTGGCAACCGCAAACTCCTCCTGCTCGGGCCGGGCAATTGCGTATTTCCGCGCCACGTTCTCGGCGGTAACCCCCATCGACATGTAAGCTGCCGGCATGCGCTCGGCCAAGGCGGGGTTTGGCATGGGGTTGAATCCCATCATGGGAACCCGGCTCATGCTCTCGACACCGGCACAGATGAAGACTTCTCCCGCTCCCAGAGCGATTGCGCCCGCGGCGGAATGAATGGCCTGCATGGACGATCCGCAAAAGCGGTTCAAGGTGGCGGCACCGGCTGATTGCGGCAAGCCCGCAATGAAAGAGATGAGGCGGGCCACGTTGAGTCCTTGCTCGCCTTCGGGAAAGGCACAGCCCAGCAGCAGATCCTCAATGTCATTTATGTCGATTTTGGCCTTATCAACCAGGCCTTTGACCACTCCGGCGGCCAAGTCATCCGGCCGGATGCGGGCCAGCGCCCCCTTGCCAGCAAAGTGAAAGGGCGAGCGGACGTAACCGGCAATCACCGCCTGTTTCATGAAACTCTCTCCTGTGACGCGCCTGTCTTGAGCCTGTGCTCTTCGACCAGAATCTTCTTGTGGATTTTTCCCACCGCAGTTTTCGGCAACTCCCGCCTGAACTCATAGGTCCTGGGTTTTTCCAGGCGCGACAGGCGCTTGTCGAGAAAGACGTCCAGCTCCGCAGCGGTAAGCATAGCGCCATCGCGCAAACAAATTGCGGCGTGTATTGCTTCGCCGCTGTATTCATCTTGAACACCGTAGACCGCGCATTCCTTGACTGCGGGATGAAGATATATCGCTTCCTCCACCTGGCGGGGATAAATCTTGTAACCGGAAACCGTTATCATTTCCTTCAGGCGGTCGGTGATGAACACGTAGCCATCGCCGTCCATATGGCCAATATCGCCGGTGTGCAGCCTGCCATCAATTATGACCTCCGCCGTGGCTGCGGGATTGTTCCAGTAGCCTTGCATGACCTGCGGCCCGCGGAAGCATATCTCACCGGTTTCTCCAAGCTTCACCGGCGTGCGCCTGTCTTCAATGGAGACAATCTCGCAGATCGTCGATGGCAGCGGCAGTCCGACCGACCCGGAGCGGTTGGGAACATGCACAGGATTTATGCAGCAGGCCGGCGAGGCCTCACTCAGGCCGTAGCCTTCCCAGATCGAGACGCCGGTCCTTGCCTCGAAATCATGCTGCACCTTGAGCGGCAGCGAAGCCCCGCCCGATATGCAGAACCTTAGTGACGAAAGGTCAAACCGGTCAAAACCAGGCACATTCATCAGGGCCGTGAAAAGCGTCGGCACGCCAACCAGCACAGTGGGCCTGCGGCGGTGGATGAGAGCCAGGAGCTTTGCCGCATCAAAGCGCGGCTCCAGCAACACGGAACCGCCGACCGCCAACGACCAATTCATGATGCTGGTCATTGCAAGGGCGTGAAACAGCGGCAGAACACCCACTGATCTGTTGTCGGGGCTGTCACCCACATAAAACCAGCGCTTGCATTGCATGGCGTTGGCATAGATATTTGCGTGGGTAAGGGTTGCGGCCTTTGGCACACCGGTGGTGCCTCCCGTATATTGCAGCACGGCGACGGCTTTTTTCGGATCTACTCCCACGGGAACAAATTCACCGTCATTGTCCAAGACATGGCGCCCATGAAGGTAACGCCCGTCGCGTGGCACCGTCACGATATCGCGCCACTTCAGGCTCCGGAACAACAGGCCGGCAACCGTCGGAAGCTGCTCCGCCAGGGAACAGACAACCATTCGCTTGAGTTTGGTGCGCTCAAACACCTCTGAAAACTTGTTCAGGAGAACGGCGAGATCAAGTGTTACCATGAAATCGGTTTGCGAATTTTCGATCTGCCTGGCAATTTCATCTTCGGCGTAAAGCGGGTTGTAGTTCACGATTGTGCCGCCCGCCTTCAATCCCGCATAGTAGAACACCACAAAATAGGGGCAATTGGGAAGGAACAGCCCGAGCTTCATGCCGGGCTTGAAGCCGGCCTCGGCCAAACCCTTTGCGGCCCGGTCACTGAGCAGCTTGATTTCGGCATAGGAGAAATGCCGGCCGCGAAACTCAACGCAGTCCCTGGCCGCGTGACGGGAGGCTGCGTCATCAAGCAGGGCGTAGAGCGGCTTGACTGGGATTTCCGCCGCCCAATCGACTTCCGGCGGATAGCTCTTGAGCCAAGGGTAAATTGTCTTTCCAGGTGCGGCAGCGGGATGGCTTTGCTGCCAATAGCCCGTATTCCTGAGCATTCCGGCAAAAGCCCGGGCAACCTGGCTGGCACTGGCAAGCCATCCGCCTGAGATTGCCGACTTCTGCTGTGGATGCATGTTCATTCGAGTTCCACTGCCGTCACGTCACTCACGCCGCGCGCCCTGGCATGCGGGCCACTACAGTCTTTACACCTCCAGATGAACAATCCGTAACTGCTGCAAAGCGCGGGACAATACACACATGTGCAAGTATCGTTTCAGAACAGGGCGGCGACAGGCCGGGGACGAGCCTTGCACCGATGCGGGAGGAATACATGAGAGGCCTTATGCAGGGCTGGCCTTTGCCGCTCCGGCTCCAGTCTCGGGCACGCAGAATAGCACCGCCTTGCAGCCGCGGCGGCCGCGTCGTTTCCAGACACGCGGCGAATACCGCCTGCGCCTGACCTTGCCATTCAAGCTCTCAGGCCATTTCCGGTCGGCTGAAACGGAGATGGCGCCCCCGGCAGGATCCGAACATATTCCCCTGGCTTCGCGGGGCCTGGCGCATCATCAGGGAGTTTGGGAATTGCTGTCCCCGGCGTTGTCCTGATTTGGCTGGCGACTATCCGGTAACTTGAGTTTTTCCAGTAGTATTTGATTTCCTTGGTGGGCGCAGTAGGACTCGAACCTACGACCCGCTGATTAAGAGTCAGCTGCTCTACCACCTGAGCTATGCGCCCGCCCTGTGAAGGACGTATGGCCCCGCGCATGCAGGGCCAACTGCGGCGTCTATAGGGCCCCGGCCCGCCCTTGTCCAGCGCCTTTAGCCCTGCCCCCGGCCGGCCCCTCCACATAGATTTTGGGCGGCGGTTTCAGGAGCGCGCCCCGGGCACGCCAGGGGCCGTAGAGGTGGTCGAATTCGCCCGCCTGCCAGCGCTCCGTCATCGCCATCTGGCGCTGCAGCCTGATGGAGTAGATCTCCACCAGCCGCTTTGCCTGCCCCGGCAAATCGCCGGGCCTGACGTCGTCGGGCAGCGCCGCGAGGGCGCGCAGATGCGGGTCGCGGTGCTCCCACTTCTGCTGCTCGGCGGGAGAGAAATGCGTGCGCCGGCAATAGAGCCCGTCATGGGCGGCAACGCAGGCCTTGGCCCGCCCGCAGCGCCGGCTGGGGCAGGCGGGCAGGTCCAGCCCCCGCGGGCAATCATGCCGGGTGAAGCCGGCCCAAGGCGTTTGCGACAGGCGCGGGCCACGCGGCAGGGGCGGCAACTTGGTCATGCGTATGCGGATGGCTTTTGGATCGGGGCAGTGGCTCATGGCGGACCTCGCGGCGTGTGGGAGGAAGAAGATGGAGGGGAAGTCCCCGCCCTGGCTTCAAGCCTGCATATGCTGGAAAGTGTGGTGTGGTTTGTGGTTAGGCTCAAAGCCCGGCCCCCGCGCTCGCCCTTTTCGGAAAGGCGTTCGCGGAGATTAAGAGACGCAGCGGTTTTTGCCTTGGGTTTGCACTTGCAGAGCCCTGGATCGCACGGTGTCTGAGGTTTTCCGCCAGGGTTGTTTAGCCATTTAAGGCGCGTGGACCATAGTATCCACGGGGTTAGCCGTCGGCTCCCGGAAGAGCGGGGCGCTATCTTTCCCCTCTCCTGCAGGCGCTGCACATGGTTCCGGCAATTTCGAGACGCTGTCGACACTGTCCCCTCCTTTCCGGAACCATCGGGAGGAATATATACCTGTACGGGGAGCGAGTCAAGAAATATAGGAATTTATTTTTAGCCGGCGGATTACGCCGCAGGCTTGAAGCGCTGCACCTTGATGGACTTGGCGGCCTTGCGCACCCGGGCAATGTCAAACTGCAATTGCATCTTCAGCAGCAAATCCATCGAAACGCCAAAGGCCTTTTCTACGCGAATGGCCATTTCAGGGGAAAGACTGGCGCGTCCATTCAGAACCGCGCTGAGCGCCGGGCGGCCCACACCGAGAATTTCCGCGGCGCGCGTGACCGAAAGCCCGGCAGGGCCAAACACATCTTCCTTCAACACTTCGCCGGGGTGGGCGGGGTCCAGCATCTGCATCACACTGCTCCTCAATGATAATCAACCAAGTCTATATCCGTGGCGGTGTAAATGGAGTTGAACGATCTGTCATTGCAATTTCTTGCTTGGCCTTCGCCCGTCCTGCGCAACGAAGTGAAGCAGGATGGGAGAAGGTGGCCGAAGGCCGGATGAGGGCTCTTCTTGCCCGCCGCTCCAATGCCAGCAGCTTTCAAGGCAACGTCTTGACTTATAGTTATATCGCTATACTTTCAAAATCGCCAAGCTGGTCGAAACCTGCTTCTTGGCAGTAGAGAAATGACATGGCCAAACTCCCGAAATTCGAAGTTGGCAGCGGCAATATCTTTGCCGACCTGGGCCTGGAGAATGCCGACGAGCTGCTGCTCAAGGCCGAGATCGTGAGCGAAATCGTCCGGCTGATGAAACAGAAGAAGCTGACGCAAGCCAAGGCGGCAACGCTTACGGGAACCGCGCAACCGGACCTTTCAAACCTCCTACGCGGGCGCTTCCGCGGCTTCTCCATCGAACGCCTGATGCTGATGCTCACGGCATTTGGGCGGGATGTGGAAGTGGTGGTCCGCCCTGCCCCACGGTCGAGGAAACAGGGCGGGATCAGGTTTAAGAGCGTGACGGCTTGAGAGGTAAGGAGTTGAATGGATATTGATGCAAGAGCAAAGCTTTTACTTGAAACGAGAGCAGGAATTTCTCCCGCAGGTGAATTGGTTTATATTCCAACACTTATCTACTTCTGCTTCAGCTGCATCAACTCATTTGATCGATTTGAAGTGGCGCTTCATTCAGGCGTGAGCAGATGGACCACCTTTTCATATTTGCACGAGACATTGATTCACGCAGCCTCTGTGTCACGATTCTTCTTTCCTGTTAAGCATGGGAAATCTAAGCAATTGCAAAAGCTCCATATTGCACGCGCAATCAAAATGCGGACCGCACTCAACATTGATGAAAAAAATCTCCTAGAAGATCGTCGAATGCGTGACGTTCTAGAACACTTTGACGAAAGATTGGATAGGTTCCTGCTCGAAAATCAAGGTGGCGTTTTTCAACCAACGCCCCAAATTCTCGATAACGACAATTTCGATACTGGTTTTGAAAAACACTTTTTGTCAATAATCCCCTCCAAGCAGCAAATTGTGCTACTGAACGAACGCTTCAACTATGGCGACGTGGTCGCTGAAGTGCGTGCTTTGCTGTCGAGGGCCCAGCAATTGGAATCAGCGGGCTATTTGCTTCATTAGTGAGAAAACTCTATTAAGGTTCTCATCCGCCCATTAAAAGCACGCTCCGTTCTTGAAGATCAGAGCCAAGAGGGATGAGAGCAGATTGCCGAAAAACAAATAACTTTGACTTTACTGCTTGGTAGCAACCTCAATTAAATGCAGTAACTTACGTGCAATGACCACAAATGTCCCCACATCTTCTGAAATCGTGGGATAGAGATAGATGGGATTGTAACCAGGATCAAATTGAAAACACGGTTCAAATTTGCCCAATTTCTCTTGTTGATCTCTCAACTTTTCTATCTCCTCAAACTTTATCTGAGAAATCTCGAAATCTCGTACTCGGCTCGCCTCTGCCGCTTCTTTCTTCCTTTCACTAATTTGCAGTTCTAAGTTACTGTATGCCAACAGCGTTTCTTGTGTGTGAATTGCGGGCAAAATTGCCAGTGGAACGCGGTGTGCAGCGGGATCGCGTCTATTCTTGAAATCTTTGTTCCATGTAGAAAATAGTTCTACCACATCTTTAATTTTCTCGAATCCTGGTTGCTTCAAATATGCCGGATTGAACAATCCAACTTGTTGATCCTTTAGTTTTGGACTTGAAGGCATGGAGTATAAATCAAGCAAACAAAACGCAAAGTTGTCTAGCGCTCCCCTAACGTTAATATACAACGAGTTTAGCATCGTAGATGCTTCAAGGGCATCATCCATCGATAATGGGAGCTTTCTGTCTGGTGGAATGCGATGATAAAGATAGCGAAATGTTTGCCAAATTGATCTTGTTCTACGCCCAAGCCCATATTGAAGATGAGTTTTGGAATTTGGAGCAATCACCTCGCTGGACAACATTAGAACCTTAAAAATTAATTCTTGAGATCCACTCCAAACACAAAGCGCATGACTATCCTGCGCACGGTGAGTGAAATATTTGTTATTCTCATGATTGCCTTGAACGAAAAACATTTGATTCTGCGCTAGATGGGTAGAGAAATACATTTGGTCGTCATCGTGGTGCATTTTGATATCACCTGACATTGCTACTTATTTTTGGCTCACGAGGACAAAACAACAGCGGAAAAACACTCTGCATATTCATATCGGCTTGCCAGTTCATTTGACTATTGTAGAGAAGCCCTCATCCGCCCTTCGGGCACCTTCTCCCATCCTGCTTCGCTTTGCTGCGCGGGACGGGAGAAGGCGAAAATCTCAACGCTTCAGCGCCCGGTTCACGCCTGAAACGACAGCTTTAAGCGAAGCCACCACGATGTTCTTGTCGATCCCCACGCCGAACAGCGATGAGCCGTCGGCCAGCCTGAGTTCCACATAGGCGATCGCCGCCGCATTCGCCCCGTGGCCCATGGCGTGTTCGCGGTAGTCGGCCACGTCGAAGGCGAGGCCCGATTCCTTCCGCATGGCGTCGACGAAGCCATCGACCGGGCCGTTGCCGTGGCCGCGGATGGTGCGGCGCTTGCCGTCGTCGCTGATCACCGCGGTCAAATCCTGGTCGCCATGGTCGGAAGCCGCCGTGTGCTCGATGAAGCCGAAGCGGCCGTTGCCGTCGAGATATTCGCCCTCGAAGCTGCGCCACAGGCGCTCGGCCGAAAGCTCCACGCCCTCGCCGTCGGCAATGGCCTGCACCGTCCTGGAGAACTCGATCTGCAGGCGCCGCGGCAATTCGATGCCGTGTTCGGTTTCCAGGATATAGG